>CALMVA010000041.1 GCA_937873035.1 uncultured Sphingomonadaceae bacterium | reverse complement strand
CCTTGAACACGAGATGCCAGCCTGCGCTGGCATGACGGAGAAATAAAGCAAGTCCCCCCTTATCGTCACCCCAGCGCAGGCTGGGGTCTCGTTGTCACGGAGCACAGAAGATGCCAGCCCGCGCTGGCAAACAGCGGAAGGGCAGGGCTTCGACAAGCTCAGCCCGAACGGGTGGGAGAGTTTTTCAGGCGCCCCACCCCACCATTTGGACTGAGCTTGTCGAAGTCCTGCCCTTTTCCTGTTCGCCCAATACTCCCAAATCCTATTTCGCTGTCCTATTTCGCCAAGAATATGCGAGGCCCCATCGTGTGAAAACGAAGGAGGTTGGCGATGGATCATGGTGGCAATCAGGCAAGTGTGTTTCCCGCCATTGTGCGCATTCTGGCGCGCTGGGTTGCGAACCTCATCACCACGATTTTCAGCCGCCCCTCTGGCCTCAACTTCCTCCACTTCCACGGTGGAACAGGCGCAAAACGGGCAGAGCGACGCGGTGGGGCGCGTGCATGGGCGAATCGTCACCCCAGCGCAGGCCGGGGCCTCGATGGTCGGGAAAAAGAGATGCCAGCCTGCACTGGCATGACGCGGAGTTTGCTCGCTTTACCCCGTCGCAAACAACATCGCGTCATCAGAAAAGGCCTTGAACTCAAGCGCGTTGCCGCTGGGATCGAGAAAGAACATCGTCGCCTGCTCACCCGGCAACCCTTTGAAGCGGACATAAGGCGCAATGCCAAAGGATATACCCGCCGCGCGGACGCGCTCGGCCAGTTCCTCCCATTGCGGCATCGTCAGCACCACACCGAAATGCGGCACGGGCACATTATGTCCATCGACCGGATTGGTCGCAGCCACCGCGCGCGCATCGGGGTTGAGATGCGCCACGATCTGATGGCCATAAAGATCAAAATCGATCCAATGCTCCGAACTGCGCCCCTCGCCGCAGCCCAGCACACCCCGGTAAAAGGCGCGGGCGGCCTCAAGATCATGAACGGGAAAGGCAAGGTGAAACGGGCGCATAGGGCTTTCTTACCGACAGTCCCGGTGCAGACAAATATTGAATTTGCACCGCGCCCGCTTTAGCCCTGCCGCCGTGCTGCGTTTCCCCAAGACACTCGCCCTCATCGCAGGCCTTGCCTCGGCGACGGGATTTGCGCCGCTCGGCCTCTGGCCGCTGACGCTCGCCTGCTTTGCGATGCTCCTTCACCTCATCATCACCGCGCCCGATCTGCGCGGCGCACTGGCGCGGGGCTATTGGTTCGCGGTTGGCCATTTCACCGTGGGACTGAACTGGATTGCCGGGTCCTTCGCCTATCAGGATGCGATGCCGCACTGGCTCGGCTGGGTCGCGGTGGTCGCGCTGTCGCTTTACCTCGCGGTCTATCCGGCGATGGCGGCAGGCCTCGCATGGCGGCATGGGCGTGACAGCCTGACGCGCTTCGGCTTTCTCTTTGCCGCCGCATGGAGCGTGACTGAATGGCTGCGCGCCACGGTGTTCACCGGATTTGCGTGGAACCCGCTGGGCGTGATCGCCGGACAAGCGGGGCAAGCCTCCCGCCTCATCGGCACCTATGGACTGTCGGCCCTTGTGGTGCTTGTGGCGGCGTCACTTCTGCTGCTTGTGAAGCGCGATTGGAAAGGTGCGGGGGCCGCTGCCGCCCTGCCCGTCGCCGCACTTGCCTTTGCGCTGCCTGCGCTGATTGCGCCCGCCCCAGCGCCCGATCCGCACCGGCCGCTCATCCGCGTGGTGCAGCCCAATATCGGCCAGCAGGACAAGCACAAACCGGCGTTCGACGCGCTCAACTTCCGCAAGCTCGAAGCGATGACCGGCGCACCACAGCGCACGCCGCGCCTCATCCTGTGGCCCGAAGCGGCCATCCCCGATTATATCGAGGAAGAAGCATGGGCGCGCGCGCGGCTCGCAACACTGCTGGGGCCGAAGGACGCGCTGCTGACGGGCGGCGTCGCGCTTGAATATGACAAGACAGGCGATCTCGTCGGCGCGCGCAACAGCGTGTTCGCGCTGCTCGCCAATGGCAGCATCGCGGCGCGCTACGACAAGGCGCACCTTGTGCCTTATGGCGAATATCTGCCGATGCGCCCCATTCTCTCGGCCATCGGCCTTTCGCGGCTGGTGCCGGGCGATCTCGACTTCTGGCCGGGACCGGGAGCAAAGAGCATCGCCGTGCCGGGCTTTGGTGCGGTTGGCCTTCAGATTTGCTATGAAATCATCTTTTCGGGGCAGGTCGTCGAGCGCCGCAACCGCCCCGGCTTCATCTTCAACCCTTCAAACGACGCATGGTTTGGCAGCTGGGGGCCGCCGCAGCATCTGGCGCAGGCCCGGCTGCGCGCGATTGAAGAGGGCTTGCCCATTGTCCGCGCGACGCCAACCGGCATTTCCGCCGTCATCGATGCGAATGGGTCCATTCTCGAATCGCTCCCCTATCAACAGCCGGGGTTCATCCAGACGCGCCTTCCGGTCGCCCATGCGCCAACGCTCTTTGCGCGCTTGGGTAACCTTCTTCCACTTGGCTTTGCGCTGCTTCTTGCGATCACGGGAATTGCACTTGGGCGCCGCCTGCGTTAAGGGCGACGCCGCACATAAAGATTTCTTTATACGCAGACACAGCAATCAGTGACTGGAAAAACCATGCGTTCCAACTACCTCTTCACCTCCGAAAGCGTTTCCGAAGGCCATCCCGACAAGGTGTCGGACCAGATTTCGGATGCCATCGTTGATCTCTTCCTCTCCAAAGACCCCGAAGCGCGCATCGCCTGCGAAACGCTGACGACGACCCAGCTTGTTGTCCTCGCGGGCGAAATCCGCTGCAAGGGCGTTTATGAAAATGGCGCCTGGGCACCGGGCGCCAGGGAAGAAATCGAAGCCACCGTCCGCAATGTCGTGAAGGACATCGGCTATGCGCAGGATGGCTTCCACTGGCAGACGCTGCGCTTTGAAAACAACCTGCACGGCCAGTCCGCGCACATCGCGCAGGGCGTCGATGCGTCGGGCAACAAGGATGAAGGCGCTGGCGACCAGGGCATCATGTTCGGCTTCGCCTGCGATGAAACGCCCGACCTGATGCCCGCAACGCTCTATTACAGCCACAAGATCCTTGAGCGCATGGCGGCTGACCGTCACTCAGGTGCGGCGCCCTTCCTCGAACCCGACACCAAGAGCCAGGTCACGCTGAAGTTTGATAATGGCAAGCCGGTCGCGGCGACTGCCATCGTCGTTTCGACGCAGCACGCCAAGGGCTATGACAAGGGTGCCGAAGAAGCCACACTCAAGGCCTATGTGAAAAAGGTGGTGGCAGACGTTATTCCCGCCGCGCTCCTTTCGGACGCGACCGTTTATCACATCAACCCAACGGGCAGCTTTGAAATTGGCGGGCCGGATGGCGATGCGGGTCTTACCGGTCGCAAGATCATCGTCGACACCTATGGCGGGGCTGCCCCGCATGGCGGCGGTGCCTTCTCCGGCAAAGACCCGACCAAGGTTGACCGTTCGGCAGCCTATATCACGCGCTATCTCGCCAAGAACATCGTGGCAGCGGGGCTTGCCAAGCGCTGCACCATCCAGCTGGCCTATGCCATCGGCGTGTCGGCACCGCTTTCGCTTTATGTCGATACGCACGGCACGGGCACCGTGGGCGATGACAAGATCGAAGCGGCAATCCAGTCGATCAGCAAGCTTGGCGGCCTCACCCCGCGCGGCATCCGCACGCATCTGGGCCTCAACAAGCCGATCTATCGCAAGACGGCAGCCTATGGCCATTTCGGCCGCACGGCGGAAGGTGATTTCTTCCCGTGGGAACGCACCGACCTGATCGACGATCTGAAGGCCGCGCTCTAACCTTGGTTCACGCGGCGTCCAGCTGACGAGAGGGCGTATCGTCCCTTGCCAGCTGGACCCGCGCCCGCCCGGCATTTTTCGCCTCGTAGAGCGCCATATCTGCCCGGCGCATCGCCTCGCCCACCGTCTCGCCCACAGCCCGCGCGGCAACGCCGATGCTGGCCGTAAAACGGATGTCGGCATGGGGGGCGGGCGGCACTGTTTCGGCAAGCGCCGTCAGCAGCAATTGCGCCATCTGCTCTGCCCCGTCGGCATAGACAAAGGGCACAATCACAACGAATTCCTCGCCGCCCAGCCGCGCCACGCTGCCCAGACCTGTGCAGCCCTGCGCCAGGGTGCGCGCCGCCGCGACCAGCACCGCATCGCCCGCGGCATGGCCATATGTGTCGTTGATGAGCTTGAAGCGATCGAGATCGATCATCATCACAGCGCCCACGCCCTGCCCCGATGCGCCCTGCTGGTCGATAAGCTGTTCAAAGCCGCGGCGATTGGCGAGACCGGTAAGCGCATCAACCGTGGAAGCGGCATGGTGCCGCGCCACCAGATCTGACGTGATGGCCAGCACCAACAAAAAGGCCAGCGTCAGCGCCGTGATGCCCGATGTGAAGTAGAACATAATCATATACTGCGACCACAAGGCGTGGCGCATATATTCCTGCGACTGATCGAGCGTGAAGTAAGACGCAAAGCGGATGATATAGCACAGCCAGCTCGCCGTGATGGCCGCTGCAATCAGCTTGTCGAGCAGCTTCATGTCGCGCCGGTAGAAGCGCGGCAGCGCCAGAGTAAGCAGCAATATGGCCACCGTGCTCGCATTGGGCACGCGAATTTGCACGCTGTTGACCACGAAGGTCGCATAAAGGTTGATCGCCAGACCGATGGCGAACAGTGCCGCCGCCGGCCGCCATGGTGTCCTGTCGCCATGGCGCGCAAGAAACGCGTCGGCGGCGAAGATCAGCACCATCCAGTGGAGCGGCACGGCCAGCGTAAAAAACCAGCCCGGAAAAAGTGACCGCTGCGTATCCAGAATAATCGCCAGAACGCCGATGCCAAATGCGGCAGCGCCCTTGCGCGCAGACGCCAGTCCGCCCTCCGCCTGTGCGATGGCCGCAAAGACGAGGGTAAAAACGATATACATCGCGGGAAGCACCCAAAAGAATATCGCGCCTGAATTCATATCAATTTGAATACAAATGAATGAATAACGGATACTTAATTGCATTTCATATCTTGCGGGGCGCCGCTGTTTCCGTATCTGCCGAAATCGCGCTACGCTGGGCGCCTCACGAATCGGGAGGCTCTCATGTTCATCACTCTCCTTGCCATGGCGGCCGCATCCGCCTCAACGCCCGCACTTTCGCCCGCTGATCGCATCGCCGCCTTCAAAGCAGCCGGCTTTGTTCGCAAGGGTGCCATATGGAAGTTGTGCGACGACCCCGGCACGGCGAGCTACGCCCCCGGCGAGATTGAAACCGCGCGCGACCTGAATGGTGATGGTCGCCTTGAAGCCATCATCGTGGAAAGCAGCAGCTTTTGCTACGGCAATACCGGCATGGGCTATGTGCTCGTCAGCAAGCAGGCCGATGGAAAATGGCGCAAGATGACCGAGGGCACGGGCATGGTGGACGTGCTGAAAACAAAAGGATTGGGCAACTGGCCCGATCTTTTGATTGGCGGCCCCGGCTTCTGCTTTCCAGTCGTGCGCTGGAACGGTAAGGGCTACGCCCAACATCGTTTCGAATATGAAGGCAAGCCGTGCAAACCGCGCAGATAACTGGTCCCACCACCCTCAACCGTCTTTATGGCCGCGCCAAGGGCCACAAGCTGCGGGCAGGCCAGCAGGCACTGGTCGATGAATTTTTGCCGCAGGTCGCTGTGCCTGAAGGCACTCTCGATGCCCGCGCGCTTTTTGGGGATGATCGCCCGCTTGAGTTTGAAATCGGCTTTGGCGCGGGTGAGCATCTGGCGTTTCAGGCAGGCCTCCGCCCAGACCACGGCCTCATCGGGTGCGAGCCCTTCGTCAATGGCGTGGTTGGCGCGCTGCTCCACATTCGCGACAAGGCACTCGACAATGTCCGCATCCACATGGGTGATGCACTTGATGCGCTTGGACGGCTCCCCGACGCCTCGCTTGAGCGCGTCTATCTGCTTCATCCCGATCCCTGGCCCAAAGCGCGCCACGCCAAGCGGCGGATGATGAACCCCGGCCCGCTCGATATGATCGCCGCCAAATTAAAGCCGGGCGGCGAATTTCGCTTTGGCACCGACCACCCCATCTATTGCCGCTGGGCGATGATGCAGATGGACAAACGCCGCGATTTCATCTGGCAGGCGAACAGCGCGAGCGACTTTCTGGTGCGCCCCGACGATTGGCCGGAAACGCGCTATGAACGCAAGGCGCGCAACGTGTTCGGTCATGATGTGTGGTATTTCCGCTATATTCGGGCCTGACCACCGCCGCCGTTCAACCCTTGGGGGATAGCTTTAGCAGTCGCCCGTTCGCCCCATCTTCCAGCAGCCAGATATGGCCGTCTGGCGATTGATCGACTTCGCGAATACGATTATCCATTGGCCAATGGTCTGCCTTTGTTGCCTGATCTCCATCCAGATCGACACGCACCAGCGCCTTGCCACCAAGCGCACCAATAAAGGCATCCCCCTTCCAGTTCGGAAAAGCCGCACCGCGATAGACCATCAGGCTTCCCGGCGAAATCGCGGGCACCCAGAAAACCTTGGGCGCGACAAACCCGTCTCCGGGCGCGTGATCGGGAATATCCCGCCCGTCATAATGTGTGCCATTGGAGGCAAGCGGGTAGCCGAAATTGGCGCCCGGCGTCACAAGGTTCAACTCATCGCCATGCCGCGGCCCCATCTCGACCTCCCAGAGGCGGCCCTGCGCGTCGAAAGCCAGACCCAGTGGATTGCGGATGCCATAGGCGTATATCTGCGCCGTGACGCCGCCTTTGATCGCCATCGGATTGTCAGCAGGCACGCTGCCATCGTCATTTAGACGGACGACCTTGCCAAGATTCATCGACAAATCCTGCGCGGGATCAAATTTCTGCCGTTCCCCTGATGAAATATAGAGCTTGCCATCCGGCCCGAAGGCGATCCGATGCCCGAAATGGCCGTTGCCCGGCACCTTGGGGGATTGCCGCCAGATGATCGTCAGACCTTCCAGCCGCACACCAGACCTGCCTTCAATCAGCTTGGCCCGGCCAACCACCGCGCCCTTCACATCGCCTTCGGCTTCGGCCCAGCTCAGATAGACGAGGCGGCTATTGGCGAAATCGGGATGGAGCACCACATCGCCCAAGCCGCCTTGCCCCGCAAAGGACACAGCGGGTGTGCCGGAAACGTCGACCGCAGCCTCGCCTTCACGCCACAGCTTCAGCCTGCCCGCCTTTTCAGTTACCAGCGCGCGGCCATCGGGAAGGAAGGCCATCGCCCAAGGCTCGTTGAAGACCGCAACTTGGGTAAGCGCAAAGGGCGGCTCGGCCATGGCGGCATTGCCTTGCGCACCCGCCCCCGTGCCGCACGCCGTTGCAAACAATATGGCAAGCCCGGCGGCCAGCCGAAGTGGCAATCGGGTCCGTTTTGGCAGGGACGCGGCGGGGGCAAGCATCATCGATTTGCTCCTGAAATAGCTCTGCAATTCACGCCCATGGAAGATGGGGCAAGCATCGCCCCGCTTCAATGGGTCCATTTCGGCCCCTGTTGACATTTTCTTGAGCAATACCCGCCATGAAAATGGCTGAAATGACACAGCATTTTGATTTTCGAGAGCATCTGGACAAGCGCCGGCGACGCCGCGTCATGGTCATCTCGCGGCGCGATATTGGCATCACGCTGAGCGGCATGGCGACAACGGCGGCGGCCGTCTTCCTGTGGCCCGTCACTGCAAATGGAGATGCCAGTTCCCCTCCTCAGAAGCTGGTGAGCCACTCTGCGCCCGCCCCGACGCGCTATTTTGGCAAGTGCCACACCGGCGGCGGTGTCAACTGCGTGGTTGATGGCGATACCTTCTGGATAGATGGCGAAAAGGTTCGCATTGCCGATATTGATACGCCGGAAACCCACCCGGCCCGGTGCGCCGAAGAACAACGGCTTGGCAATGCTGCAACAGACCGCCTCCAGAGCCTGCTCAATCAGGGTAATTTCGAGTTGCGCTCCATTTCCCGCGATACCGACCGCTATGGTCGCAAACTCCGCGTTGTCGAACGCGATGGCGAATCCCTTGGCGGTGTCCTCGTGTCCGAAGGGCTGGCACGCTTTTATGAAGGCGGCCGGCGTGACGGCTGGTGCGCCTAATCAGACCACTTCATTCCGAATAGCGTGTTGCAGACTCGCTTGCCGCTGATATAGGCTGATCCGCCCATTTGAGAGGAATTGAACATGACGATTTCAGTTGGCGACAAGCTTCCCGCCGTCAATTTCGTGAAGCCCACCGCAGAAGGCCCGCAGCCTGTTGGCTCGGCGGATTTCTTCGCTGGCAAGCGCGTCGCGCTCTTTTCGGTTCCCGGCGCTTTTACGCCGACCTGCTCGGCCAAGCACCTGCCGGGCTTTGTTGAAAAGGCCGCAGACCTCAAGGCCAAGGGCATTGATGAAATTGCCTGCACCGCCGTCAACGACGCATTCGTCATGGGCGCATGGGGCAAGGCTTCGGGCGTGGACGACAAGGTGACCATGCTCGCAGACGGCAATGGCGATTTCGTGAAGTCGGTCGGCCTTGAAATGGATGGCTCCAAGTTCGGCATGGGCGGTCGTGGCCAGCGTTTTGCGATGGTTGTGAACGACGGCACCGTGGAACATCTTTTCGTCGAAGCACCCGGAGAATTTCGTGTGAGTTCGGCAGAATATATGCTAGAGCAACTCTAAGAGTTTCCTGGGAGAGGAAAGTAGGGGGCGGCAGGGCATTGCCGCCCCCTTTTCTTTGCCTGACTTGCGGGCGGCCTTTTGCCTGTGTAAATCTCCCCGATGGAAACACAGACCGAAATCGCAAATGGTCGGGCGATTGTTCAGCAGCTCGATGCCCTCTTCAAAGCCTCCGTCAAACGCCTGCGCGACGCTATTGAAGCCTATATCGCCGATGGGACCCTGCCAGACCCCGCCGCGCGGAGCGATGGCAGCTATGCCTATCCTGAAATCCACCTGACATGGGGTGGCGGGCCTGACAGCGCCGAGCCGCAACGGTCCTTTGGCCGACTTTCAGCACCCGGCCATTATGTCACCAGCATCACCAAGCCTGCGCTGTTTGCCGATTATCTCGAAGAGCAGATCGACATTCTCATCGCCGATTACGGCGTGACGGTTGAGGTGAAACCGGGCCGACAGGAAATTCCCTTCCCCTATGTGCTCGATGCCGGAACCGAATTTGGCGATGTCCGCGCGATTGACCTTGCGCGCTGGTTCCCCGCCACAGAACTGGCGCATATCGGCGATGAGATTGCCGATGGGCTGCTATCCTCCGACGCCGATATGCCGCACCCGCTCTCGCTGTTTGATGGCCTGCGCACAGACTTTTCGCTCGCGCGGCTGCGGCACTATACCGGCACCCCGCCAGAGCACGTGCAGCGTTATGTGCTCTTTACCAACTATCACCGCTATGTGGATGAGTTTGTGCGCTGGGCCTGCGCGCAGCTGGGCAATGGCAGCGGCTATGAGATGCTCTCCTGCCCCGGCGGTGTGACCGTGACGCAGAATACGCAAGACCCGCTCAGCACCGTCGCCGACAGTGCATGGCGGCGGCACCAGATGCCCGCATGGCACCTGACCGCGCCGGACAAGAGCGGCATCACGCTCGTGAATATCGGCGTCGGCCCGTCCAACGCCAAGACGATTACCGACCATCTGGCCGTTATGCGCCCCGAAGCCTGGCTGATGATCGGCCATTGCGGCGGCCTGCGTGCCAGCCAGCGGATCGGCGACTATGTGCTCGCCCACGCCTATCTGCGCGACGATCATGTGCTTGATGATCTTCTGCCGCCCGAAATTCCGATTCCGCCAATTGCCGAAGTCCAGCTCGCCATGGCGCGCGCGGCAGAGGTGGTTTCTGGCGAGAGCGGCGAATCATTAAAGGCCCGCCTGCGCACCGGCACCATCGTGACGACCGATGATCGCAACTGGGAGCTGCGCTATTCCAAATCCGCGCTGCGCTTCTCGCAATCGCGCGCGATCGGCATCGACATGGAATCCGCGACCATTGCGGCGCAGGGCTATCGCTTCCGCGTGCCCTATGGAACGCTCTTGTGCGTGTCAGACAAGCCACTGCATGGCGAGTTGAAGCTGCCGGGGCAGGCCAACCGCTTTTATGAGCGGGCGATTGCCGAGCATATGCTGATCGGCGTCGAAGTCTGCCGTTTGCTGAAGGCAGAAGGGGCACGACTGCACAGCCGCAAACTGCGCGCCTTCAACGAGCCGCCTTTCCGTTGATGTCCCCTTGCCTTGATGCGCGCGGCAGCCCAGTCTGCGGCGCAAAGAGGGAGAGGATATGATCGCTTATACTGAACTCAGCCGCTCGATTGCCGGGCGCACCGCCATTGTGACGGGTGCCGCATCGGGCATGGGGCGTGCGACCGCGCATCTCTTTGCGCGCGAAGGCGCCAATGTTGCGGTGACCGATCTTGATCTCGCCGCCTGCCAGACAGTGGTCGCGGAAATCGGGGCGGCAGGGTTCAGTACGGCCAAGCCCTTTGCGCTTGATGTGGCGAACCATGAGGCCATTCGGCACGTCGTGGCCAGCGTGGCCGACGCTTTTGGCGGCATCGATATTCTGGTCAACAATGCGGGCGTGTCGAGCTTTTGCCCGCTCGATGCGGGTGAGGAATATGATCTGGTGTGGGATCGCGCACTCGTCGTGATGCTGACCGCACACCAGCGCATGGTGCGCGCGGCGCTCCCTTGGCTGCGCAAGAGCGATGCGGCACGCATCGTCAATATCGCCTCGACCGAGGGGCTGGGCGCAACGCCGGGCGATACGCCCTATGTGGCGGCCAAGACGGGTGTGACCGGGCTGACGCGCGGTCTGGCGGTTGATCTGGGCAAGGAAGGCA
The DNA here is from genome assembly GCA_937873035.1 of uncultured Sphingomonadaceae bacterium. Taxonomy (GTDB): domain Bacteria; phylum Pseudomonadota; class Alphaproteobacteria; order Sphingomonadales; family Sphingomonadaceae; genus Aquisediminimonas. The sequence goes on along the minus strand of CALMVA010000041.1, from coordinate 302 downwards.
TCACCGTCAACTGCGTGTGCCCCGGCCCCATTCTGACCGGCATGACGGCGCGTATTGCCGAAGAGGATAAGACCGTGTTCGCCAAGCGGCGCACCACCCTGCGCCGCTACGGCTTGCCTGAAGAGGTGGCGCAAATGACGCTCAACCTCGTGCTGCCTGCCTCCGGCTTCGTGACAGGCGCTGTCATCCCCGTCGATGGGGGGCTGATCGCGCGAAACGCCTGACCGAAAGGCTGCTGACCTGCCTTTAGAGTCTGTCCTGATTAGATTGAAGCATAGCCGGAGTTTCTGAGGTAGTTTGCG
>CALMVA010000040.1 GCA_937873035.1 uncultured Sphingomonadaceae bacterium | reverse complement strand
GGGAAGATCGTCGCCTGGAAGGTTTCAGCGTCCTTGAGCGCGCGACCACCTGAGACGATGATTTTGGCCGAGGTCAGTTCCGGGCGTTCCAGTTTGGCGATTTCAGCGCCAACGAACGCCGAAAGACCGGCATCGCCGGAACCCGAAACGGCTTCGACTGCTGCCGAGCCGCCTTCTGGGGCAGCCTTGGCGAAGGCCGTGCCGCGCACGGTGATGACCTTCTTGGCATCCGACGACTGGACGGTCGCGATGGCGTTGCCAGCGTAGATCGGGCGGGTGAAGGTGTCGGCGCTTTCCACCGACAGGATGTCGCTGATCTGCATGACGTCGAGCAGCGCTGCCACGCGCGGCGCGATGTTCTTGCCATGCGCGGTCGCCGGGAAGAGCGCGGCGTCATGGCTGGCCATCAGGCCCGCGACGAGCGGCGCAACGTTTTCAGCAAGCTGGTTGGCATAGGCTGCGTCGTTGGCGACATGAACCTTGGTCACGCCTGCAACCTTGGCGGCGGCCTGAGCGACGGCATCGCAGCCATTGCCCGCAACGATCACATGGACTTCGCCAAGCTGCGAGGCGGCGGTGACGACAGCGAGCGTCGCATCTTTCAGCGACGCGTTATCGTGTTCGGCATAAACGAGGACGCTCATGCGGCAACTCCCATTTCCTTGAGCTTGGCAACCAGCGCATCGACATCGGCAACCTTGATGCCGGCCGAGCGCACGGGCGGCTCGCTGACCTTGAGCGTCTTGAGACGCGGGCTCACGTCAACACCGTAATCGGCAGGCGTCTTCTGTGCGAGCGGCTTCGACTTTGCCTTCATGATGTTCGGCAGCGAGGCGTAGCGCGGCTCGTTGAGGCGGAGGTCGGTCGTCACGATCGCAGGCGTTTTGAGGCTGACGGTTTCAAGACCGCCATCGACTTCACGCGTCACGTTGACGCTGTCGCCCGACACTTCGACCTTCGAGGCAAAGGTGCCCTGAGGACGACCGGTAAGGGCCGCAAGCATCTGGCCGGTCTGGTTCGAGTCGTCGTCAATCGCCTGCTTGCCGAGGATGACGAGGCCAGGGGCTTCCTCTTCCACGATCTTGGCGAGCAGCTTTGCAACGCCGAGCGGCTCGACGTCTTCAGCCACCACGAGGATCGCCCGGTCGGCGCCCATGGCGAGCGCGGTGCGGAGCGTTTCCTGCGCCTTGTCCGGTCCCACGGAAACCGCGACGATCTCGGTTGCAACGCCCTTTTCCTTGAGGCGGATTGCTTCTTCCACCGCGATTTCGTCGAACGGATTCATCGACATCTTCACGTTGGCCAAGTCCACGCCTGTGCCATCAGGCTTCACGCGCGGTTTTACGTTGTAATCGATCACCCGCTTCACGGGCACGAGGATTTTCATGGCGGTTCCTCCAGTGAATCGCTTTACGTTTACGTCAATGTTAGCTGCACTGCACAAAAGTGCAGTGCTTGGCAAGCCTCAAGCGGCCTTCCGAACTTCCGTGACGATCTTTTTGGCCGCATCGCCCAGATCATTCGCCGCGACGATCGGCAGGCCAGAATTCGCGAGAATGTCCTTGCCCTGCTGCACATTGGTGCCTTCGAGGCGGACGACGAGCGGCACCGAAAGGTTCACCTCCTTGGCGGCCGCGACGATACCATCAGCAATGATGTCGCACTTCATGATACCACCGAAGATGTTGACGAGAATACCCTTCACCGCCGGGTCCTTCAGGATGATCTTGAAGGCAGCCGTCACCTTTTCCTTGTTGGCGCCACCGCCCACGTCGAGGAAGTTGGCCGGAAATTCACCATTGAGCTTGATGATGTCCATCGTCGCCATGGCAAGGCCCGCGCCGTTGACCATGCAGCCGATATTGCCATCGAGCTTGATGTAGGCGAGGTCGTACTTCGATGCTTCGATTTCAGCGGGGTCTTCTTCGGTCAGGTCGCGCAGCTCGGCGAGATCCTTGTGGCGGAACATCGCGTTCGAATCAAAGCCGACCTTGGCGTCGAGAACGAACAGCTTGTCGCCTTCTGCCGTCGGGCACACCGCGAGCGGATTGATTTCGATCTGGCTCGCGTCGGTTGCGACGAACGTGTCATAGAGACCCTTGAGGATGCTCTGCGCCTGCTTGGCGAGGTCACCCGTCAGGCCAAGCGCCTTGGCGACGGCACGGCCATGATGCGCCATCAGGCCCGTTGCCGGATCGATGGTGATCGTGGTGATCTTTTCGGGCGTGTCGTGCGCCACGGTTTCGATGTCCATGCCGCCTTCGGTCGACGCGACAACCGCGATGCGGCTCGTGGCGCGATCAACGAGGAGCGCGAGGTAGAATTCCTTGCCGATGTCGACGCCGTCGGTGATGTAGAGGCGCTGAACCTGCTTGCCGGCGTCGCCTGTCTGGATCGTGACCAGCGTGTTACCGAGCATTTCGGTGGCGTGTGCGCGCACTTCATCAAGCGATTTCGCCAGGCGAACGCCGCCCTTGGCGTCGGCGGGAAGCTCCTTGAACTTGCCCTTGCCGCGGCCACCGGCGTGGATCTGCGCCTTCACGACATAGAGCGGTCCGGGAAGCTGCTTGGCTGCTTCCACAGCTTCTTCCACCGACATCGCCGGAATGCCTTTGGGCACGGCAACGCCATATTTGGCCAGAAGTTCTTTGGCTTGATACTCGTGAATGTTCATCGTGTGCGCGAGTCCCTGCTAGAGTTGCAGGGCCTAAAGCATAGCAAGGCCGTTATGGGAAGCCTCAACAGGGCCTCAAGCGCACAGCAATCTCATTCAGATATGGCGCAACTTAGTCCGGCACGGGTCGTTATCGCCAAAATTTCGGGATCACGCAGCGCGCGCACCTGACGCCAGAACTGCCCGACGCGCATTTCGCCGATCTTCTTGTCGCTGATCTTGCTCAGGTCAGACAGGCGTTTCAACTGCGGCAGTGAGAGCTTGTCGATCATCCGGTCTGCCATGCAGGCCGAAGTGTCTGCGGATAGCCCGGCCGATTGCAGGCCGTTGCGCAGGCGGGTTTCCGGGGTGGAGCAGGCGGAGAGTGTCGCCAGCGTCAAAAGGGCCACTGCAAATTTTCCGCGCATCCAAATCCTCCGGGCAAGAGCGGGGCGCAGGCCGATGCGGGTGCTGTCCCTTGGATGCACCGGCCTGTTGGCGCGTTCTTGGCGTCAGCATCATGACCGAAGCATTAACGGGAGCAAAAAGCTCAGGCGATTGCGCGCGTTGTCCGGCTGCGGCGCATGGCAGCACCTACAAAGCCAAAGCCGGCGAGCATCATGGCCCAGCTTTCCGGCTCAGGCAGCGGGTCCATGTAAGAAACCGTCAACTGACTGAACTTGAATGAATCCTTCTTGCCGTCCTGATTGACGAAAGAAGATGCAACCATCCAGATATTGCCAACCTTGCCGCCGGGTGCACCCGGCTGAAGATCGCGCAGGACGCCATTTGGCGCGGGTGCGGAACCCCCGGTTGCTTCATAGCCCGCGCCGTTGAGCAGCGCATTGACGACCGAAATATTGGTGTTGTCGAGCGAAAGCGGCGAATTCCACGCCGTTGCAGTCGTGCCGTAGTCGATGCTTGCATCACTGTCCTGATAGCTCAGACCGTTCAACTGGTAGGTGGTGAACTTGCCGGAGATGAACTCGACCGGGCGGTCGAATTGCAGGATGATGAAGTCCGTGCCGCTCTGGTTGTCCATGGTGTGCGAATTGCCACCACCACTTCCTTCCGAGCGGGAGGTGACGCCGAGGCCGTAGTTGTACGCGCCGAGATAGGCGCTGCGCACAAGGTTGTTCGATACGCTCCAAGCCGTTGCGCGCACGTTTATCGTGGTTCCGCCGGAGGTGGCGCTGAACAGGCGGGGATTGCCTGCGGTGCCGGACAGACTGGAGTTGCCGGTAAGGCTGAACAGGAAATTGGCTGCGTGCGCAGGCGCAGTGGCACCAAGTGCAAAAGCAGACGCCAACATCAGTCGCGCGATATGTGAGCGCATCAAACTTACCCCTGTCTAGGCCGATATGAGAATCGGCAACGCGTTCGGTGCGACCCCGGCTAATTTCCCGCAGGCTAGACCTGCCATATATGATTCGCAACCAATCCAGATGAATCGGAAACAGACTGTCTCATAGCGGGACAGAGTTGATGAAAAGTGTAAACGCTGGATGTTCAGCTGCGTGTCGAGAGAGCGGCCTGCGCCTCTGCCATCAATGTTCCCAGAATGTCCGCCACGGGTTCTTCAACCTTGACCATGCCGACCGACTGACCTGCCATAAGCGATCCATTTTCGACATCGCCGTCAATAACGGCACGGCGAAGCGCGCCTGCCCAATAATGCTCGATCTCAAGCTGGGCGGCCCCCATGTCGACTTCACCGCGATCCAGCATCCCTGCGACCTCGACCTGCTTGCGGGTAAACTCTTCCGTGCCCGCGTTCTTGAGTGCACGCACCGGGATGACCGGAAGGCGGGGGTCGATCTGCACGCTGGCAATCGCTTCGCGCGCCGAGGCGCGTATAAAGGCCTTCTTGAAGGCCGGATGCGCGATGCACTCGGTCGCGCAAACAAGCCGTGTGCCGATCTGCACACCAGCCGCCCCCTGTTCAAGATAGGCGGCGATCATTTCACCGCGGCCAATGCCGCCTGCGACGAACACGGGCACCTTGTCTGCCATTTCGGGCAGAATTTCCTGCGCGAGAACCGAGGTTGAGACGGGCCCGATATGGCCGCCCGCTTCATTGCCTTCGATCACGAGCGCATCGACGCCAGATCGCACCAGCTTCTTTGCAAGCGCGAGCGCAGGTGCAAAGCAGATAACCTTGGCGCCAAATGCCTTGATTTGCTCGATGGCGCCCGCGGGGGGCAATCCGCCCGCCAGCACGACGTGCGTCACCTTGTGCTCGGCGCAAACGGCGATGAGGTCGGTCAGTTGCGGGTGCATGGTGATGAGGTTCACGCCAAAAGGCTTGTCGGTCATCGCCTTGGTCGCGGCAATTTCTGTCGACAGGATTTCAGGCGGCATCGCGCCACCTGCAATCACGCCGAAGCCACCAGCGTTCGACATGGCAGATACGAGGTGGCGCTCGCTGATCCAGCTCATGGCACCCGCCATGATGGCCCAGCGCGAGCCAAGAAACTCGGTGCCGCGCGCCATCAGCGCATCAAGCCTGCTCACGCAACGTCCTCGGCATCAAGGCCATAGGCCGTGTGGAGAACGCGCACGGCGAGTTCGGTCTCATCCTCGTCGATGAGCACGGAAACCTTGATTTCCGAGGTCGAGATCGCCTGCACGTTGATGCCGCGCTGGGCCAGCGCATTGAACATCGTTGAGGCAACGCCGGCATGGCTGCGCATCCCGACGCCGACCACAGAGACCTTGGCGACCTTGGTGTCGTGCTTCAGTCCCTTGAAGCCGATTGCGTCCTTTGCCTTTTCCAGCGTGTCAATCGCGCGGGCGAGTTCGGCACCGGGCACGGTGAAGGTCACGTCGGTCGAACCCGTGTCGTGCGCGATATTCTGGATAATCATGTCGACGTTGATGTTCGCTTCGGCAAGCGGCGCAAAGATGCTGGCAACAGCGCCGGGACGGTCCGGCACGCTGGTGAGCGTAACCTTGGCTTCATTCTTGTCATGGGCGATGCCGGTGATGAGTTGGCGTTCCATTTCGTCTTCTCCGATTTCGTCGTCGCCGACGATAAGCGTGCCGGGGATGGGGTTGTCGGTCGGTTCATCGAACGACGACAGCACCTGCACGCGCACATTTTCCTTCATGGCGAGCCCGACCGAGCGGGTCTGGAGCACCTTGGCTCCGACGCTCGCGAGTTCGAGCATTTCCTCATACGTCACCTTGGCGAGCTTGCGTGCCCTGGGGACGATGCGGGGATCCGTCGTATAGACGCCGTCCACATCGGTGTAGATGTCGCAGCGGTCCGCCTTGACGGCCGCCGCGACAGCGACGGCAGACGTATCTGAGCCGCCCCGGCCGAGCGTGGTGATACGGTTGTCCGCCGTGACGCCCTGAAAGCCGGGGATCACAGCAACTTCGCCTGCCGACATTCCCGCGATCAGGGCTGCGGTATCGATCTCTTCAATGCGGGCAGACGCGTGCGCGTCGCTGGTGCGGATCGGCAATTGCCAGCCCAGCCAGCTGCGCGCCTTCACGCCCATCGACTGCAAGGTAATGGCAAGAAGGCCCGACGTGATCTGCTCGCCAGCGGCGACGACAACGTCATATTCCTTGGGATCATGCAGCGGGGCTGCTTCGCGGCAGAAGTTGACAAGCCGGTCTGTCTCGCCCGCCATGGCGGACACGACGACGGCGACTTCATTGCCAAGATCGACTTCGTGCTTCACACGCTTGGCGACATTACGGATGCGTTCCGTCCCCGCCATGGAGGTGCCGCCGAACTTCATTACGATGCGGGCCATCGAATTCCCTGTTTCGTGTCGATAAAGTAGGTTTGGCCGTAAGGCGCGGTCCTGTTAGGGAAGGGGTATGGCAAAGGCAAGCACCGCGACAACCATCGATTCCTCAGAAGCCGCCCATTTTGGCAAATTGGCGGCTGACTGGTGGAATCCAACAGGCTCTTCCGCAATGCTCCACAAGCTGAACCCCGTTCGGCTGGGGTTCGTGCGAGAGGCGATCAACCGGCATTGGGGCGGCGATGCGCGCGATTTCCGACCGCTGACGGGCAAGACGGCGCTTGATGTCGGGTGCGGGGCGGGGCTTTTGTGCGAGCCGTTGGCTCGCCTTGGCGCGCGCGTGACGGGGGTGGATGCTGCGCACGAGAATGTCGCCGTCGCCTCAGCCCATGCCAAACAAGGCGGGCTGTCGATTGATTATAAATGCGCCGATGTCGCGCTTCTTGAAGGGAGTTTCGATCTCGTCACCTCGATGGAAGTCATCGAACACGTGACGGACCCGGCGCTATTTGTGGCTGCACTGGTGGCGCGGATGGCATCAGGCGGGTTGCTCATCCTTTCGACACCCAATCGCACCAGTCGATCACGCCTGGCGATGATTACGCTCGGCGAAGGGCTGGGCGCAATCCCCAAGGGCACGCACGATTGGGACAAGTTTCTGACCCCGGACGAGTTGCAGCCCTTGCTTGAAGGTGCGGGCCTCAGGGTTGTGGAGATGCGCGGCATCGCATTTTCCGCAACTGCCGGACTGCATCTGTCGGACGATCTGGGTCTCAACTATATTTTGGCCGCGACGCGGGCTTAAAAGTCGACTTTGTCATAGTGGGCAGGCGGGGGGATGACTTCCATCCGCTCACTCAGCAGCGGGCGGAAGGAGGGGCGTGACTTGAGGCCCGCATACCAGCGTTTGGTTTGCTCGTGCCCGCGCCAGTCGATACCGCCGAGATAGTCCGCAACCGAAATGTGCGCCGCACCTGCAAGGTCGGCAAGGCTAAGGCTTGCGCCCGCCAGCCAATTGCGATGGTCGAGCAGCCAATCGATATAATCAAGAAGCTGGTTGGCATTCTTCATCGCCTGTCGCAGCACGCCGCCATCGGGCGCTGCGCGGTGCACAAGGCGCTTTTCCATGCGCTCATGGAGCAGCGGTCCCACCACCTGCATATAGAATTGCTCATCGAACCATGCGGTCAATCGGCGGATTTCGGCGCGATTTGGCGCGGTGCCCGAAATCATCGGTGACTGATCGACCGTTTCTTCCAGAAATTCGCAGATCGCGGCAGAATGGATCAGCGTCACCCCGCGTTCGGCCTCGACGAGAACAGGCGTCTGGCTTGTCGGGTTGAGATCGACAAATTCGTCGCGGCGCTCCCAAGGATATTCGCGCACGAGCTGATAGCCGATGCCCTTCTCACCCATGAGAAGACGCACCTTGCGGGAAAATGGACAGAGGGCGAATTGATAAAGCTGCCACATGGCCTTTCGCTGTTAAGCCAGCCCTTCGCTAAGGGGAAGGGGAAAGATGACGAAGGCTGTGGATCAAACTATTGCCAACATGGCATGACTGTCGCATCACGCAGGTGGCATTGAAGCAGGGGGTTGGAGTTGCGTCATTTTCTTCTGGGGGTTCTTGCTGCCGGGCTGTTCACGCAGCCTGCCTGGGCCGACATTGGCCGAATCAAATCGGCCAGCGGCAATGCGGCGATTGAACGCGGTGGAAAGCTTCTGCCGATACGTCCGGGCTTTGTGATCGAAACCGGGGATACGCTTGTCACGGGGCCGCGCGGCCGCGCTGGCGCGACCTTTGTTGATAACACCCGACTCTCCGCAGGCCCCGGAACGCGGCTGACCTTTCGCGTTTTTGACTATAACGACACAACCCAGTCGGGCCGTTTCGTAAGCGTCCTCAAAAAGGGAACGGTTGCCGTCATGTCCGGCCGCATCGCGCGCAACGACCCGCAGGCGATGCGCGTGGAGACTCCCAAGAATATCTTCGTGCTGCGTCGTGCGCGCGCCGTGCTGGAGGTCAAGTGATGCGGGGGCTTGTCACGAAGCATCGCAGCGTGGTCTTGCTTGCTCTTCCGTTGCTTCTTGCTGGTTGCGCGGTGTCACGTGTTGCGCTTGGGCTGGGCGAGGGCGGGGAGGCTGGCAGCATCTCTATCCTTGATGGCAAGACGGATCAGGAAGTCGCAATCGTCGATAAGGCGGGTGCCGTTGCCAATGTAACGGGAGGCTCGGCTTCAGTAAAAACGCTCGATAGTGCGGCGTTTGAAGCGAAATATGGTGATCTCCTGTCGGGTCTTCCGCAGGCACCTCGAACCTTTATTCTCTACTTCAAGGAAAATTCGGTTGAGCCGACGGACGAGTCGGCGGCGCTGCTCTCGGAAATCTTCGCCGAGATCAAACGGCGTCCGGGGGCTGACCTGGAGATTACCGGCCACACCGATACGGTCGGCGCGGCGGACGTGAACGACACCTTCTCGCTGCGTCGTGCGGCAGAAATCACGTCCTATCTCTTCGCGCAAGGGCTGGACAAAACCATCGTCCGCATTGCGGGGCGGGGTGAGCGCGAGTTGAAGGAACAGACGCCCGACGAGACGCCCTCGGCGATCAACCGGCGCGTCGAGGTGATAGTCCGCTAGGTCTCATCGTTGAATTGCTGGGGCTGCTTAGCGCGGCCCTAGCTGCAATGGTGATGCCCCAGTGCTTCCATCACGTCTTCAAGACGCGCAGGGTCGCCAAGCGCAATCACGTCTCCGTTTGAGCTTGCATGGAGCGGATTGCCGTTCCAATCGCTCATCGTGCCGCCTGCGCCTTCGATGATGGGAATGAGGGCTGCAAAGTCATGCAGCTTCAAGCCTGCCTCAACCACGAGATCGACATGGCCGCTCGCGACAAGGCCGTAATTATAGCAATCGCCGCCATAGATGATGCGCCGCCGCGCAACCTTGCCTGCGAGCGATAGAAAGTGCTCTGCCTCATGATCGTTGAACAGATGCGGGCTGGTGGTGCCAAGCACGGCGTCGTCAAGCGCGCGGCAGCGCCGCGTGGAGGCAGGTTTTCCGTTGAACAGCGTTTTGTGGCCCACCGCACCAATCCAGCGTTCGCCTGAAATCGGCTGGTCGATAATGCCAAGCACCGGCCAGCCGTCCTGCATCAGCGCGATGAGTGTGCCGAATATGGGGCGACCGGCGACAAAGCTTGTCGTGCCGTCTATCGGGTCAAGCACCCACACGCGGCTTGCGTCATCGCGCTCATTGCCAAATTCTTCACCGACAATGCCATCGCGCGGGGCTTCCCGCTTGAGGAGCGCGCGCATCGCTTCTTCTGCCGCACGGTCGGCGAGCGTTACGGGAGAGGCATCCGCTTTGTCTTCAAGGCCGATCTCGCCGCGAAAAAAGGGACGAATGGCAGCGCCAGCCGCATCAGCCAGCGCCGTCGCCAGCAAAATATCTGATTCCATCGACATGGCAGTCTCTTAGACAGGCATTGGGCGGCCTGCCAATGGTCAGTGCTGCAATGACTTGACGATGTCTTCGACCATCTTCTTGGCGTCGGCGAGGAGCATCATGGTCTGGTCCATGTAGAACACATCGTTGTCGACGCCCGCATAGCCAACGCCGCCCATCGAGCGCTTGATGAACATCACCGTCTTGGCCTTGTCCACGTCGAACACGGGCATGCCATAAATGGGCGATGATTTGTCGGTCTTGGCGGCCGGGTTCACAACGTCGTTGGCGCCGATGATGAAGGCCACATCGGTCTGCGCGAATTCGCTATTGATGTCTTCCAGCTCGAACACCTCATCATAAGGCACGTTCGCTTCGGCCAGCAGCACGTTCATATGGCCCGGCATACGCCCCGCGACGGGGTGGATGGCGTATTTCACGCGGACGCCTTCCTTCTTCAGCAGGTCGGCCATTTCGCGCAGGATGTGCTGTGCCTGCGCTACCGCCATGCCGTAACCCGGCACGATGATGACCTGTTCGGCTTCCTTGAGGAGGAAGGCGGCATCTTCTGCCGACCCGCGCTTCCAAGGGCGCTGTTCCTTGGCGGCGCCACCGCCCGCTGCGCTCGCATCCGAGCCAAAGCCGCCTGCAATGACGCTGATGAAGCTGCGGTTCATGGCCTTGCACATGATGTAGCTGAGAATTGCGCCGGATGAGCCGACGAGCGCGCCGGTGATAATCATCGCCGAGTTCTGGAGCGTGAAGCCCATCGCGGCGGCCGCCCAGCCCGAATAGCTGTTGAGCATAGAGACGACGACCGGCATATCCGCGCCGCCAATGGGGATGATGAGCAGGAAGCCGATCACGAAGCTGAGCGCGGTGATTGTCCAGAAAATCCACGGGCTCTGGTCGGTCAGGAAATAGGCGATGAGGCCAAGGATCGCCGCCATCGTGCCAAGATTGATCGCGTGGCGTCCGGGCAGCATGATAGGTGCACCCGACATATTGCCGTTGAGTTTCAGGAAGGCGATGACCGAGCCTGAAAAGGTGATCGCACCGATCGCGATGCCAAGGCCCATTTCCACGCGGCTGACGGTGTGGATCAGCCCGTCTGGTCCTGCGATCCCGAAATTCTGGGGCTCAAGAAAGGCTGCGGCGGCCACGAGCACGGCCGCCAGACCGACCAGCGAGTGGAAGGCCGCCACGAGTTGCGGCATATCGGTCATCGCAATGCGACGCGCAGTGATCCAGCCAATGCCGCCACCAATGGCGATGGCGCCGAGGATTTCGGGCAGGCTTGCCAGTTCATGCGTCAGAAGGGTTGTCGCGACGGCAATCGCCATCCCCGCCATGCCAAAGCGATTTCCGCGGCGCGATGTTGCTGGCGAAGAAAGTCCGCGCAGCGCGAGGATGAAGAACACGCCCGATACAAGATAGGCGAGCATGACCCAGGATGGTTGTGCGGTTGCCGCGTGCATTCTGATCCTGTCCCCCGATTTGCGATGCGCTCTGGTTTCAGCGTGGATTAGGGAGCGGCGAGCAACTTGTCACCGATTTTTGATGTTGTGATATTCAACTTCCCTGATTGCATCGCTTTGCACCTATTTCCGTTCTGTTGTGAACCATTTGGCAGGTTGAACGACCAGCGTTGGCGGCGCATCAAACCTGCCATGTTTGAACATCCTCCCCTGTCACGCCGGGCGCGGCTGCTAGGTTATGCCGGGCAGTTGCCGCAGGTTTTTGCACTCATCTTGTTGGCTGACCCGCAAACGCGCTGGATCGCGCTTGCGGGCGGTTATGGCTATGCGGCGCTGATCTTCAGCTTTCTGGGCGGCATTTGGTGGGGCATTGCGGTAAGCAATCCATCGGCACCGCGCTGGATATATATTGCGGCGGTCCTTCCAAGTCTGGTCGCTTTGGCGGCGTATCTGCCGTGGATATTCGGTTGGGGCTGGCCAGGGCCATCGCTCATCCTCATCGGGCTGTGCCTGCTTGTCAGCCCCGCCATTGATCGTGAAATGTCGCTGCTGTTGCGGCTCCCCGAAGATTGGGTAGCCCTGCGAACGCGCCTCTCGATAGGGCTGGGCCTGCTGACGCTAATGCTGGCCGCCGCCGCCTTCGGCCTGCCCGGCGCTGCCGCTTTACCCTCATCTGGCTGAAACAGGTTGACGCCGGGCCGCCCGCAATGGCAATGGCGGCCCCGCGCAAGGCGCAACAGCACGGCGCGGGTGTAGCTCAATGGTAGAGCAGAAGCCTTCCAAGCTTACGACGAGGGTTCGATTCCCTTCACCCGCTCCACTGCCACCATCACCCGCGCAGCACTGCCCCCAGTTTTGATGCCGCTGCGACGACCTTATCGGCAATCGCCTTCAGCGCTTCCTCGCCATAGCTCTTCTCGCCCGGCTGGAGCGTGATTTCTACCGCGAGCGACTTCTGGCCTTCAGGCACGCCTTGGCCTGCGAACAGATCGAACAGGCGGGCGGCGACGATATTGTCCTTGTCGGCATTGCGCACGGTGCGGACGAGATCGCCCGCGGCAAGGTCACTCGGCACGAGGAAGGCAAAGTCACGCTTCACGGCCTGCAGGGCAGGGGGCGTGAAGGCCGGGCGCATGAAGCCGCTTCCGCGCTTGGCGGGGATGGCATCGAGATAAATCTCGGCCGCCATCACAGCACCTTCAAGGTCAAAGGCCTTGGCAGTGGCGGGGTGGAGCGTGCCGAAGGCCGCGATGATGTTCTTGGGGCCAAGGCGCAGCGTAGCTGACTGGCCGGGATGGTAATGCGCGCCAGCCTCTCCCATCACCTGCAGATTATCGACGGGTGCGCCAGCGGCGACGAGAAGCGCCAGCACTTCGGCCTTGGCGTCATAAGCGTCGAAAGATTTTGCCTTGCCGCTCGTCCAGCCGCGCGCGCGGCACTCGCCAGCCAGCACGAGGCCCAGCGTCAGGCGTTCACCATCCGCGAGGTAACGGCGTCCAATTTCAAACAGGCGAACACTGTCTGCCCCGCGATCCAGATTGCGACCAGCCGCTGAAAGCAGACCCGGAAGCAGTGAAGGTCGCATGACCTTCATGTCTTCGCTGATCGGATTGGCAAGCGTCCATGCGCCACCGCCAAACGCGGCGGCTTCCTTTTCGGGAAGGAAGGACCAGTTGATCGCTTCGTTAAGGCCTCGCGCAGCCGCTGTGCGACGCACGCGGCGTTCCAGCTTCTGGAGCGGCGTGGCCGTCGGCTTTGCGACGCCATCGGCGCGCGGCAGCGGCGTTGACGGCACATTGTCGAGCCCGACGATGCGGACGACCTCTTCCACGAGGTCAGCGGGGCCATCCACGTCTCGACGCCAGCTGGGGGGCGTGACAGTCCAATCGGCAGCAACAGCGAAGCCCAGTGATTCGAGTATGGTCTTCTGGCGGTCTGCCGGAACCTCCACACCGCCCAGCTGCGCGCACAGGCGCGTGTCATAGGCAAGCGTCTTCGCAGCGAGCGGCGGCGTTCCGGCGCGGGCGATTTGCGAGGCTTCGCCGCCGCAAATGTCGAGCACAAGCTGCGTGATGATCGCCACGGCATCGTCAAGGAAGGCAGGATCGACGCCACGTTCGAAGCGCGTGCGTGCGTCGGAGGTGAGCGCCAGCTTCTGTCCGGTCTTCGCAATCCGCTCAGGCGTGAAATAGGCGACTTCGAGCAGCATATCGGTGGTCGTGTCCGAGCAGCCCGAATGTTCGCCGCCCATGATGCCTGCAATGTCGTGCACGCCGGCTTCGTCGGCGATGACGGTCATCTCTGAGGTGAGCGTATAATCCTTGCCGTTGAGCGCGGTGACGGTTTCGCCATCCATCGCGCGGCGGGCGAAGACGGCTCCGGTCAGCTTGGTGAGGTCATAGGCGTGGCTTGGGCGGCCATGATCGAGCATCACATAGTTGGTGATGTCGACCAGTGCTGAAATGGGCCGCTGGCCTGCCGCCTTGAGGCGCGCCTGCATCCATGCCGGGCTTTCGCCATTCTTCACGCCCTTGATGACGCGCCCGTAAAAGGCCGGACAGCCTTCTGGATCGTCAGTGCGGATTTCGGTGGGGCAGGGGAAGCTGCCTTCGATGGCGGGGACGGCAAGCGGCTTCAGCGTGCCAAGGCCGCCAGCCGCCAAGTCACGCGCAATGCCGCGCACGCCCATGCAATCCTGCCGGTTGGGGGTGATGGCAACGTCGATCACCGGGTCGTTGAGATCGGCATAATCGGCAAAGGCCGTGCCAATGGGGGCATCGGCAGGCAGCTCGATGATGCCGTCATGATCCTCGCCGAGTTCCAGCTCGCGCGTCGAGCACATCATGCCGTTCGATTCGACGCCGCGGATGGCGGCAACCTTCAGCACCATGCCATTCGCGGGGACTGTCGCCCCCGGAATACCGAACACACCGACCAGCCCGGCACGCGCATTGGGCGCGCCGCACACGACCTGAAGCGGGCCATCGCCTGCATCGACTGAAAGCACCTGAAGCTTGTCGGCCTGCGGGTGGCGCTCTGCCGTCAGCACGCGCGCGACCTTGAAGCCCGCAAGCTTCTCGGCGGGGTTTTCGATGCCCTCGACCTCAAGCCCGATGCGGTTCAGCGTATCGGCGACGGCCTGAATATCGGCGTCGGTATCAAGATGCTCCTTGAGCCAGCTCAGCGAGAACTTCATGCGCCCACTCCTCCCGAAAGCGTGGGCACATCGAGGGCCGCAAAGCCGTAGTGCTTCAGCCAGCGCAGATCGCCATCGAAAAATGCGCGCAAGTCATCCATCCCATATTTGAGCATGGCCAGGCGATCGACGCCCGTGCCAAAGGCAAAGCCCTGATATTCATTCGGATCGAGGCCGCACGCCGCGATGACGCGCGGGTGAACCATGCCGCTGCCCAGCACTTCCATCCAGCCTTCCGACCCGCCGATAACGCGCTTGCCGTTGACGAGCGTGTAGCCGACATCAACCTCGGCACTCGGCTCGGTAAAGGGGAAGTAGCTGGGGCGCAGGCGAAGCATGACATCATCGCGTTCGAAAAACGCCCTGAGGAAGGTTTCGAGCGTCCATTTCAGGTGACCAAGGTGAATGCCCTTGTCGATGACAAGGCCTTCAATCTGGTGGAACATCGGCGTGTGCGTGGCATCGCTGTCAGAGCGATAGACGCGGCCCGGCGCGATGATGCGGATGGGCGGCTTCTGGCTCATCATCGTGCGGATCTGCACCGGCGAGGTGTGCGTGCGCAGCAGCATCTGCTTTTCACCTTCAGCCGCTTCCGGGAAGTAGAAGGTATCATGCATCGCGCGCGCGGGGTGCGTTTCCGGGATATTGAGCGCGGTGAAATTGTGCCAGTCGTCCTCAATCTCCGGCCCTTCGGCGACGGCAAAGCCCATATCGGCGAAGATTTCGGCAAGCTCGTCCATCACCTGACTGACGGGGTGGACCGAGCCGGCAGCCGCTTCCGGCGCGGGGAGCGTCATGTCGAGACGTTCGGTCGCAAGCCGTGCATCGAGTGCGGCTGCTTCGAGAGCGACTTTCTTGGCCGAGATTGCATTGGTCACCGCTTCGCGCAGGCCATTGATGACAGGGCCGTTCACCTGCCGCTCTTCGGGCGACATCTGCCCAAGCGTTTTCAGGAGCGCAGAGATGCTGCCCTGTTTGCCGAGTGTGTCGATACGGATGGCTTCAAGCGCGTCGAGCGTGCGTGCGGCGCCAATGGCGTCGATGGCCTGTGACTGGAGAGATGCAATATCGGTCATAGCGTTCGCCTGATAAGCAAATGGGCGCGAACGGCAACTGCCGTCCACGCCCATTTGCGCATTATCGAAATCCGGCTGTTAGGCTGCCTGGGGCAGCGCCGCCTTCGCCTGCGCGATGATGGCGCTAAACGAAGCACCTTCATTCATCGCGAGGTCTGCAAGAACCTTGCGGTCGAGTTCGACGCCCGCAAGCTTCAGGCCGTGCATGAACTGGCCATAGGTCAGGCCTTCTGCACGCACGGCGGCGTTGATGCGCTGGATCCAGAGCGCGCGGAACGTGCGCTTCTTGGCCTTGCGGTCGCGATAGGCATACTGGCCCGACTTTTCGACGGCCTGACGCGCAATGCGAATCGTGTTCTTGCGGCGACCGTAAAAGCCCTTGGCGGCCTTCAGGATGCGCTTGTGCTTGGCGTGCGTGGTTGTACCGCGCTTGATGCGTGACATGGTCTAGCGCTCCTTACTTCAGGCCGTAGGGGGCCCAGGCCTTGACCGTCGCCGTATCGGCGTCGGACAGGACAGAGGTGCCACGATTCTGGCGGATATACTTGCCGTTATGGCTAATCAGGCGGTGACGCTTGCCGGCAACGCCGTGCTTCAGCTTGCCTGTGGCGGTCATCTTGAAGCGCTTCTTGACGCCGCTCTTGGTCTTCAGTTTGGGCATTTTCGTCCTTTCCAAAAATGACGATTTCGCATCAGCCATGGCAGCCCTTTCAGCCAGGCCGATCGCATTACAATCGTGCGGAAGAGCGGGCCCCTAGCTTGTGTCGGGGCGAAAGGCAAGGGTGTGCCTGCCATCCTGTATCGTGAGATCGCCGGATTGCCCGTCCGCAATGAGCTGCGAGAGCGCGCGGAAGACGGCGGTGAGCAGCGGACGTTCCATCGAGAAGTAGCGCGTGGGCGCCATCCCGATAAAGTGCTGGAAGTCACGGATCATGTGGCTCTGGTCGGTATATTGCGGATCGAGAAAATTGGGCCATTCCCCCACCGACATCCCCTGCATCGAATGGAGCATCCGCAAGAACCGCTCGCGACGCATGAGACGTTTGGGTGAAAAGCCAAAATGCGTGCGCGTCATTCGGGCAAGCGTTGCCTGTGTCAGTCCGCAGCGGTCGGCGAGTTCGGCGACCGTGCGACATTCCGGGTCGGCGATGGCGAGCGAAATTGCCGCGATAATCTTTGAAGCGTCGGTGCGGCGGCTGTTTTTGAGGCGCTCAAGGAAGAAGCTGTCGGCAACTGCGGCGCGGCCCTCCAGCGTTTCCGCTTTCTGGACCCGTCGCGTCAGTTCTTCCCCGGCCGCCCCCAGAATGTCAGTCAGCGGGCGCACGGCATTTGCATATTTACTCGCTGCGGCTCCAAGCAGCCGCTGCCAGCCCATGGGATAGACTGGGATGCAAAAGACGCTGCCAGCCGTGCCGCGCACCCATTGCACCTTGGTGGCGACGCCATGGACGACCGTGTCACTCTCCAGCGGCTCCAGATGCGCGAGAGACGGACCGAAAGACCATTGGCCAGAGCGGATGACGCGGATGTTGGTCCATTCCGGGCGCAGCAGGTCTTCAACACAACCATCGCCTTCCACTGTGACATCCCAATAAGCGGGAATGAAGGCGCGCAAGGGTTCAGCGGACGGAGCGAAGTGAACATCGGCGATTGCCATATTGGTTGGCTAACCTCCCGCGGTTGGCCTTGGCAAGCCGCCACGCAAAACAAAAGCGCCGCCGTCGCGGGGGGGAGCGACGGCGGCGGCAGGGAGAGGCTCGTATGTCCGACAGGTCAGATCAGAATTTGAGGCCTGCCGTGACGAAGATCTGGCGCGGATTGCCATAGAAGGCCGTTGCCACGCCTTCGCGGCCCAGCGTCGGGATGACATTGCCTGCGCCATTGCGCAGGATTGTGCCGTCAGCCGACGCGGACAGGAACTGATAGCCCGACGTAATGTAACGCTTGTTGGTCAGGTTCTTGCCGTGCAGGCCAAGCGACCAGCGATCATTGTCGGAATTCCAGACGAGGCTCGCATCGAGCAGGGCATAGCCCTTCTGGTCAAGGAAAGCGCTCGGCGTTTCAAACTGGTGCGTCATCGAACGGTAGGACAGCGTGGTCGAGGCGTTGACGAGACCACCGGCCGCCGCAACGCGCGCGCCGAGCGTTGCCGAGGTCGTCCACTTGGGCGTGTTCTGGATGCGGCGGATGTTCGACACATCGACATTGTTGACGATGTATTTCTTATACTGGCCGTCAATATAGCCAAGCGTGCCGCTGAAGGTCAGCATTGAGCGGTCCCCCGCAAAGCCACGCGCGAAGCGGGCATTTGCTTCGGCTTCCACGCCCTTGAAGGTCGCCTTGGCGGCATTGGTGGTGACGCCTGCGAAGCTTTCGAAGATGCCGTCATTATTCGCATCAACGCCGACCGAGCCGGGGATCTGGACGTTCTTATAGTCGCCATAGAAGCCGGTGAGCGCCATGTTCACGCCTGCGAGCGAGCCTTTCCAGCCCAGTTCGTAGCTGTCGACCGTTTCAGGATCGAACAGGAAGAAGTCATAGATTTCCTGATAGCTTCGCACGCCGCTGCGGTCCGTGTCGGGCGCAATGCGGGCATCGCCGCGCGGATCGAAGCCGCCACCCTTGAAGCCCTGGGCGTAGGATGCATAGATCATGTGATCTTCGGTCGGCTTGAAGCTGACCGAGGCGCGCGGGTTGAAATCGGTGAACTTCGCACGGCCATCAAAATTGGTGATCGTGCCGATCGACACTGCTGTGCCGCCAAAGATGGGTGAGGAGCCGCCGATCTTGTTCTGCTTCAGAATCTTCGAGTGGCGCTTGTCGACGGTGTAGCGCCCGCCAAGTGATACCGAGAGCATATCGGAAAGATCGTAGGTGAAATCACCAAAGACCGACCATGTGCTCGTGCGCACGTCGCCCTCGGTATAGCCGTTGAGGCCGGGGAGGCTGAGCAGCGTGCCCGTGGTGCCAAGAATCACGTCGAACTGCGTCGCCGCCGTCGCATCGAGATAATAGAAGCCCACAAGCCCCTTCAGCTTGTCGCCTTCATAAACCAGCTGGAATTCCTGGCTGGTCTGTTCGTTGCGGTAAAGCGCGGGGACGTCGACATCGACCGAAGGCAGCGAATCAAAGTCGATCGGCGTGAACGAACTGTCCTTGCGCCAGGCGCTGATGCTGCGGAACGTGACCGTATCGGTTAGCGCGGCGGAGATGTTCATCGCCATGCCATAGGCTTTCACGTCCTGCTTGGGGGCGTTGAGGCCTGCCTGCGTATCATACACATCGGCCAGAACCGGCGTGCCGGACAACAGGCCTGGGATGAGGCGATGGCCATTGCGCGGATCGGACTTGTCGCGGGTGTAATCGCCCGAAATGCGCACGAGAAAGCTGTCATCCGGTTCGCCGAATTCCAGCGTGCCACGGCCTGCCCAAACATCCTTGTTATAGTTTTCCACGCCAGCGATGTTGAGATTGTCACCAAAGCCGCCGCGCGACAGGCGGGCGAGCGAGCCGCCGATGCGGACGCGCTCATCAAGCGGCGCGCTGATGGTGATGACGCCATCGGCCTGATTGTAAGAGCCATAGGTGCCACGCAGCTTGAGCTGGAATTGGTCAGGAAGGCGTTTGGTGACATATTTCACCGCGCCGCCAATCGTGTTGCGCCCATAAAGCGTGCCCTGCGGCCCGCGCAGCACTTCGATGCGCTCGACTTCGTAGATGTCGAGCACCGCGCCCTGCGGACGATTGAGATAAACATCATCAACATAGATGCCGACACCGGCTTCAAAACCTGCGACCGGATCCTGCTGGCCGACGCCACGGATAAAGGCGGTCAACGTCGAGTTGGTGCCGCGTGAATTTTCAAGCGTGACGTTGGGCGTCGTGTCTGAAATCGCCGTGATGTCGAGCGCGCCCGATTGTGCGAGTGCTTCGGCGGAATAGGCCGTGACGGCAACCGGCACATCCTGAAGGCTCTCCTCGCGGCGGCGCGCGGTGACGAGGATCTCGCCGCCTTCATCTTCAGACACGGCTTCGGCAGTTTGCGCGAGAGCGGGGAGGGCAAGCATCGCGGGCAGCGTGACGCTGGCGAGCAGCAGAGAACGGATTGCGGTGTTGAGCTTCATGACAACCTCTCCTGACAAAATGAATGTGAACGGCTGTTGCCGGACGTTGATGAAGTCTATAATGAAACATGAACCAACTTTCAACTTAATGAATGAGCTTGCGTTGCAGATGGGAAAAAAGCGTGGCACTTCGGCAACAATGGAGAGCGAAACCAAAATCCCGCGCACCGAGCGTGGCCGCAGAACGCTGCAAGCCATATTGGATGCAGCCGCCGTCGAGTTCGGTGAGAAGGGCTTTTACGACAGTTCGATTGTTGGCATCACCACGCGGGCGGGCGTCGCGCTGGGAAGCTTTTACACCTATTTTGATTCGAAAGAGGCGATCTTCCGGGCGGTCGTAAGGCATATGTCAGCGCAGGTGGGCACGCACGCGGGGGCTGCGATGCGCGAAAGCCATGGCGATGCGCTGGCGCGCGAGGCGGCGGCGCTAAGCGGTTTTCTTGAGTTTACGCGCGGCCACAAGGAAATTTATCGCATCATCGACGAGGCGGAGTTCGTTGATCCGGCGGGGCATCGGGAGCATTATCAGTCAACCGCAGACCGAATCCTCGCCCGCTTGCAGGATGGCGCGTCACGCGGGGAGATTCGTCAGGATGTGAATGAGGTTCACGCCTGGGCGATCATGGGGATGAACGTCTTTCTTGGGATGCGCTTTGGCGTCTGGTCTGACCGCGATGAGCTGACGGCCATTTTGCGCGCCGCAAACGACATGGTCGCCCGCGGCCTCGGCCCGCGGCCTGAATGATACGTTGACCAACCTTGCCAGAATGTGGCAATCGCGCCGCGTCTCAATGGCAAGTCTGTAAAACGAGACACGCAACTTCGATGTAAGTCATTGATTTGCGGGTGTAGCTCAATGGTAGAGCAGAAGCTTCCCAAGCTTACGACGAGGGTTCGATTCCCTTCACCGCTCCATTGTTGCAGCTTGGGCCTGTAGCGGCTAGCTCGGCATAATGTATGCAATGCAAACGATTCCGCCTGCCGTACGCTTTTTGCTGGGCACAATCCTGATTAACGCGATCGGCTTTGGCATCATTACGCCGGTGATGCCTGAACTGGTGATGGAGCTTGGCCATGCCGATCTCTCTGAAGCGACGGCGATTGGTGGCACTTTGTCGGTTCTCTACGCCGCGACGCAATTTGTGTGCGGCCCGCTCTCTGGCAATCTTTCGGATCGTTTTGGACGCCGCCCCGTGCTGCTTGGCTCGCTTTTCGGCTTCTCGCTCGACTTTTTGGTGCTGGCGTTCGCGCCGAACCTGACGTGGCTCTATGTCGGGCGCTTCCTGTCAGGCATTTTCGGGGCCTCTAATGGCCCCGCGCAATCGGCGATCGCTGATCTTGCGCCGCCGGATGCGCGGCCCAGATTGTTCGGCTATATCGGTGCAGCGTTCGGCATCGGCTTTGTGATTGGCCCTGTCATTGGCGGTTTTCTGGGCGAATTTGGTCATCGCGTTCCGTTCTTCGCAGCCGCCGCACTCGCCATGATGAACTTTCTTTATGGCCTTTGGGTGTTCCCCGAAACGATGGCGGGGGAAAACCGCCGCGCGTTTGACTGGCGTCGCGCCAATCCGGTTGGTGCGCTGCTCAATGTGCGCAAGCTGCCCGGCATCGGTCCCATCGCGCTTGTCTATGTGCTGTGGCAGGTGTCAGCACTTGTCTATCCGATGACGTGGAATTTCTTTGCCTATGGCCGCTATGGCTGGTCCGCAGGCATGGTGGGGATGTCGCTTGCGGGCGTGGGGCTTGGCATGGCGCTGGTGCAGATGTTCCTGACGGGCAAGGTCGTTGCGCGGATTGGTGAGCGGCGCACCGCAATGCTGGGTATGGCGTCTGGCGCTGTCACGATGATCGGCTTCGCGCTCAATCCTTATGGCTGGCTTGGTTTTGTGATGATCGGGTTGCTGGCCTTTCAGAGCCTTGCTCACCCGACGCTTTCCGCGATGATGTCACGTCGCGCGACGGCGGATACGCAGGGAGAAGTGCAGGGGTTTGCCGCAAGCCTGATGGCGCTGGGGGCAATTCTTGCACCCTCGATTTTCAATCCTCTGCTGGCATGGTTCACCGGACCGAAGGCGCCATTTGTGTTCTGGGGGGCGGCGTTTGTGGTTGCAGCGACAATCGCGGTGATCGCGCTCGTCATCCTGTGGTGGGTATCGGCCGATGAGGCGGCGGAACTGCCGGCATCGCGCGGCTGACGGGATCAGATCCCGTTGACCACCCCTTCGCGGCCGATTGCGGTCAACTCGCTCACAAGAGCCGATGCGCAGGTAGCGAGCTGCGCCTCGTCGGTTGAGCGGATCACGAAGTTGGTGCCGACCTTGCCTTCGCGGAAGAAGGGGTAGCTGCCGATCTGGCAGCCCTCATGCGCTTTTTCGACCGCGCCGAGCATTTCGGCGATTTCGCTTTCGGCCACCCAGCAGCCGATGGTGCGCGAGAGGAGCGGGCGGCCACCTTCCAGCGTGCCGGTCAACGCATCGAGCATACCGGCGGTGATGTGTGGCACGCCCCCCCTGGTGAAGATGTTGGCATGGCGGGTGGCCGGGGCGCCCGCCAACCGGGTTGGGGGGGGGGCTGGGCCCGCTGGCACACGGGCCATGCGCAGGCGTGCCTCTGTCAGGCCGCCGCGCTTTTCGTAATAGCTGTTGAGAAGCGCGCTTGCTTCAGGATGGATGACAACATCGACACCAAGCGCCTTGGCAATGGCATCAACGGTGATGTCATCATGCGTTGGCCCGATGCCACCTGTCGTGAACAGATAATCATAGCGGGTGCGCAGCGCGTTCACGCAATCGACGATCTCCTGCTCAACATCGGGCACCACGCGCACCTCGCGCAAGCGGATGCCCTGGAGGTTGAGCCACAAGGCGATCTGGCTGATATTCTTGTCCTGTGTTCTGCCGGAGAGAATCTCGTCGCCAATAATGGCGATGCCCGCGGTCCAGATGCGTTCATGTGTCATGGCTCCAAGCTATAGCGCGGCATTCTGGGCTGAACAGCCCCTTGCGACCGTCGAGCCGGAGCTGCGTAGGCTAACGCGCTGATAACTCACTTCCTTAGTCTGGGGCGTCAACGCTTTAGTAATCAATCTCGTGCAGAAGGGTGGCAGGCGGAGAAGATTGGAACGATCCCCGTCGTAGTGGAACAAGATTGGAGACCAGAGATGATCAAGTTTGCTCGTAAGCTTTTCGGCGACAACAAGGGCGCGACCGCCATTGAATACGGCCTCATCGCCGCTCTGATCGCGGTTGCCGCGATTGCTGCGATGGATGCCCTCGGCACCACGCTGAACAACACGTTCACGACCGTCGAACAGAGCGTCAAGGTCTAAGACCAGACCTCGTTCACGACGAGAAAAGACGGGCGGCAGGGAAACCTGCCGCCCGTTTTCGTTTGTGCCCGTTGTGCGCGGCATAGATAGCAAAATGCCCGCCGGATCACTCCGGCGGGCACCTTTTCCTCCCCAGGAAACTTGTGGATCAGCGGCCCATCGCGCTGCCGAGGCGATGGTAGAGCCTCGAAAACTTGATCGACTCCGGCTTGTCTTTCACGACGCCGAGATAGTGAACCACGGCCTCACGGAGCAGCTCAAAATCCTCGGTGGAAAGGACGGCGCGGGAACGTGCTGGTTCTGACATCGTTTATACTCCTTTCGTGTCTGCTCAGCCGAACTGGTTCATGGTGTTGTGGACGCCGCCTGCCTTCAGCGCGGCTTCACCAGAGAAATATTCCTTGTGGTCATCGCCAATGTCGGAGCCCGACATATTCTGGTGCTTGACGCAGGCGATGCCATCGCGGATTTCCTTGCGCTGCACGCCTGCGACGTAGCCCAGCATCCCGGCGTCGCCAAAATATTCCTTGGCGAGGCTGTCGGTCGACAGGGCTGCCGTATGATAGGTCGGCAGCGTGATGAGGTGGTGGAAGATGCCCGCCCGCTTCGCGCCGTCCGCCTGGAAGGTGCGGATGCGCTTGTCGGCTGCGATGCCAAGTTCCGTCTCGTCATATTTCGCGTTCATCAGGTCGGCGCGATCATAGGCCGCAACATCGAGGCCCTGAGCGACCATCGCATCATAAACCTGCTGACGGAAGTTGAGCGTCCAGTTGAACGAGGGCGAGTTGTTGTAAACAAGCTTGGCGTTCGGAATGACCTCGCGGATGCGGTCCATCATGCCCGCAATCTGTTCAACGTGCGGCTTTTCCGTTTCGATCCAGAGCAGGTCAGCGCCGTTCTGAAGCGAGGTGATGCTGTCGAGAACGCAGCGATCCTCACCCGTGCCGGGGCGGAACTGGAACAGGTTGGAAGCGAGGCGCTTCGGGCGCAGCAGCTTGCCGTTGCGGTTGATGATGACGTCGCCGTTCTTGGCGGTTGTCGGATCAATCTCTTCGCAATCGAGGAAGCTGTTATACTGGTCTCCAATATCGCCGGGGGCGTGGCTGACGGCGATCTGCTTGGTTAGGCCTGCGCCGAGCGAGTCGGTGCGCGTCACGATGATGCCATCTTCAACGCCCAGTTCAAGAAAGGCATAGCGGCAGGCACGGACCTTCGCGATGAAGTCTTCATGCGGCACGGTGACCTTGCCATCCTGGTGACCGCACTGCTTTTCATCCGACACCTGATTTTCGATCTGGAGCGCGCAGGCACCGGCTTCGATCATCTTCTTGGCGAGCAGATAGGTCGCTTCGGCATTGCCGAAACCGGCGTCGATGTCGGCAATGATGGGAACGACGTGTGTCTGGAAATTCTCGATCTTTTCGAGCGTCGCGGCTTCCTTCGCATTGTCGCCAGCTGAGCGGGCGGCATCGAGATCGCGGAAGAGAAGGTTCAGTTCACGCGAATCTGCCTGGCGCAGGAAGGTGTAAAGCTCTTCGATGAGCGCCGGAACGCTCGTCTTTTCATGCATCGACTGGTCGGGCAGCGGGCCGAAGTCAGAACGCAACGCGGCGACCATCCAGCCGGAAAGGTAGAGATATTTGCGCTTGGTCGTGCCGAAATGCTTTTTGATGGAGATCATCTTCTGCTGCGCGATGAAGCCGTGCCAGCAGCCGAGCGATTGGGTGTAGTTGGCCGGGTCTGCATCATAGGCGGCCATGTCTTCGCGCATGATTTTGGCCGTGTAGCGCGCAATGTCCAGGCCAGTGCGAAACTGATTCTGCAACCGCATACGGGCAACCGATTCAGGGTTGATACCGTCCCATGTGCCGTTCTTGCCGGACTTCAGGCCCTCAATGGCTTGGATGTGCTGTTGATACGACATTTACAGTTTCCTTTGGCTTCACAGGGAATCGCTTGAGCAATTCCTTCAGTTCATGAGTCTGGTTTGCCCAAGCCGGGTGTGTCGGGCGAGTAAAATTTGTAAATATTGTTGTGGCAAAGTGGCGAATGAGAAGGTTAATCTTGTAAATCTGTAAATATGTGACAATCTACTGCAATGGCTGACCAGAAACTCTTCGCCGGGCACGCCGTGCGGCGGCTGCGGCGCGCATCGGGGCTAACTCAGGCTGCAATGGCCGATGCGCTTCAGGTGTCTCCCTCCTATCTGAACCTCATCGAGCGCAATCAGCGGCCTCTGACGGCGGCGATTCTGCTGCGGCTGGCCGACCGATTTGATTTTGATCCACGGCGGCTGGCGGGAACCGCGCCGGGCGGCGGGGCAGAGGCGTTACGTCGACGGCTTGCCGATCCGTTGTTCGCCGATCTGGGCATTGACCGCGCGACCATTGCGGACTGGATTGCGGCGGCACCCGATGCCGCCGAGGCGTTCGCGCGCGCCTTTGACCGGCTTGACCGTGTGGTCGACGCCCCTGTGACGGACGCAATTTCAGCCGTGCGGCAGGAAATAGAGCGGTGGCGCAACCACTTCCCGGATCTTGACGCACAGGCAGAGGCGCTGGCGGATGAGTTGCGGCTGGTGTCAGGTGACCTTTATGGCGCGATGGCGGAGCGGCTGCGCGTGAAACACCAGTTGTCGCTTCGTATTCTTCCGGTTGACGTGATGCCCGACAAATTGTTGCGGCTTGATCTCCATGCCCGTCAGCTCCAGCTTTCCGAGTTGCTCGATCCCTCGTCGCGGACATTCGCGGCCGCATTTCAGCTGGCGCAGCTTGAGGCGCAGACGGAAATTGAGGCGCTCGTTGCAGGGGCGGGCTTTGTCGATCGCGCCGGGGAGCGGCTCTATCGTCGCCATCTCAACAGCTATTTCGCGGCGGCGATAATGATGCCCTATGCCCGCTTCCTGCGCGCGTGTGAGGCGACCGGCTATGATATTGGCTTGTTGCAACGCCGCTTTGGTGCAGGTTTTGAGCAGATCGCGCACCGGTTGACGACATTGCAGCGGGTGGGCGCGCGGGGCCTGCCTTTCTTCATGCTGCGCATCGACCGGGCGGGGCAATCCTCAAAGCGTTATGCAGGCGCCAGCAATTCACCGCTTGTCGCGACCGATGCGCGCTGCCCGCTCTGGGATGTGCATCGCGCCTTTGAACAGCCTGGCAGCATCGTGCGCCAGACCGTCGCGCTTGAAGATGGGAGCTGCTGGTTCACGCTGGCACGCACCGTCCGCCCGCGCAGTGAGCGGCAGGGGAGCATCGGCGCGCAGTTTGCCGTGGGGCTGGGACTTGAAGCGTCGATGGCGTCGACGCTTGTCTATGCGCAGGGGCAGGATCTGACGGCAGGGGCTGCAATGCCCGTGGGGCTGGGGTGCAGGGCGTGTCTGCGGCCAGACTGCTCACAGCGCAGCGCCCCGCCATCGGGCCGGGTGTTGACCTTCAATGAGCGCGAGCGGGGAGTGACGCCCTTTGCGTTCGCCAGTGATTAGCCTGCCTGCTTCGCCGCGAGGGCTTCGACGATCTTACGGACTTCCTGGCTGCGCCCTCGCGGGAGGATGAGGATGTCTTTGCCCGCCGCGACGACGATCAGGTCAGACACGCCAACGGCGTGAATACGCGCGCCATCTGATCGAATGAAACTGCTCGTCACGTCGATTTCAAGCGGCGGAACTTCGGATGCACCCACGCCGATTTCGTAGAGCGCATCCCAGCTGCCAACATCGGACCAGCCCATCGAAACGGGGACGACGGCCACGCGGTCGGCGCGTTCCATCACAGCATAATCGATCGAATTGGAAGGGGCTGCCGCAAAAGCCTCAGCATCGGGATGTGTAAAAGCACCGTCAACCCGCCCCTTGGTGAGTGCCTCTGATGCGGCCCGGTGCATATCCGGCTCGAAGTTGCGCAGTGCTTCCAGATAGGCACCGGCGCGGAACAGGAAGATACCCCCATTCCAGGCATGGTCGCCGCTCTCGATCATCGCCTGCGCGCGGGCGGCATCGGGCTTTTCGACAAAGCGGGCGACCTTTTGAACGCCAGGTGCGATTTTATCGCCCAGCTGGATATATCCATAGCCCGTTTCAGGCGCGGTCGGCGTAATGCCAAAGGTGATGAGCCAGCCTTGCTCCACAACGGGCATTGCGGCTTCGATGGCGGCATGAAAGGCGGACACATCAAGAATGACGTGATCGCTTGGCATCACAAGGATGGGCGCATCTGCCTCGACCGCCAGTGCCGCCAGCGCGATCGCTGGGGCTGTGTTGCGGGCGGCTGGCTCCAGAATGATCGTGCGGGGCGTAGCGCCAATATCAGCCATCTGTGCCGAAACCATATCGGCGTGGCGCGCATTGGCGACGACCACCGGGGCATCGAACCGGGTGTCATCTGTCACGCGCAGAAGCGTTTGCTGAAACATCGTCTTCGGGCCGGTCAGCGCCAGAAACTGTTTGGGGCGCTCTGGCGTTGAGAGCGGCCAAAGCCGGGTTCCGCCCCCGCCTGAAAGAATTACCGGAACAATCTTCGACACTTGGCCTCCAACGTCACGTGCGTCCAGTCGCGAGAGTGACAGAAAACGGCTCTTTGGAGTAACACTATTACGCTTTCTTTAAACATTCACTGTCAAATATTCCGACACAGGCCGAGGTGTCGGTGTTCTTGACAGTGTAATCAAAGGGTTGGCGGGCGTGGTAAGGCTGTTCAAACATTATGTCCCTTATGCCGTCGTCTTTCTTGGGCTGCTTGACGCGCTGTTGCTGCTCACGGCTGCCGAATGGGCATGGACCATCCGTGCGCATCAGATTGGGATGGCGATCACGCCAATTGCGGATCGCGCGCTGCCGCTGATGAGCTTTGCGGTTGCGCTTCAGATGGCGATGGTCGCGGTGGGCGTCTATTCGCCCGAAGCACTGCAATCACACAAATTTGCCGCCGCGCGCCTGCTCGTCGCCATTTCGTTGGGCGTGATTTTTCTCTCGGTGATCTACTTCATGCTGCCGGGCACGACGCTGTGGCGCTCAAATTCACTTTACGCGATGGCGCTGGCATTTGGCCTGTTGATGACGATGCGGGTGGCGTCGCAACGTGTTTTCGGGGGGGAGGCCTTCAAGCGACGCGTCCTCATTTTGGGGGCGGGGCAGCGCGCGTTGCGTATCTCCAGACTGGCCGAGCGCGATGGCGCGGGTTTTGTCGTTGTTGGCCATGTCGAAATGACGGAAGGCCAGAGCGTTATCCCGACTGCAATCGCCCGCGCGAATATCGAGAATCTGTCGGATCATGTGTTGCGCCTCAACGCGAGCGAAGTGGTTCTCGCCATTGAGGAGCGCCGCAACGCGATGCCGCTCGCCGATCTCATCCGCCTGCGGACGACGGGTGTTCATGTGAATGAGGTTTCAACATTTCTGGAGCGTGAGACGGGGCGTATCGACTTGCGCAGCACCAATCCGTCATGGCTCATTTTCTCCGACGGGTTCACCTCCGGGCGGCGCATTTCCTCAATCTTCAAGCGCGTATTTGATGTCACGGCATCGCTTGTGCTGCTGGTGATTGCGCTGCCGCTGATCTTGCTGGGCGCGCTTGCCGTCAAACTTGACAGCCGCGGCCCTGCCTTTTTCCGGCAGACGCGCGTTGGCATTTATGGCGCGACCTTTGATCTTGTGAAGCTGCGCTCGATGCGCACCGACGCAGAGGCAGATGGCAAGGCGAAATGGGCGGAAAAGGATGATCCGCGCGTGACGCGCGTGGGCAAATGGATCAGGCTCTTGCGCATTGATGAACTTCCGCAGGTCTGGAGTGTTCTGAAGGGGGACATGAGCTTTGTCGGCCCGCGCCCCGAACGACCGGAGTTCGTTGCCGATCTTGAAGAAAAGCTCGTCTATTATGCCGAACGGCACATGGTGAAGCCGGGCATCACCGGCTGGGCGCAGATCAACTACCCCTATGGCGCAAGCTTGCAGGATGCGCGCGCCAAGCTGGAATATGACCTCTATTACGCCAAGAACTATACGCCCTTTCTCGACATATTGATCCTGCTGCAAACCATCCGCGTCGTGCTCTGGCCCGAAGGAGCGCGATGATGCTCGGTTTCGTGTCGCAATGGGGCCATGCGGTAACCGCAATCCTCTTTGCGGCCATCGCGGTGTGGTTGCTCAAGGATCTGTCTAAGGGCCGGGGTGTCTGGCCACTTGTCCTCGCCAGCGCCATGACCTCCGCTTGGGCGCTGCTCAGCGCCTCCCAGGGGGCTGCGGCCCCGCTCGCACTGGCGAGCGAAATCGCCCGCAACCTTGCATGGCTTGGCTTCATGTATGCGTTTTGGCGGCGGGACGAAGGGCAGGGCAAGCATCTGACGGTGGGCGCACTTTATGGCGCGCTGCTCTTTGTGGGCGTCGTCCAGCTTGGCTTTGTGCTGGTTCAGGCCGATGCGCAGCAGGGTACGGGGATCACGCGCGCGGTGACTTACTCTTCCTTCGTGCTGGGGATGCTCTTTTCGGTGGGGGCGCTGGTGCTCGTCCACAATCTCTATACCGCGGGCACCACCGATACCCGCTCTGCGCTGCGGCTGCCGCTAACGGCCCTGTCAGTGATCTGGGTCTATGACCTCAACCTCTATACCGTGTCCTACCTGTCGGCGAGCTGGTCGGTAGAGCTTTTGGCGTTACGCGGATTGGCGGTCGGCATGGCAGCGCCGCTCATCGCTTTGTCGGCCAATGCCGCCGGTGGCTTGCGGGTAAGGCTCTCGCGCACAGCGACCTTCCAGACACTGAGCCTTGGTGCCATTGGCGCCTATCTTATCGCCATGGTCGCGCTCAACGCCGTGCTGGGTGCGCTGCTGGGCAATCACGCCCGGCCGGTGCAGGTGGC
The DNA here is from genome assembly GCA_937873035.1 of uncultured Sphingomonadaceae bacterium. Taxonomy (GTDB): domain Bacteria; phylum Pseudomonadota; class Alphaproteobacteria; order Sphingomonadales; family Sphingomonadaceae; genus Aquisediminimonas. The sequence continues at coordinate 60,623 of CALMVA010000040.1, read as the reverse complement.
CTTCGTCTTTGGCTGCTCCGTCATCGCGTTGGTATTGCTGCCCTCGGCGCGCTTCCGGGCATGGTTCAAGGTCAAGATCGCCAAGCACCTCTTCCAGCACCGCTATGACTATCGGGCGGAATGGCTGCGCTTTTCGGAAACGCTCGGCAATCCGGGCGCGACGAGCACGCCTCTTGATACGCGGGTGGTGCAGGCGCTTGCCGATATTACAGAATCGCCCTTTGGCTGCCTGATGGAACCCGATGGTGCGGGCAGTCTTGTCGTGCGGTCCAAATGGAACTGGCCAGACCTTGCAAGCGCAGGACAGGCGGCGACGTCACGCACGGTCGACTTCTTTGAGCGCACGGGCCGCATTGTCGAGCTTGATGCGCTGCGCGGCGACTTTGAGGGCAATGACGAGGAGGCGGCCGCCGTTCCCGAATGGCTTCTTGCCGATCAGTCCGCTTGGGCGATTGTGCCGCTGATCCATTTTGGTCGCCTGGCGGGCCTTGTCGTGCTGGGGCGCCCGCTGGTTGCCCGCACGCTGGATTGGGAAGATTTCGATCTGCTGAAAGTCGTGGGTAGTCAGGTCGCAACTTATCTGGCCGAAGCGCATGGGCAGGAGGCATTGGCGACCGCGCAGCGTTTTGATGAGTTCAACCGCCGCTTCGCCTTCATCATGCACGACATCAAGAATCTGGTGAGCCAGCTGAGCCTTGTCGCGCGCAATGCCGAGAAATATGCCGGAAACCCTGATTTTCAGGCGGACATGATCGTAACGCTCAAATCATCCGTCGCCCGGATGAACGATCTGCTGGCGCGACTGTCGCAGCACAACAAGGCGCAGGCAGAAGAGCCGCGCGCCATACAGGTGGGGCCGGTGCTTGAGCGCATTGTCACCGCCAAGCGGATGCAGCACGCGGTTGTCACCACGGGCGAGCCCAAATTATATCTTGTGGCAGACCCGGCGCGGCTTGAGCAGGCCGTCGTGCACCTTGTGCAGAACGCGATCGAGGCCAGCCCACCGACAGAGCCGGTCACGTTGCGCGTGCGCACTGTGCGCGATCAGGCCGTGATCGAAGTGATCGACAAGGGATGCGGTATGTCCACGCACTTCATTCGCACCGATCTGTTCAAGCCCTTCACCTCAACCAAGGATGGTGGCTTTGGCGTAGGCGCGTTTGAAGCGCGCGCGCTTGTTACAGCGATGGGTGGTCGCCTCGACGTGCAGAGCCGAGAGGGAGAGGGCACAACCTTCTCCATTTTTCTTCCACTGGCGCGGGATAGCGCCAATATGTCAACCGAGGATAAGGTAAAGGCTGCATGACCGAGCCCCCCCGACCCAAATTGCTCATCGTCGAGGATGACGAAGGTTTGCAGCGGCAATTGCGCTGGGCCTATGATGGCTATGACGTGCTTGTGGCAGGCGATCGCTCATTGGCGATTGACCTGTTGCGCGCGGAAGAGCCGGATGTGGTCACGCTCGATCTTGGCCTGCCGCCTGATCCTGATGGCGTGACCGAAGGCTTCGCCACGCTTGAGGCCATACTGAAGCTCAAGCCTGACACCAAGGTGATCGTCGCCTCCGGCCATGGCGCGCGCGAAAGTGCTATGCGCGCGATTGCGGGGGGCGCCTATGATTTCTACCAGAAGCCCGTCGATATTGACGAACTGGGCCATATCGTGAAGCGCGCCTTTCACGTCCACGCCATCGAGGCCGACAATGCACGGCTGGCAGCGGCGGCACCCGGAAGTGTGAGCGTGCTGGGTGGATTGATTACGGCGGCACCTGAGATGCTGAAAGTCGCCTCAACCATCGAGCGCGTGGCCAAGGCGGATGTTACAGTCATGCTGCTTGGCGCAAGCGGCACCGGCAAGGAATTGCTGGCGCGTGGACTGCACGACAGCTCAAACCGGGCACGCGGTCCGTTTATCGCTATCAATTGTGCAGCCATCCCTGAAACGCTGCTGGAGGCCGAATTGTTCGGCTTTGAAAAAGGTGCGTTTACGGGCGCGGTCAAAACGACCGAAGGCAAGATCGAAATGGCGCAGGGTGGCACGCTCTTCCTTGATGAAGTGGGAGATATTCCGCTGCCCTTGCAGGTCAAGCTGCTGCGCTTTCTGCAAGAGCGCGTCGTGGAGCGGATCGGCGGGCGAAAGCCCATTCCGGTCGATACGCGCATCGTTTGCGCAACGCACCAGAACCTTGATGCGATGATCGCCGAAGCGAGCTTCCGCGAAGATCTTTATTACCGCCTGGCCGAAATCGTGGTGCGTATTCCAGCCCTTGCGGATCGTCTGGGCGATGCCGGGCTGTTGGCGCGCCATTTTGCGACCAAATTTGCCGCTGCCATGAACCCCAATGTGAAGGGGCTGGCACCTGATGCTTTGGCGGCCATCGACCGCTGGGGCTGGCCGGGCAATGTGCGCGAACTGGAAAACCGCATGAAGCGCGCCGTTATCATGGCCGAAGGGCGGCTGGTGACGGCGGCAGACCTTGATCTGCCTGCTTCTGCCGAAGAGGATGATACGGCAGAAGTCATCAATCTGAAGGCCGTGCGAGAGCGCGCCGATCGACTGGCAATCCGCCGGGCGATTGCCCGCACTGAGGGCAATATCTCTAATGCCGCCAAGCTGCTGGGGATCAGCCGGCCCACGCTTTATGACTTGCTGAAACATTATGGGATGCAGGTCTAGCAACGTGCGTCTGGTTTCTCCCGTTCTGGCAGTGGCGGCGGCGATGGTGCTGGGTGGCGCGGTTTGGGCGTCATCGAGCGATGCAGATGCCGCGCGCGCGGCGCTTGGGCGCGGCGCGCGCTTCTATGTCGAGGGCAATGTGCGTGCGGCGCGCGTCGAGTTGATGAACGCCATCAAGGCGGACCCCGCCAACATTGCGGCACGCGTGGCGCAGGCGCAGGTCTTGCTTGATCTGGAAGATGCAGAAGGCGCGCAGGCAGAGCTTGATCGGGCAGAGGCGCTGGGGGCGCGCGCGGATGCGATTGCGCATCTGAAGGCTCATGCGCGACTGCTTGCCGGAGACGCGGATGGTGCACTTGCGCTGGCGGCGACCGCCGCGCCGATGCAGGCCCAATATGCCGCACGCATCCGGGCCCGCGCTTACATCACAAAGGGCGATCTGGCGGCGGCAAAGGCAGAATTTGACGCGGCCCTCCAGTCGACCACGCCGTCGGCTGCGTTGTGGACCGATATTGGCCGTTTTCGGCTGGAGACGGGCGACATGGCAGGCGCCTTTGCCGCCGCCGCACAAGCTGTGCGTTTGGCGCCGCGCAACGTGAAGGCGCTGGTGCTGTCTGGGGAACTGGATCGCCATCGCTACGGGCTGGGCGCTGCCATGCCCTGGTTTCGTCGCGCGCTGGATGTTGATGCCAACAACATTCCGGCCTTGCTGCAACTTGCAGCGACAAGCGGTGATGCGGGCGACAATCGCGCATTGCTTGATCTGACGCGCCGCGTCTTGTCGCTCGATCAGGGCAATGCGCGCGCCTGGTATCTTCAGGCTGTCATGGCGGCGCGGGCAGGCAAGTTTGATCTGGCGCGCGGGCTAGTGCAGCGCACCGCTGGACAGTTGGACAATGAACCCGCCGTCCGGCTTCTTCAGGCGAGCATCGATCTTCAGGCAGACGCGCCGGAACGCGCGATTGAGGGGCTGGGGCTTCTGGTTGAGCAGCAACCGGCGAACCTTGCTGCGCGACGGCTGCTTGGGCTGGCCTTTTGGCGCGCGGGTGATCTCGATGGCACGATCACGGCGCTTTCCCCCATCGCGGCGCGGGCAGATGCCGATAGCTACAGCCTCAGCCTGCTGGGCAGGGCCTTGGAGGCGAAGGGGGATCGGCTGGCGGCCGCCACCATTCTGGAACGCGCATCCAGCCCGCAGGTCCGCATGGCCCAGCCGCTGACGCTGGTCGCCGCTGATCCAGCGGTTGATCCGCTCGATACGCGCGCGGCTGTGCCTTGGATGGCGGCGCAAATGGCCGCCGGGCAGCCAGCGGCCGCCTTGCAGCGCGCCATGCTGTTGCGCGCGCGGAACGCCGGCGCGCCTGCGGCCCATGTCATGGTGGGGGATATTACCGCGCAAATGGGCAATTGGCGCGGGGCTGTGGAGGCCTATCGTGTCGCCGCCAATCTCGATTTTTCGGAAAGCACGGCGCTGCGTTTGGCGCGTGGGCTTTCCATGTCGGGTGATGCTGCATCGGCGATTGGCGTTGTGAACCTTTATCTGGGGCAAAATCCTCAGAGCGTGCCGATGCGCCTTGCGCGTGCCGATATGCGGATGCACGCGCAGCAATGGAACAGCGCAATTGCCGATCTGGAAATCGTGCGGGATCGCATCGGCAGCCGGGATGCGGCGCTTCTCAACAACCTTGCCTGGGCATATCTCCAGCTTGGGGACGCGGGCAAGGCGTTGGCCTTTGCAGAGGCGGCATATGCGCTTTCACCCAATAACGCGTCGGTTACAGCGACGCTGGGCTGGGCGCGCCACAAGGCGGGTAATCGAAAGGGCGCGGTTGCGATGCTGGTGAAGGCTCACGCGCTGGCCCCTGCTGACCCTGCAATCAGCCGCCAGTTGGCGCAAGCCCGGCTTTGACAGAGCGGTGCCAACGCGCTTAACGCGCACGCCATGGATAAGGACGCACTCACCCGCATCGCCGAAGCTCTTGAGCGTATGTCACCGCCACCACAGCGCACGGCACTTGATGATGCGCCCGCTTATGTGTGGCAGGGTGGGCGGCTTATGCCTGCGAGCGGTTTCCGTCCCGTGTCGATTGGTCTGCTCGCGGGCGTCGATATGCAAAAGGCGGCCATTCTTGAAAACAGCCGACGCCTGGCGGCGGGCCACGCCGCGCATGACATTTTGCTCTGGGGGGCGCGTGGCACGGGCAAGTCGGCGCTGGTCAAATCGACAACGGCCGCCGTGCAGGCGGGTGGGGGCGCGCTCCGTCTTGTTGAAGCCTCATGCGACGACATGGAAACGCTGCCCGATCTCTTTGCGCTTCTCGCGCGCCAGAGCGTGCCGACGCTGGTCTTTATCGATGATATTGGTTTTGAACAGGGCGATCCGCGGATGCGCCATATCCGCTCGGTGCTCGATGGGGGCATTTCAGCGCGCCCGGCGCACGTCCGCCTCTATGTGACCGCCAACCGGCGCCACATCGTGCCGCGCAATCTGGAAGAGCAGTCCAGCGCCATCAATCCGCGCGATGCGATTGATGATAATCTGGCGCTGGCGGACCGTTTTGGCCTCAGCCTTGGCTTCCATGTCTGCACACAGGATGTGTGGCTGGAGATGGTCGCGGGCTATGCGCGCCATCTGGGGCTGACCTTTGATGAGCAGGATGCGCTCACCTGGGCCACCCAGCGTGGCGCGCGGTCAGGCCGCGTCGCATGGCATTATGCCGTTGAACTTGCAGGCCGCGCGGGCAAAACGCTTTAACTGCCGAGACTCTCGACCATTTCGGCGAGTTCAAGCCAGCGTTCTTCCGCCGCATCGCGCTCGTCGCGCAGCTTTTCGATTTTGGCCGTCAACGCCGCGAAGCGTGCGGGGTTCTTGCTGTAGAGTTCAGGGTCGGAAAGGATGGTTTCCGCCTGCTCGATTTCCGCGCCGAGTTCTTCCACGCGTGCGGGCAGCAGATCATAGTCGCGCTGGTCCTTGTAGCTGAGCTTGGTCTGGACCTTGGGCTTTTCAGGCGTGGGGGCGACTGCTGTCTTGGCCTTGGCGGCAGTCTTGGGGGCGGTGCGCTTGCGTTCCCAATCGGCATAGCCGCCCGCCACGATGTCGACCTTGCCAGACCCATCGAGGCCCAGCGTCAGCGTGACCGTGCGATCCAGAAAGTCGCGGTCGTGGCTGACGATCAGCACCGTGCCATCATAATCGGCAATCACTTCCTGAAGCAGATCGAGCGTTTCAAGATCGAGATCGTTGGTCGGCTCGTCGAGGACGAGGAGGTTCGACTGGCGGGCAAATTCACGCGCGAGAAGAAGCCGCGCCTGTTCCCCGCCGGACAAGGTCGCCACGCGGGCGTCGGACAATTCGGGGTCGAACAGAAACTCCTTCAAATAGCCCTTGATGTGCTTCTTTTCGCCGCGCACCGTCACCCAGTCGCCACCATCAGCCAGCACGTCGCGCACGCGCTTGTCGCCGCTCAGCAGCGCGCGTTGCTGGTCGATGACGATGCCGTTGAGGGTCTTGGCGAGCGTGATGCTGCCTTCATCCGGGGCGATCTCGCCTGTCAGCAGCTTGAGCAGCGTCGTCTTGCCCGTGCCGTTTGCGCCGACAATACCGATGCGGTCGCCGCGCTGGATGCGCAGCGTGAAGTTGCGGATGAGCGTGCGATCTCCAAAGGATTTGCTCACGCCCTCGGCGGTGATGACCGATTTGGAGCGAACATCGTCGCTTTCAACCGACATTTTGGCAGCGCCTGTCGGGCCGATCATCGCGGCGCGGGCGGCCCGCATCTGGTTCAGCTTTTCAAGCCGCCCCTGATTGCGCTTGCGCCGCGCCGTCACGCCGCGCTGGAGCCAGTGGAGTTCAAGCTTCAGCTTGGCGTCAAGCTTTTCCGCCGCGCGCGCTTCATCGGCAAAGACCTTTTCCTGCCAGGCCTCAAAGCCACCAAAGCCCACCTCGGCACGGCGGGCGATACCGCGGTCTATCCAGACCGTCTGGCGTGTCAGGCGCGTGAGGAAAGTGCGGTCATGGCTGATGACGATGAATGCGCCGGTAAAGCGGTTGAGCCAGTCTTCCAGCCAGTCAATCGCGGCAAGGTCGAGATGGTTGGTCGGCTCGTCGAGCAAGAGCACGTCCGGGTTCATCGCCAGCGCGCGGGCGATTGCGGCGCGGCGGCGTTCCCCGCCTGACGCGGTTGTGGCCTCGCGCGAGAGGTCTATGCCCAATTGGTCGGCAATGGCCTCCACCTCATGCAGCGGCGGCGCATCTTCGCCGGAAATGGTGTAATCGCGCAGCGTCGCAAAGCCCTTAAGGTCCGGCTCCTGCTCCAGCAGCACCACATTGGTGCCCGGAACGACCGTGCGGCGGCCTTCATCACAGTCGATGCGATTGGCGAGCAGCTTGAAGAGCGTCGTCTTGCCCGCGCCATTGCGGCCGATCAGCGCCAACCGGTCTCGCTCACCGATATAGATGTCAAGGCCGCGAAACAGCCATCCAGACCCCTGGACAAGCCCAAGGCCTTCATAACTCAAAACAGGTGCTGACATTCTGTGGAACCGGATTAATGGAGTGGGGAGGAAACTGGACGAAAACTGCACGGGCCATTCATGGCCTATTCAATCCCGTCTGCTATGCGCTCAATTCGTGATTAAGTTCAACGCCTCGTTCAAACTCTTTGGGTCGGCCTGCCTTGCTGCATTGCTGGCTACGGCGGCGCTTGGCCAGCAGAGCCGTCGGGATGAGCAGGATGCGGCGCTCAATGCCACGCGGCGTGGGTCGGTTCATTCGTTGCGCAACATTGAAGGCACGGTCGTTCCGGCAATGAAGCGTCGTGGTGCCAACTATATTGGTGCGGAATTCGATTCGGATGTGATGCGTTACCGGCTCAAGTTCGTGCGCGGATCATCGGTCATCTGGATCGATGTCGACGGGCGGTCGGGCGCAATCATTGCCCAAGCCGGCAATTGAGCCTATCTGGATGAAATTGGGAGCTTAAGGGGATGCCATGCGCATTTTGATTGTCGAAGACGAACCGACACTGGGCAGGCAGCTCAAATCCACGCTTGAACATAATGGCTATGCCGTCGACCTTGCGACGGATGGCGAGGAAGGGCATTTCCTTGGCTCGACCGAAACCTATGATGCCGTGATCCTTGATCTGGGCCTGCCGGAAATCGACGGGCTGACGGTGCTGGATCGCTGGCGCAAGGAAGGCAAGGTGACGCCGGTTCTGGTCCTCACCGCGCGCGATAGCTGGTCCGACAAGGTGGCAGGGCTTGATGCGGGGGCAGATGATTATCTCGCCAAGCCGTTCCAGACGCAGGAACTGATCGCACGGTTGCGTGCGCTCATCCGCCGGGCGTCAGGCAATGCCTCGTCTGAGTTGGTTGCCGGCGATGTGCGCCTCGATACGCGTTCGGGCCGCGTCACGCTTTCGGGCGAGCCGGTGAAGATGACCGCGCAGGAATATAAGCTGCTCAGCTATCTGATGCACCACAAGGGCAAGGTGGTTAGCCGCACCGAGCTGATCGAGCATATTTACGATCAGGATTTTGACCGTGATTCCAACACGATCGAAGTGTTTGTTACGCGCATCCGCAAGAAGCTGGGGCAAGACGTGATCACGACGATTCGCGGCCTTGGCTACAGCCTGGAAGACCCGGCCGCCTGATATGACCGAGACCGTCGCGCGACGGAGCAGCGGATCGCTGAGCCGTCGCATGATCCTGATTGCGGCGGGCTGGATAGCGGTGCTGCTGCTGGGCGGCGGTGTGGCGCTTGATCGCGTGCTGACGGGTGCCGTCACCCAGAATTTCGACTCCGGGCTTGAATATGTGATGACGCAGATGATCGCGTCGGCAGAAATCGGGCCGGATGGTGAAGTGCGGCTCAATCGCCCGATGGGCGACCAGCGTTTTCTGGAGCCTTATTCGGGCCTTTACTGGCAGATCAGCGGCAAGAGCTTTGAGCCTTTCCGCTCGCGCTCGCTCTGGGACCAGGCGCTCAAGGTCAATCCGGCGCACGCGGATGACAAGGCGCATTTTTATAACAGCAGTGAATTCCCCGATGAGCAGTTGCGCGTGGTTGAGCGCGACCTCTATCTGCCAACCTCCAAGACGCGCTGGCGCTTTCAGGTGGCGCAGGCGCGGGCCTCGCTTGATGAGCAGATCGTTACGCTGCGTTCCACGCTCGTCAAAAGCTTCGCGTTGCTTGCGGTTGGGCTGATCGGCATGGCAGCACTTCAGACACTCTATGGACTATGGCCGCTGCGCAAGTTGCAGATTGCGATTGCCGATATGCGCGCCGGGCGGGCGCAGCGTGTGGCGCCGCAATCCCTGCCGCGTGAGGTTGAGCCGCTGGTCGATGAGTTGAATGGCTTGCTGGAGCATAATGAGAAGCAGGCAGAAGAGGCGCGCGAACACGCGGGCAATCTGGCGCACGCGCTCAAAACGCCACTTACCGTCATTATGAACGCCGCGACCGCCAACGCACCGGACCTTGGCGAAACGGTGATCCGCGAGGCGGCGACGATGCGGCGGCAGGTGGACCATCACCTTGCCCGTGCACGCGCCGTTGGCAGGCGCGGCCATGCACATAGCCGTGCGGAAGTCTGGCCGTCGCTGGAATCGGTCGAGCGTGCTGTGGCGCGGCTCTATGAATATGTCCGCCTTGATATTGCGGGCGATAAGACGCTCTCGGCTCATGTTGAGCGGCAGGACCTTGATGAAATTTTGGGCAACCTCATCGAAAATGCGGCCAAATATGGCGGCGGCAGCGTGTTCGTGACGGTTCAGCGCGACAATGAGTTTGTCGAAATCCTCGTTGAGGATGATGGGCCGGGTATCAGCGAGGAAGACCGTGAGCGGCTGTTCAGCCGGGGTGTTCGGCTGGATCGGTCCAAGCCCGGCACGGGGCTTGGTCTTGCGATCGTGCGCGACGTGGCGGAAATTTACGGTGGGTCGGTGTCGCTGGAAGAGAGCGAGGATATGGGCGGTTTGCTGGCGCGTCTGCGGCTTCCGCTCGCGCGATGAGGCGTATCTGCACTGCGATAAGGCCATTTGCGGGTGTTGACGGCAAGGCTTGCCTGGTTCACGCAATTTTGGCGGACAGTTCAAATAAACTGCCGGGTTGCCAATAAATTCAAGGATTTGAATGCGCGGTTTGTTTTCGAAGCTCTTCTTTTGCTCGCGGGGTGTTCATGAACGCGACGGCAGCAAGGCACGGCAGGATGAAAAGGGGTGGGTGTCGGTCTGCGTCCATTGCGATGCGCCTGTGCGCCGTGCGCCCAACCGCCAATGGCAGGAATATACGCCGCAAGACTGACGCGCTTCAATCGGGCGTGATGACGCCCCGGATGCTGAAATGAGTCACAAGGCGATGGACACCGGGCAGGGCAGCCAGAACATCACGATGGACGCGCTCGAAGCTGTCGCTCTCCGGGATTTCCGCTTTGAGCAGATAATCTGATTCACCGCTCATCAGATGCGCTTCGGTGACGAGTGGCTCGCGCTCGATGGCGGCTTCAAAACGCTCCATTGTTTCGCGGCGCTGGTCAACAAGTGTGACTGACACGAACACGGTGGAAGGGTTGCCCCGCGCGGTGCGGGAAAGGCGCGCCGCATAGCCCAGAATCAGCCCGCTTTCTTCAAGCTGTTTTACCCGCCGGTGCGTGGCCGAAGGCGAGAGGCCGATGCGCTCCCCCAGCCGCTCGCTCGTCATGGCGGAATCGCGGGCAAGCTCTGCAAGAATTTTTCGGTCTAGAGCATCTAGTTGCATTGTTATCCCAATTTATGGCCATGAAATAACGATAATTGCCAATTCCAGTAGGATATTCGAGCAAATTTGCAAACACATCGCGCGATTTTTGCAATATTATCCCGGCAATTCGAATTTTTGTGGAGATGGCAATGAAGATCGGCGTTCCCAAGGAAATCAAAGTGCACGAATACCGCGTCGGCCTGACGCCGCCTTCGGTCGCGGAATTGACCGCAGCCGGGCATGAGGTGTTCGTGGAAACCGGCGCTGGCATGGGCATTGATTTTGATGATGATGCTTATGCTGCGGTTGGTGCGAAGATTCTGGCCAATGCCGCAGAGGTGTTCAAGGCTGCCGAGATGATCGTGAAGGTCAAAGAGCCGCAGCCGCAGGAAATTGCCATGCTGGAGGCGCGGCACACGCTTTTCACCTATCTGCATCTGGCGGCAGACAAGGATCAGGCGCTTGGCCTCATGAAGTCCGGCGCGACGTGCATCGCCTATGAAACGGTAACCTCGCCCAATCGCTCGCTGCCGCTTTTGAAGCCGATGTCGGAAGTGGCCGGACGGATGTCGATCCAGGTCGGGGCGCATTATCTTGAAAAAGAGCAGGGCGGCCGTGGCATCCTGCTAGGTGGTGTTCCGGGCGTCGCGCCCGCGCGCGTCGCCATTCTGGGCGGTGGTGTCTCTGGCCTCAATGCGGCGCAAATGGCGGTTGGTCTGCGTGCCGATGTGACGATCTATGACATCAACAATGACCGGCTTGCCGAACTCGACACGCATTTCGGCAATTCGATCAAGACGGCCTATGCCTCCAAGGCGGCGATTGCTGCGGCGGTCGCCAATGCGCATCTTGTGATCGGCGCGGTGCTGGTGCCGGGGGCGGCTGCCCCCAAGCTGGTGACGCGCGAAATGCTCAAGACCATGAAGCGCGGAGCGGTGCTCGTCGATATTGCGATCGATCAGGGCGGGTGCTTTGAATCGAGCCGCCCGACGACCCATGCCGACCCTGTTTATATGGAAGAGGGCGTCATCCATTATTGCGTTGCCAATATGCCCGGTGCGGTTGCCCGCACTTCGGCTATTGCGCTCAACAATGCGACTTTGCCCTTTGCGCTGAAACTCGCCAATCTGGGGGCGGAGCGCGCGATGGCGCTGGACCCCAATCTGGCGGCGGGGTTGAACGTGGCGGGGGGCAGCATCCGCCACCGCGCGGTCGCCGAGGCGCTTGATCTGCCATTTGAGGCGTAACGCGGTTTCCCTCATGGGTCGGGCCTGCTAGGCTCGGCCCATGGTTCAACGCGTCAACCGCTATCTGGCCAGGATTGGCTTCTCGCCCTGACAACGGCGGTGGCGCGACATTGTTCCGCCTTTCTCCCGCACTGCAAACTCATCCCCGTATTTCAGGACGCAAATCCATGCCTCGCAATTACGACATCGCCGAACTCAAGCGCCTTGATGTGGCGCACCACCTGCCCGCTCAGCAGGATTACAAGCTTATTGAGGATATGGGCGGCAGTCGCATCGTCACCCATGCCGAGGGCTGTTACATTTATGATGGCGACGGCAATCGTATTCTCGACGGCATGGCGGGCCTGTGGTGCGTCAATGTAGGTTATGGCCGCGAAGAGCTTGTCCACGCGGCCGCCGAGCAGATGCGCGAGCTTCCCTTCTACAACACCTTCTTCAAGACGGCGACGCCGCCCACAGTGTTGCTCGCGGAAAAAGTGGCATCGCTCACGGGCAATCGCTTGCCGCACGTCTTTTTCAACGCATCCGGTTCCGAAGCGAACGACACCATATTCCGCATGGTGCGCCATTATTGGAAGACCAGGGGTGAGCCGAACCGCAAGATCTTCATCAGCCGCTGGAATGCCTATCATGGCTCGACCGTGGCGGGCGTCAGCCTTGGCGGTATGAAGGCGATGCACGCGCAGGGTGATCTGCCGGTGCCGGGCGTCGAGCACGTTCGTCAGCCCTATTGGTATGGCGAAGGCCGCGACATGAGCCCGGAAGAGTTTGGGCTGGCTTGCGCCAAGGCGATTGAAGACAAGATTCTTGAAGTGGGGCCGGAAAATGTCGCCGCCTTTATCGGTGAACCGATTCAGGGGGCCGGTGGTGTCATCATTCCACCTGCGAACTATTGGCCCGAAGTCGAGAAAATCGTTCGTAAATATGGCATTTTGCTTGTCTGCGACGAAGTGATTTGCGGCTTTGGCCGCACCGGCAATATGTGGGGCCATGAAACCGTGGGCGTGAAGCCAGACATGATCGCGATGGCGAAGGGCCTGTCCTCTGGCTATATGCCGATTTCGGCAACGGCGGTTTCAAAGGAAATCGTCGATGTGCTCAAGACGGGTGGTGATTTCGTGCATGGCTTCACCTATTCGGGCCACCCCGTTGCCGCCGCTGTCGCGCTCAAGAACATCGAGATCATGCAGCGCGAAAAGCTTGTCGAGCGCGTGCGTGACGATGTCGGGCCATATCTTGCCAAGGCGCTTGCCACACTCAACGATCACCCTCTGGTGGGCGAAACGCGTTCGGTCGGCCTGTTGGGTGCGGTTGAAATCGTGGCGGATAAGGCGACCGGCGCGCGCTTTGGCGGCGCGGAAGGCACGGCTGGGCCGATGGTGCGTGATTTGTGCATCGAAAACGGCCTGATGGTGCGCGGCATCCGCGACACGATCGTCATGTGCCCGCCGCTCATTATCTCGCACGAAGAGATCGACACCATTGTTGCGACGATCCGCCGTGCGCTCGATCTTGCGGCGCCGCGGTTGACGACAGTTTAACCTTGGCGCGCTATGGGCGGGATCATGACTGAACCTGCCCAGCGCACCAAGCGTGTCATTTCTGTATTCGGGACGCGGCCGGAAGCCATCAAGATGTTTCCGGTCGTCCACGCGTTGCAGGCGGAGCCCGGTGTGGACGCGCGCGTGTGCGTGACGGCCCAGCATCGCGAGATGCTCGATCAGGTGCTCGAAATCGCAGGCATCGTGCCCGATGTCGATCTGGACGTGATGCAACCTAACCAGAGCCTTGACGCGCTGATGGCGCGGCTTGTGACGGGGCTTGGCAGCGTTTTCGATGCCGAAAAGCCGGACCGTATTCTTGTGCACGGCGATACGCTGACGACGATGGCGGCAACGCTCGCGGCCTATTTCCGCAAGATCCCGGTCGGCCATGTCGAAGCGGGCTTGCGCAGCGGCGACATTTACCAGCCTTGGCCGGAGGAAGTGAACCGCAAGGTCACAGGCGCGGTGGCTGACCTCCATTTCGCACCGACCGAAGCGGCGGCAAACGCGCTCAAGGCCGAAAATGTCGATCCGTCGCGCATTTTCGTGACGGGCAATACCGTGATCGATGCACTGCTCGCCACGCGCGAAAAGCTGCGCGAGCGCCCTGCACTCGCGGCGGGGCTTGATCCGCTGGCCGCGCGCTTCAGTGGGCGGCGGATCGTTGCGGTCACATCGCACCGGCGCGAGAATTTTGGCGAAGGGATGCGCAACATAGCGCAGGCGATTGCCGCGATTGCGGATCGCGGGGATGTGGCGGTGGTCTTTCCGGTTCATCCAAATCCCAATGTGCGCAGCGTGATGGATGCCGAACTTGGCGGATTGTCAAACGTCGCGATGATCGACCCGCTGGATTACCCGCATTTTGTGCGGTTGCTCGATATGTGCGAACTGGTTCTCACGGATTCGGGCGGCGTGCAGGAAGAAGCCCCCTCGCTTGGCAAACCGGTTCTGGTGATGCGCGAGACGACCGAACGGCCTGAAGGCGTGGCGGCGGGAACGGCGCGGCTTGTCGGGACCGACAAGGGGCGTATCGTTACCGAAATTTTCAAGCTTTTGGATGACAAGGCGGCCTATTCCGCCATGTCACGCGCTCATAACCCCTTTGGCGATGGCAAGGCCGCCACGCGTATAGCCAGGACTGTTGCAGATGCCGGTTGATGTTGAAAAGAAGGTTGTTGTCGTCGGGCTTGGCTATATCGGCCTGCCGACCGCGGCACTCATTGCGCGTTCGGGCAGCAAGGTGCTCGGTATCGATGTCAATGCCGAGGTTGTCGACACGATCAACTCAGGCCGCATCCACATCGAGGAGGTTGATCTCGACGGACTGGTGCAGGGCGTTGTCCAGCGCGGCACGCTGCGCGCGTCGCTCAGCGTCGAAAAGGCCGATACGTTCATCATCGCCGTGCCGACGCCGCTGCGTGAGGAGCATCGGCCCGACATTAGCTATGTTCTGCAAGCCGCGGCAGCGATTGCGCCCGTGCTTGAGGCCGGCAATCTCGTCATTCTGGAATCGACCTCGCCCGTCGGCACGACCGAGCAGGTCTGCGAGGTTCTGGCGCGGCTGCGCCCGGATCTGAAAGTGCCGGGGTTGACGGTGGAGACGCCCGACATTTTCGTCGCTTATTGCCCCGAACGTGTCCTTCCGGGTCGCATCCTGATTGAGCTGGTCAATAATGATCGCTGCATCGGCGGCATCACGCCGCGCTGCGCGCGCAAGGCGATGCTCTTCTACCGACAGTTCGTGCGTGGTGAGTGCGTGACCACCACGGCCCGTGCGGCAGAAATGGTCAAGCTCGTTGAAAACAGCTTCCGCGACGTGAACATCGCCTTTGCAAATGAGCTGTCGATGGTGGCGCAACGCATGGGCATTGACGTGTGGGATGTCATCCAGCTCGCCAACCGCCATCCGCGCGTCAACATCCTTCAGCCGGGGCCGGGGGTGGGCGGGCATTGCATCGCGGTTGATCCGTGGTTTCTCGTGGCGGGCGATCCCGAAACGACGCCACTCATCCGCACCGCGCGCGAAGTGAACGACAAGAAGACCGACTATGTCATCCAGCGCGCCTGCGAGGTGATCGACGCGGCACCAGATGGGCCGGTTGCGCTGTTCGGTCTCGCCTTCAAGCCCAATATCGATGACTTCCGCGAAAGCCCTGCCGTGAAGGTTGCAGTGGCTCTAGCCCGGAAATACGGCCCACGCATCCAGATCGTCGAGCCCTATGCCCAAGGCTTGCCGATGGAATTTGCAGGCACGGGTGCCGTGCTGGCGGACCTTGACGACGCACTTGCCGAGTGCGGCGTGTTCATCCTGCTTGTCGACCATGATGTCTTCAAATCGGTCCCCGCCTCGGAACGCGGCGGCAAGATTGTATATGATACACGCGGCATCTGGGGAGATCGCCAGATCGTAGAGCGTGCGGCGGACCGTGCACGAATGGCGGGCTAGGGCGGGGTGAGCAGGCCTGTGGGAGGTTGACTGGCCTAGTCGGCTTGATATTTGGCAGTGCAGTATGGACGACCGATGATCGTTGCGTCCCTGTTTTCTGCGTGGGAATGGAACTGCCTTGTCCCGGTCAATCCGCCTCAATGTAAAAGAGAAGTTTTATTTCTGGCTTCTCTCGGCTTTCCTCATACTCGTATTTCTATTGGGTGGCGGCGCGCGCCCTGATATTCAGTCGCTCGTCATTTTGCGGCCCATTTCAGTTGTGGTCTGCGGCATCGCCCTGTGCGGGATGACGCGCGCGCAATGGCAACAGTTCAAGCCGCTGCGTGCATTTTTTGCTGCGTTGTTCGGGCTGGTTCTACTTCATCTCATTCCATTGCCATTCGGCTTGTGGTCGGCGCTGCCTGGGCGGGAAATTATCGCGAATATCGATAAGGCGGCTGACCTTGGTGAGCTTTGGCGCCCGCTTGCCATGGTGCCATGGGCGGCATGGAACGCGCTCTACGCGCTATTCGTGCCGCTTGCGGTGCTTTTGCTGTGTATGCGCCTCACGCGCGAGCAGCGGTTTGATTTGCTCAAAATTGTTATTGCGATAGGCCTTGCGAGTGGTTTTCTGGGTATTCTCCAGTCGATTGGAGATCCTGGCGGACCGCTCTATTTCTACCGCGTTACCAACAATGGCACCGCGGTTGGCCTCTTTGCAAACCGGAACCATCAGGCGGTGTTTCTCGCCGCGATCTTTCCCATGCTTGCAATTGCTGCGAGCACCGGTGCCAATTCGGATGAGCGCGCGCGGTTTCGCAGTGCAATCGCTGTGGCTGCGGGCATCGTGCTGGTGCCGCTGCTGCTTGTCACCGGCTCTCGCGCGGGCCTCGCCTTGGGCGGCGCTGGCCTTGTTGCGGCTGTTTTGCTTTACCGGCGGCCGGAGATCACCGTCGCGCCCAAGCGCAAGACGGTTCGCGTAAATGTCCTTTATGTCGTTGCCGCACTCGGTGTCGCGGCGTTGGTGGCCGTGACGGCGCTTGCATCACGTGCTTCGGCCTTGCAGAGGCTGATCGGGTCGGACGATGAGGACCTGCGTTTCCGTATGTGGGGGCCGATTACGGACATGGCATGGCGCTACTTCCCGTTCGGATCGGGTGTTGGCTCCTTCGTTGAAGTGTATCAGGTGGATGAGCCACGAGGGCTGCTGCTGCAGGGCTATGTCAACCACGCTCACAATGATTTTCTTGAAATTTACCTCACCATGGGATTGCCGGGCCTAATTTTACTCGCATGGATCGCGTTTATTTCTTTGCGTGAAGGGTGGGCGGCATTTGCCGGCAAACAAAGGCTTGGGCGGTCCTTGATGTATAAACGCCTAGGTGTCGTCATGATCGCAATGTTCGCGGCTGCAAGCGTTGCTGATTATCCGCTGCGGACGCCCGCTTTGTCTTCGATTTTTGTCGTCGCCTTGGTCTGGCTCTTCGATCAAGCCAAAAATGCACGGGTTGGCTCTGGAAGTCTTGCCTGACATTGTCTAGGTGAACGCGTCCTCCTTTTCCGGGAATCAGAATGAAAAACGGCTTCGGCGTACTTCTTGCGAGCTTGGCATTGGTGGGCTGCGCAGGTTCAAGCATCAAGCATCTGGGTGGAAGTCCGTCGCTGTCGGTGGTGCCGGGGGGCGTCCTTCCGCCGCCCGACCGATCTGACATTGTTGGTGAGGACCGGCCTTATCTGATCGGCCCGTTTGACAAGCTTGTCATCGATGTGTTCGGCATCAAGGAGTTGAGCGAAAAGGAAGTTCAGACCGATGCAAGCGGTCGCATTTCCTTCCCGCTGGCCGGTGTCGTCGAGGCGGCTGGCAAAACGCCGGCAGAAGTCGAGGATGTTCTCGAAGAGCGTTTGCGCGGCGCTTATGTCCGTGATCCTCAGGTGACCGTAAACCTCAAGGAGACGGTCAGCCAGGTCGTCACGGTCGATGGTGAGGTCAAGGAGCCGGGGTTGTATCCGGTCGTTGGCAAGCTGACGCTGATGCGCGCTGTCGCAACGGCAAAGGGCACGACCGAGTTTGCCGCACTGAGCAATGTCGCCGTCTTTCGAACGGTTAAAGGCCAGAAGATGGCAGCACTTTACAGCCTCAAGGCCATTCGCAGCGGTGCCTATGACGATCCTGAAGTGTTCGCCAATGATGTGATCGTGGTGGGTGACTCGCAGGCGCGCCGTATTTTCAAGGATGTGCTCCAGGCATCGCCGCTGATTACGACGCCGCTTCTCATTCTGTTCAGAACCAATTGATCGACGCCTTTTCGTCCGTCGACCAGCGCGAAGAAGATTTTTCCATGCAATCTGAAGCTATCAATTCAAACGACATTGCCATGGAGCCAGGCGCAAGCTGGGGCGAAGAGCAGGGCGGCGGAATTCCGATCCTTCTGCAATATTGGCAAGTCGTTCTTCGCCGCAAATGGATCATCATCGGCATTACAGTGGTGTCGGTGGTGCTTGGCCTTGTCGCCACGCTTTTGATGACGCCGCAATATTCGGCCAAGACGCGCATCGAGATCAGCCGTGCGCAGAAAAATATCACAAAGGTGGAAGGGCTTGAGGCCCGCGATGAAGCGCGTGACGATATGGAGTTCTACCAAACTCAATACGCGCTTCTGGGGGCACGCTCGCTGGCGGAACGCGTTTCGCAGAAAATGCGTTTGGCCAGCAATGATGCGTTTTTTGAGGCGCACGGTGTTTCTCAAGATAGTCTCGCGGGGATTTTTGGCACTGGCAATCAGGGGCGGCTCTCTACAGAAGCGCGCCAGAAGCGAGAGCGCCTCGCGGTTGATCTTCTGCTGACCCATGTCGGCATTTCGCCCGTCCGCGGGTCCAGCCTTGTCGATGTAACTTACACCAGCGGCTCGGCGCGAATGTCCGCCGAAATCGCAAATACTTGGACGCAGCAGTTCATCGCGGCGAGCATGGATCGTCGCTTCGCGTCAACAGCCGATGCTCGCAAATTCCTTGAAGACCGGCTTGCTGATCTTCGGATGCGGCTTGAGCAGTCAGAGCGGGATGTGGTGGGCTATGCGTCGAGCAAGGGCATTGTGTCGCTGAGCAAGGTTCAGGGCGCGGACGGCAAGACGCAGGGCGAGCGCACGCTGGCAGCGGCAGACCTTGAAGCTTTGAATGATGCGCTGTCCAAAGCCATTTCAGACCGCATCATTGCCGAAAGCAAGGCACGGAGCGGCGGCGCGCGTGGGGCGACATCAGAGGCTCTTTCGAACACCGCAATTTCGCTTCTGCGTCAGCGGCGGGCGGAAGTCGCGTCGGAATATGCCAAGGTGCTTGTCCAGTTCGAGCCGGGGTATCCGCTGGCCCGGTCGCTGCAAGAGCAGGTGCGTGAACTCGACATCAGCATCGCTCGCGAAGAAGCGCGCGTTGGCAATGCGCGTGACGCTGAATATCGCGAAGCGATGAAGCGCGAGGCTGAGCTGAAATCGAAGGTCGATATGCTCAAGACGCAGCTTGATGCACAGCAGCGCAACAGCATCCAGTATAATATTTATCAGCGCGAGGCAGATACCAACCGCCAACTCTATGACGCGCTTTTGCAGCGTTACAAGGAAATTGGCGTTGCAGGCGTTGGTGCAAACAATATCGCCATCGTGGACGTTGCAGATGTCCCCAACCGGCCTTCAGCACCCAGCTTGCCCAAGAATATCGCGCTTGCGCTGCTGGCAGGGCTGGTGCTCTCCGGGGCCGCGACCTTTGCGCTTGAGCAGATTGACGAAGGGCTTCGTGAGCCGGGTCAAGTCAGTCGTTCGCTCGGCCTGCCATTGCTGGGCAGCGTTCCCGACGTGGAGGACCTCGATCCGCTCGAACAATTGGTCGATGCAAAATCGGTCATGTCGGAAGCGTATCTCAGCATCCGTTCGAACCTTGCGTTCTCGACCGATCACGGCGTGCCGCGCTCGCTCATGATTACCAGCACCCGGCCGGCAGAAGGCAAGAGCACGACCAGCCTCGCAACGGCAATGGTGCTGGCGCGCACTGGGAAGAAGGTTCTGCTGGTCGATGCCGATATGCGCTCGCCGTCGCTGCACGCGTTTGTAGGGCTCGCAAACCGCGCGGGCCTCAGCAATTTCCTTGCCGGTGAAGATGATTGGGCACGCAATGTCGCCATGGCAGATAAGGGCGCGTTCGCGGTCATGCCCGCAGGGCCAGTGCCGCCCAACGCGGCTGAACTGCTCAGCAGTGATCGGATGGGTATGCTCATTGCAAAGCTGCGGGAGCAATATGACCATGTTGTTGTCGATGCCCCGCCGATCCTCGGCCTTGCGGACGCGCCGTTGCTCTCGCGCGCGGTTGAGGGCTGTATTCTTGTCGTCGAGGCAGAAGGGGTGGCAGTGCGCGGCGTCAAGGCCTCGCTGGAGCGCCTCCGCGTCGTTCATGCCCGCGTGCTCGGCGTGGTGCTGACAAAGCTACAGGCGCGTCAGGCCGCATATGGCTATGGCTATGGGTATGGATATGGCTACGGCCAGACGGCGCAGGACTAGTCGTCGCGCGCCTTCCCCTTTCTTGCTGCTGAAGGGGATGGATCGATCGACGCTCGTGCGAAATGTCGGCCTTGCGGTTGCGACATTGGTGCTTGCTTATGCGGCCTTTGCAAGTGCGCTTGCTGGTGTCGTAAAGATCTCGCATCCCTCCGTGGCGCTGAATTTCGATGCGAACCAGCCCACAGCGCTTGCGGTTCTTGCCGATGAGGCATTGCTCCAGACCGACGACCGGACGGCTCCAGATCGGGCGGCCGAACAGGCACGCGCGGCGTTGCGTTCGCTCGCGTTGTCGCCCGCCGCGTTACGGATTCTTGGCCTGACCAATGGTGAAAGGGCAGGTGCTGGCCAGACCCTTGCCTTGATGGATCTTTCGACCCGCGTTTCCCGTCATGATTTTGGCGCGCAGCTCTGGTGGATCGAGCATCAGGTCGGCCAAGGCAACGCCGCCAGGGCGCTGGAGCATTATGACATTGCGATGCGCATCAACCAGTCGGCGCGCACATTGCTAATTCCGGTTCTCTTTGCGGCACTGGACGATGCACAAATTCAACGCGACATTGTTCCTTATGTTCGCGCCGGAAGTCCGTGGGTGCAGGAGTTGATTGTGCACGCGACCGCGCCGGGGCGTGATCCGTCCAGCCTTGTGGAGCCTCTGCTGCGTGCAGGCGCTTATGTGAAATCTACCGAGTTTGGACGTCTTGCGCGTCAGACGATGGAGGGGTTGCTGGCTGCGGGCAAGGTCGATGCCGTGCAGCGGCTCTATGGGGTGCTGCCGGGGAGCGACCCGTCGCTGCTTGAAAGGGCTGATTTCAACAAAGCGTCGATGCAGGAGCAGTTTATTCCCGTCGCTTGGGATTTGAGCGCATCGTCAACAGCCGGTTCCGCGCTGGAAAAATCGGGTGGACGTTATGTGCTGCGCGCGTTCGTCGGTGGCGGTGAACACGGGACCGTTGCGCGCAAGCTGATGTTCTTGAAGCCGGGAAGCTATGCATTTTCAACGCGAGCCGAAATTGTGTCGACGGCGTCTCGGCAGATGGCGGTTTGGCAGATCGTTTGCATGAAAATGGCGCAGCGCGAGGTTGTCTGGAAAGCTGATGCGCTGCCTGGCAAGGCGACCTCTCTCGCGCAGCCGCTTGTCATTCAACCGGATTGTCCTGCACAGTCGGTCGAGCTTGATTTGCAGGCGGGCGAGGGGCTGGCCGGGCTTGAGCTTATTGTGCGCTCGATCGAGTTTCGCAAGTTGTGACTATAGTCACATAAACGTAAGAAAACTGCGCTTTTCAATGGGGAGGCTGCATTGCTTTCTGCAAGCAGGCTGCCTAAGAGGGCGTTCAGATTTGAATTGCTCTAATTTTTTGATATAAGTATTTGTTTTTATGTGATTTTACTTTGCGAAATCTTTCGCTTCGCACAAAGTTACATTAGTGGGTGCACGGAAAAGGATTTGAAGACTCCGTATGAGTATTTTTATCGATCTTCTGTCGAACAAGGCCTTGAATGTCGGGATATTCGGGCTGGGTTATGTCGGTATTCCTCTCGCGCAGCGGATTTCGGGCGTGGGCCTGAAGGTGACGGGGTTTGACATCGTTTCTGAGCGTGTCGCCGAATTGAACGCGGGCGCAAGCCCGATCAAGCATATCTCGAACGAGAGCATCGCGGAAATGCGTGCCGCCGGTTTTGAGGCAACGACCGATTTTTCGCGCGCGGCCGAATGTGATGCGCTCATCATTTGTGTGCCTACCCCGCTGAACGAATATCGTGAGCCGGATTTGAGTTTCGTGGTTTCGACGATGGAGCAGATTGCCGCCTATCTTCGCCCGAACCAGCTTCTTTCGCTGGAAAGCACAACCTGGCCGGGCACAACGGAAGAGATTTTGCTGCCGTTCGTCGAGAAGGCGGGGCTCACGGTGGGAACTGATTTCTACCTTGTCTATTCGCCGGAGCGCGAAGATCCGGGCAATCCGAATTTCACGACCCGCACTATCCCAAAGGTGGTCGGTGGGCACACCGCCGCCTGCCTTGAAGCTGGCAGAGCCTTGTATGCCGCGTTCATTGATCGCGTTGTGCCGGTGAGTTCAACCAAGGCAGCCGAGATGGTGAAGCTGCTCGAAAACATCCATCGCTCGGTGAACATCGGCCTCGTCAATGAAATGAAGATCGTTGCAGACCGTATGGGCCTCAACATCTTTGAGGTGATCGATGCAGCGGCCACCAAGCCTTTTGGCTTTACGCCCTATTATCCAGGCCCAGGGATCGGCGGGCACTGCATCCCGATTGATCCGTTTTATCTGACGTGGAAGGCCCGCGAATTTGGCCTGCACACGCACTTTATTGAGCTGGCGGGTGAGATCAACGCGGGGATGCCGCAATATGTGGTTGATAAGACGATCGCTGCACTCAATGACCGGGCCAAGTCACTCAAGGGTGCCAATGTCCTTGTGCTCGGCATCGCCTATAAGCGCGATGTTGATGATATGCGCGAGAGCCCATCGGTGATGGTGATGGAAATCCTGCGGGATTGGGGTGCCAATGTTGCTTATTGCGATCCCAATGTTCCAGTCTTCCCCAAGATGCGCGAGCATAATTTCGACCTCGCCTCGGTTGAGTTGACGGCGGAAAATCTGCAGGCGCAGGACGCGGTTCTGCTGCTGACCGACCATACGACGTTCGACTATGAGTTGATCGCGCGCGAGTCTGATTTGCTCGTTGATACGCGCGGCAAGTTTCCGCTTTCGCTCGACAATTTGGTGCGCGCATGACCCAGCCGCGCGTTGCCCATATTGGCTGTGGATATTGGGGAAAAAACCTTGCCCGCAATTTTGCTGAGCTGGGTGTGCTTGAAGCTGTTGTGGACGGAAATCCCGATACGGCGCGTGCCATGGCGGAGGTGACGGGTGCGCGTGTCATGTCTTTCGATGATGTTCTGGCGGATGATGCCATTACGGCCGTGTCCTTCGCGACGCCCGCAGAAACGCACTTCGTGCTCGCATTGAAGGCGCTGGAGGCCGGAAAACACGTCTATGTGGAAAAGCCGCTGGCACTCAGCCCGCACGATGCGGAGGCGCTGATTGCTGCTGCCAAGCGGTTTGATCGCCGCCTGATGGTTGGGCACCTCCTCCAATATCACCCTGTTTTCATGGAAATGAAGGCGCGTGTGGCGGCGGGGGATATTGGTCAGCTGACCTATGTCTATTCAAATCGTATGTCGCTCGGCAAATTTCGCACGGAGGAAAATGTCCTCTGGTCATTCGCTCCGCATGACGTGTCGATGTTGCTGTCGCTGGCCGGTCAAGAGCCGGTCGACGTGTCGGCGCAAGGCGCGGTTGTCGTCACGCCCGGCGTTGAGGATTGGGTTACGCTTCAGCTCGGCTTCGCAAATGGGCTGAAGGGGCACATCCAGACATCGTGGCTGCACCCGTTCAAGGAGCAGCGCCTCGTCGCTATTGGAACCCAGGGAATGCTTGTTTTTGAGGATTCCGCTCCTCAGTGGGAAGACAAGCTGAAGATATATCGACACGTTATCGACCCCTCCGGCGTGGCGCCTGTGCCCAAGGCCGCCGAGGCCGAACGCATCACGGTTGAAAAGTCCGAGCCGCTGCGCAACGAATGTCAGCATTTCCTTGATTGCGTCGCCAACGGCGCAACGCCCCGGACGGATGGTGTTGAGGGGTTGGCCGTGTTGAACGTGCTGCGCCGCGCAGCCGCCTGCCTTTCCGCGTAATTTTCAGGAGACGATCCGCATGGCTGTATCCCCAAGCGCATTTGTGCATGACAGTGCCTATGTCGATGATGGTGTCGACATCGGTGACGGCACGAAAATCTGGCATTTTGTTCATGTGCTCAAAAATACGCGCATCGGTCGTGGTTGCGTGCTTGGGCAGAACGTGATGGCGGGGCCTGACGTAACGATTGGTGACAACTGCAAGATCCAGAATAATGTCGCGCTCTACAAGGGCGTAAACCTTGCTGATGATGTGTTCTGCGGGCCATCCTGCGTCTTTACGAACGTGCTCACGCCGCGCGCCTTTGTTGAGCGCAAGGATGAGTTTCGCGATACTCCGGTGGGGCGTGGTGCAACGATTGGTGCAAATGCGACCATCGTCTGTGGCAACAGCCTTGGCGAATATTGCATGGTCGCTGCCGGTGCGGTCGTGACACATGATGTGCCAGCTTACGCGCTTGTTGCAGGTGTGCCCGCACGGCGCATCGGCTGGGTCTCGCGCGAAGGCGAGCGGCTCGATCAAACGCTGGTTTGCCCCCGCACGGGCGAACGCTATGCAGAAGTGAACGGCACCTTGCAGCCGATTGAAGGGTAGTTCAGAAATGGAATTCATCGATCTCAAGACGCAGCAGGCCCGCATCAAGGATAAGCTTGATGCACGTATTCAGGCCGTTTTGGCGCATGGCAACTATATCATGGGGCCGGAAGTGCGCGAGCTTGAGGCGGGTCTGTCGGCCTTTTGCGGTGCCAAGCATAGCCTGACCTGCGCCAACGGCACAGACGCGCTGCACCTCGCATTGCTGGCGCTTGGGGCGACGGCGGGCGATGCCGTGTTCTGCCCGTCCTTCACTTTTGCTGCGACGGCAGAGATCGTTCCCCATGTCGGCGCGACCCCGGTGTTCGTGGATGTGGACCCTTCCACGTTCAACATCTGTGCCGAAAGCCTCAAGCGCGCGATCGTGCACGCGCGAGAACTGGGGTTGCGTCCGGCGGGCGTGATCCCGGTTGATCTGTTCGGCCTTGCGGCGGACTATGACGTGATCGAGATGATCGCACGCGAAACCGGGATGTGGATCATCGGCGACAGTGCCCAGGGCTTTGGCGCAAATTATCACGGTCGTATCACCGGATCGATCGGCGACATCGCAACGACCTCGTTCTTCCCGGCAAAACCGCTTGGATGCTATGGCGATGGCGGAGCTGTCTTTACCAATAACGATGAATTGGCGGCGCTCATCGGGTCGCTTCGTGTGCACGGCAAGGGCACGGACAAATATGATAATGTCCGCATCGGTGTGAACAGCCGACTGGATACGCTTCAGGCCGCTATTCTGCTTGAAAAGCTCGCAATCTATGCGGATGAAATTGAAGCGCGGCAGGTTGTCGCCGCGCGCTATTCCAACGCTTTGAAAGACGCGTTCGCGGTTCCTGAAGTTCCCGCCGGGCTGCAATCCGTTTGGGCGCAATACACGCTGCGCGCCAAATCGAGCGACGAGCGGGCAGCCGCGATGGCGCGGCTCAAGGACAAGGGCGTGCCGAGCGTCGTTTATTACCCTCTGCCGCTTCATCAGCAGACGGCTTATTCCAAATACCCGACGGATCCGCAGGGGCTGTCTGTAAGCGTCCAGCACGCTCAAACCGTGTTCAGCCTGCCGATGCATCCCTATCTTGATGCGGCGACGCAGGATGTGGTGATTGGCGCACTATTGGAGGCCTGAGGCGAGGTGCACGGAGGCCTCGTCCCGCTGAAGAGGCGCGTCCACGCATGAGCAATCGCTTCTGGTCCAACGTCGCGTCGGTTCTGTCTGGCACGGCAGTCGCACAGGCCGTGCCGATCCTCGGCTCGCTTGCACTTGCGCGCTTCTACCTGCCATCTGCTTTTGGCAGCTATTCCGTGTGGGTCGGGGTGGTCCTGATTTTGGCGGTTATGGCAACGCTGCGGCTGGAAATGGCGCTTGTCGTTGTGGAGGATGGGCAGCCAAGGCGGGATGCCGCGCAACTCGTATTTGTAACGGTCGTGCTCGTGGCGCTTCTTGGCGGCGCGGTGCTGGCCCTGTTGTGGACATTCGGGCTGATGCTGGCTGATCTGAGATCGCCATTCCTCTTGGGCTCGGCGATCCTGGCGGCGGCGATGACGGCGCTATCCGACAGTTGGCAGACATGGGCGGCGGCAGACGGGCATTACCGCGCGCTCATTCGCATCCGCGTGGTGCAGGTAATCGCGATTGTCGGCGCGCAACTTGGCGCGGTGCTTGTTGCGACAACGCCGGAAATGCTGGTGGTAGGGCATCTGCTTGGGTTGTTGGGGGCTATTTGTGTGGCGGCATGGCAGTTGCCGATGACATTTCCGCCGCTCCGCGGCCTGGCCCACCGGCTTTATGCGTTCTGGACATCACATTCGCGCTTTCCTCTGTTCGCGTTGCCCGCAGACTCGATCAATTCGATTTCTGCCCAATTACCACTCATGGTCGTTGCCACGCGCTTCGGGAGTGAGAGCGCCGGGTTTCTCGCGCTGACGATGCGTGTTTTGGGTGCGCCGCTGGCGCTTTTGGGCCGCTCTGTCCTTGACGTTTTCAGACGCCATGCGGCCGATGCCTTCCGCCGCAAGGGGGATTGCCGGAGCGAATATCTCTCGACCTTCCGTATTTTGCTGGCTGGATCGCTGGTTTTTGTGGTGGGCACGATTTTTCTCGCACAGCCCATTTTTGAAATCGGCTTTGGAAGCAAATGGGCGATGGCGGGTGTGATGGCTATGTGGCTGGCACCATTATTCGCACTTCGTTTTGTGGCGAGTCCGCTCAGCTATGTCTTTTACATCGTGGGCAGGCAGAATGTTGATCTTGTCTGGCAGATCGGCCTCATCTCGGTGGTTATCGGCGCTTTGTGGCTTCCAGCGACCCTTCAGGAGACGCTGCTTGCCTATACCTATGGTTACAGCGCAATGTATGTGATCTATCTCGGCATCAGCTACCATTACAGCAAGGGACGGCACGCGTGATCGCGGTCATCGATTATGACATTGGCAATCTTGGCGCGGTGGCAAATATGTTCGCGCGTCTGGGCGTTAACTGTGCGATCACAAGCGATGCCAGCCTTGTTGCACAGGCAACGGGCATTGTGTTGCCCGGCAACGGCTCGTTTGATGCGTGTATGCGCAACTTCAACGAAAGCGGCCTTCGCACGGTGGTTGAGCAGCGCGTGCAGGAGGCGGCTATTCCCTTGCTGGGGATATGTGTTGGCGCGCAGATGCTTGGGCATGGGAGTGAGGAGGGAACATCTCCCGGTCTTGGCTGGATTGATATGAAGGTGCGCCGTTTTCCACAACTGGAGGGGCTGCGTATTCCCCATATGGGCTGGGGCGAGGTGCGCGCAGCGCGGCCTGACGACGCTTTATGCCGGTCGCTCGATCCAAAAGCCCGCTTCTACTTCGTGCACAGCTATTATCTTGATCCGGCGGATCAAAGCGATGTGCTGCTGCACGCCCATTACGGCATTGATTTTGCGGCGGGTGTCGCGCGCGGGAATATCTGGGGCGTGCAGTTCCACCCTGAGAAGAGTCACCGCTTTGGCAAGCAGTTGCTGGGCGCTTTTGCGGAGTTGTGTTGATGTTGCCGCGCGTCATACCCTGCTTGCTTCTGCGTGACCGCGGTCTTGTGAAGACGGTAAAGTTCAAGTCGGATGTCTATGTGGGCGATCCGGTCAACGCGGTCAGGATCTTCAACGACAAGGAGGCTGACGAGCTTATCCTGCTCGACATTGATGCGACGCGCGAAGGCCGGGGGCCGGATTTTGAGCTGATTGCCGAGATCGCGGGCGAATGTTTCATGCCTGTTGCCTATGGCGGCGGGATCAAGAGCTTTTCCGATGTCCAGCGTGTCATCCGCTCTGGCATAGAAAAGGTGGTCATCAACAGCGCCGCCTATGGCGATCTCGATGTCATTCGCGAGGCATCCGCCACCTATGGCGCGCAGGCCGTGGTTGCGGGGATAGATGTTCGCAAGCCTCTTCTGGGCGCTTACAAGCTCTATTCGCACTCCGGTCATAGCGAAGAGAAGGTGAAGTTGACGGCGCACATTGAACGCATTGTCGCGGCTGGTGCCGGTGAAATTTTCATCAACAGCATCGACCGGGATGGTATGATGGGCGGCTATGACATTGATTTGATCCGACAGGTTTGTGCCGTAACCAACACCCCCGTCATCGCCTGCGGCGGGGCGGGCAATGTGGCGCACCTTGCTGAGGCGGTTGAAAAAGGCGGGGCCTCGGCAGTCGCTGCCGGAAGTCTGTTTGTGTTTCACGGACGCCATAAGGCGGTGCTTATCAACTATCCGAAGGACGCGTTTGACCATGCGGCATAAGCGAGCAGATACGCGCGGCCGACTGTTTCACATTCTCGGTCTGCTTGCGCTCGGCATAGTGGCGTTGATCGTCTATCAGCTCCAGCTTCAATATACGAACGCCTATATGGGCTTTTTGCCGATAGACATTGGCGTCGCCTATCTTTTTCCGGCGCTGTTTTTCAGTGTGGTGTTCGGCCTATTTCTGCCTGCACGAATTTCTCAGCCATCCGACATTTTCCTCGTTTTTTACGCAGCGTTTGTCATTCTTTCCTATGTGTTTTTCTACGCCGGAGCCTCGGACGTGGGGATCACCGCGTTCATGTTTCGGCTGTCCGTCACGGCCTTCCCGTTTGTGGTGGTTCGGCTTTTGGGCAGCGTGAAATGGCGGCTTTCGATCCCGCTTGATCTCAAGCCGGAAACGCTGCTGATAATTCTTGTGGGAATTGCCGTTTCCGGCGTTGCTGTTGCGCTTTACTCGTCAGGATCATCGGGCGGGTTTTCGATCGCAGATGCCTATGATCGACGAATGGCCGGGCGTGATATTTTCCAGGCCGGGTCGCTTATCGCCTATCTCAACGTGATGACCATGAACGGCATCAACCCCTTCATTGCCTTCCTCGGCGGGCTGTTGAACCGGAAGTCCCTGGGCGCATTTTCGCTTGGGTGCAGTCTGGTATTTTTTTACAGCATCGGCGTTAAGGCGCCGATTGCGTTCGTCGGCCTTGCCTATCTCATCGGCATGGGAATTCGGACCCAAAATCTGGCACTGTTCTTCAATATGATCGTGCTGTTGACGATGCTTCTGTTCGTCGGGTTCCTGGTTGAATTCAGTGTCAGTGGCTATTCTGAAATTGCCGAATATTTCTTTCGGCGGGTTTATGTCATCCCCGGCTTCGACGTGCAGCGCTATATGGAACTGATCTACGAGAGGGGCGTCGCGATCTGGTCACCGTTGACGGGCATCCAGAGCGATTTGAGTGTCACCTATCTTGTGGGCGCAACATTCTTTGGCAACGATCAGGCGAACGTCAACACCAACGCTTTTACCTATGCGCTCGCGGCAGGTGGCTATCTGGGTTATGTTGTCATCACCTTTGGTGTTGCGGCATTTTTCAAGATTCTTGATGCGCTTCATGAAGCCAGCGGCAACGCCGGTTATCTCTATATCGGCTTTCTTTACGCCATTCTGCTGGCAGAACAGGCAGCGACCACCGCGTTCGTCTCGTCCGGCGTAGGGCTGTTGTTCTTCCTTGTTGTCTTGTCGGGAAGGGGCTGGCATCCGCACATCAAGGCGCTGACACATCGGCGCGGTTTTCGTCCTATAGTTTCTGCGTAAAGGCCCCCGGCACGACAATGACAAGCACCTCTCCACACCGTGTCTGCACACGTTGCGTGATGGACACCAGTGATCCTGAAATCAGTTTTGATGCCGATGGCGTGTGCAATCATTGCATCGAATTTGATACGGTAACGCGCAAGCAGTGGTTTCCCGATGAACGGGGTGAAAAGCTGTGGCAGGCAGAGATCGAACGGATCAAGCGGGAAGGGCAGGGTAAACCCTATGACTCGATCCTGGGGCTAAGCGGTGGGGTTGATAGCTCCTATCTCGCGCTCAAGGTCCATGAGGCCGGGCTGCGGCCGCTCGTGGTTCATGTCGACGCGGGCTGGAACAGCGAGCTTGCGGTCGCCAATATCGAAAAGATTGTGAAGCACTGCAATTTCGATCTGCACACCCATGTCATCAACTGGGAGGATATGCGCGATCTGCACCTCGCCTATCTGAAGTCCGGGGTGGCCAACCAGGATGTGCCGCAGGATCACGCTTTCTTCGCCAGTATGTATCACTTCGCCGTAGGCAACGGCATCAACACCATTTTTTCCGGCGGCAACACGGCGACGGAAGGCGTGTTTCCAACTGCCTGGCACGGCTCGGCGATGGATGCGATCAACTTGAAGGCGATCCACAAGCGGTTTGGTTCGCGCAAGCTCAAATCTTACCCGACAATCGGCTTTTTTGAATATTATTTCTACTTCCCGTTCATCAGGAAGATGCGGACTGTGCGCCCGCTCAACTATATGCCGTTTGACAAGCAGTCTGCCATTGATGAGCTGGAGCAGAAGATCGGCTGGCGCAGCTATGGCCGCAAGCATGGGGAATCACTTTTCACCAAGCTGTTCCAGAATTATTATCTGCCGCGCAAATTTGGATATGACAAACGCCTGCCGCATTATTCCAGCCTGATTGTATCGGGCCAGATGACGCGTGAAGCGGCGCTCGCGGCGTTGGCAGAGCCGCTTTATGACCCTGTGGAACTGGAAACAGACCTCAATTATTTCTGCAAAAAGCTGCGTATCACGCGCGATGAGCTTGAAAAGATTCTGGCACAACCCAGCCACCATCATACCGATTTTCCAACGTGGCAGCGGCACCAGAAGCTTGCCAAGTCTGCGCAGAAACTGCTGGAACGCGTGAGAGGACGGCGGATCAGTGTCTATTCCTGAACCGCGGCGGCGGCGTGTGGTGCATCTCACCTCGGTCCACGCGCGCTATGACATCCGTATCTATCGAAAGCAGTGCCGGAGCCTTGCGAAGGCAGGCTTTGATGTGTCGCTGATCGTTGCTGACGGCAAGGGAGATGAAGTCACGACCGACGGCGTGCGCATTTATGATGTCGGCCGTATGGAAGGACGCGTCAACCGGATTTTCCGGTCGACACGGCGTGTTCTTGAACGCGCCCGTGCGCTCGATGCGGACCTGTATCAATTGCACGACCCGGAGCTTCTCCCTGCAGGCGCGGCACTGCGTCGGCATGGAAAAGCGGTCATTTTTGACTCGCATGAAGATGTGCCCAAGCAGATGCTGGACAAGCCCTACCTCAATCCATTTCTGCTTCGCCTTATCGCATGGGTGTTCGCTCGCTATGAAGGCTGGGTCGTTGGCCGTTTGAGCGCGGTGATCGGTGCAACGCCGTCCATTACGGAAAAGTTTTCCCGCCTCGCAAAGCGGGCCGTGAATGTGAACAACTATCCGATGCTCGGTGAACTTGAGAGCGATGCGGGATGGGACGCCAAGGCCAGCGAGATTTGCTATGTGGGCGGCATCTCTGCGCTGAGAGGCGTTTACGAAACGGTTGATGCGCTGGACCTTACCACAAATGCCGTGCGCCTGAACCTGGTTGGTGAGTTCTCCGAGGCCGATGTCGAAAGGACGGCACGGCAGAAATCCGGCTGGAAGCACGTCAACAGCCTGGGGTTTCAGGATCGGGCGGGGGTGCGGGATGTGATGGCGCGTTCCATGGCTGGAATGGTGATTCTGGCGCCGGTGGCCAATCATATTGATGCTCAGCCGAACAAGATGTTTGAATATATGTCGGCGGGTATTCCGGTAATTGCATCTGACTTTCCACTGTGGCGTGAGATCATCGAGGGGTCAGATTGTGGCTTGTGCGTAAACCCCGGAGATCCAGCCGCTATCGCAGGTGCGATTGATACGCTGGTGGCAGACAGACCACTCGCCGAGCGAATGGGGCGCAACGGCAAGCGGGCTGTGGTGAATGTCTACAATTGGGGTCAGGAAGAGCCGAAACTGATCTCGCTTTACGAGGAATTGCTGAAATGACGACTGCGCGCCGCATTGTGACCGTGCTTGGAGCGCGCCCCCAATTTATCAAGGCGAGCGCGGTTTCTGCCGCTGTCGCGGCGACGCCGGGGCTGTCTGAAACGATCGTGCATACGGGCCAGCATTTCGATGCGAATATGTCTGACGTCTTCTTTGCTGAGCTTGGTATTCCCAAGCCTGCGCATAATCTTGATATTCATGGCGGCGCTCATGGCGATATGACGGGGCGTATGCTGGCCGGAATTGAGCAGTTGCTTCTGGCCGACCGGCCCGATGCCGTGCTCGTTTACGGAGACACCAATTCGACGCTGGCGGGCGCGCTTGCGGCTGCCAAACTGCATATACCCGTTGCGCACGTGGAAGCCGGATTGCGCAGCTTCAACATGAAGATGCCCGAAGAGATCAATCGCGTGCTGACGGACCGGATTTCCGATTGGCTATTTGCGCCAACGACCGAAGCCGTGGGGCATCTGCGGAACGAAGGCGTGCCTGAAAGCCGTGTCCATCAGGTTGGCGACGTCATGTATGATGTGGCGCGGCTTCATGGCGCCCGCGTTTGCGCTGATGAAGGCGTCATGAAAGACATTGCTGTCGAGCCTGGGCGCTATGTCCTTGCCACCATCCACCGCGCTGAAAATACCGATGTGCCGGAACGCCTTGCTATCATCGTCGATGCGCTGATTGCACTGGCGGTGGACTTGCCGGTGGTGTGGCCACTGCATCCGCGCACGCGGGCCATTCTTGAGAAATCGGGCCAATTTGCGCGGGTTGCTGAAAGCCTGACGCTCATCGAGCCGCTGGGTTATCTTGATATGGTGCGGTTTGAGAAATACGCCGCGCTCATCGCAACCGATTCCGGCGGCGTGCAGAAGGAAGCCTTCTTCTATTCCGTGCCGTGCGTCACGCTGCGCGATGAGACTGAGTGGGTTGAGCTTGTCGCCTCCGGCTGGAACCGGCTGGCGCCGCCCACCTCAAGCGATGCGCTTCTCGCGCAGTTCCATGCGGCGCTGGGCAGTTCCGGCGAGGCGGTGACGCCTTATGGCGACGGTCACTCGGCGGAGGCCATAGTCGCGGTGTTGGCGCAAGCCTTGCGCGCATGAACATCTGGGTCATTCAAACAGGCGAGCGGCTTCCACTTGAGGCGGGCACCCGGATGATGCGCACGGGCCTGCTTGCGCAGGAACTGGCCGGCCGGAAGCACAATGTGACGTGGTGGGCGTCGGCCTTTTGTCATTACACCCGCAAATGGGTTGATGATCGGGGGCCTGTTCTGGCACTTTCCGATAATCTGTCGCTCCATTTGCTGCACGGGAGTGGCTACCGGAAAAATGTTTCGCTCAAGCGATTTTTCGATCACGCCCTTGTGGCCCGCAGATTTACGCAAGCCGCCGAAAAGGCGCAGCGTCCAGATGTCATCATCGCAGCCTTGCCGGACTACCGGATTGCATATGCCGCTTACAAATATGCCAGGCGGCACAATGTCCCCTTCATTCTGGACCTGAGGGATCGCTGGCCCTGGGACTTTTTGCATGAGCTGCCCAAGTTTGTTCAGCCCATAGCGCGGCTGGCGCTCGCCAACGATTTTCGCATGGCGAAGCGCCTTATCGCGCGCTCCGATTCACTCGTCACCATGATGCGAAGCTGGGATGGGTGGATCAAGGCGATGGGCCGTCAGAAGAGGCCGACAGATGCGGTGTTTTATCTGGGGGCGGGCACCCTCAAGCCGGATGATACGAAAATCCGGGAAGGAACGGCGACGGCGCTGCGCGCTTGCGAGGGGCGCTGGCCTGTTTTGTTCATTGGCGCCTTCAACAATCGCTTCTGGCCCAAAATTGCCGTCGATGCTGCCAATCTGTTCAAACAGAATACAGCACAAGGCGGGGCGCGGCCGATCTTCATTCTCGCGGGCGATGGCGACTTCATGCCGGAGCTGCGCAAGATTTCTGCCGACAATCCTGACATTGTCCTTCCGGGCTATGTCAATGATGCAGAGATCGCCGCTTTGCTCGCCTGTGCCAAGGTTGGCCTCGTGACAGGCAATGGCGATTTTGAAGCCATGCCCAACAAGGTGTTCACTTATCTCTCCGGCGGCGTGCCCATTCTCTCCTCGCTGGATGGCGAACTGCGCGCTTTTCTTGACACTGAGCAGGTGGGCATGACCTGCCGTAACGGTGCCGAGATGTATGCCGCGATCAAAACGCTTCTGGACGATGAGCCACGGCGGGCTGACATGGCCTCCAGCGCGGCGACCATCTTCAATGAACGCTATGAGGCTGGGCGGCTCTACGGCCAATATGCCGATATGGTGGAGCGTATGGCCGCAGGCGCGGGCGGCTGACCCGCGTCAGGGAAGCGGTGCCGCTTTGAGTGGTGCTGCGCGCCGGGCAGTCTCGACAAGTGCCGCATCGACATTGAAGCGCGTGAGGATGCTCTGAACGCCGTCCAGCGCGCGCTCCTTCTTTACGATGGCGACGAGCGTGAGCCAAATCAGATGCAAGTCGAGCAGCGTGCCGCCCTGCTCGACATAAACAAGGCCAAGGCGGCTCTTCCACGGGCGAATGAGTTCGCCATAGGCCTTGTCCGGGTCTGCCTGATCGCGCAGGATTTCACCTTCGTCTGAAAAGACGATGGACGAGATGTCGGTGATGCCAGGTTTGACGGACAGCAGCCGCTGCTCGGCGGGCGTATAGTCGGCCACTTCGCGCAGCGTATTGGGGCGCGGCCCGACAAGGCTCATATCGCCCTTCAGCACGTTCCAGAGTTGCGACAATTCGTCCAGCTTCCACTTGCGGACGAAATGGCCAATGGGCGTGATGCGATTGTCCGATGCACTGGTTGATTCAACGCCCGTTGCGTCGGCCCGCACAATCATCGATCTGATCTTGACCATGCGGAACGGTTTGCCGCCACGCCCCGCGCGCTCGGCGATGTAGAACGGGCTGTGCCCATCTTGCCGCCAGATGAGGAAGAGCACGACCGCAAGGAGCGGGCTGAGCGCCAATAGCCCCAGAAGCGAGGCGAGGATGTCGACTGTCCGTTTCGCCATCTGCCTTAGCCAGCCACCATCCGGCGGACGGTTTCTGCAATCGTGTCGACAGTTGGGTAATAGGCGGCTTCGAGCGGCTTGCTGGTCGGCGCGGGGGCGGCAGGCAGCGTGATACGCGCCGGGGCGCTCCGCATGGCCGAAGGGTGCACCGCCTCCACGACTGACGCGATCATTTCGCCCGCAAAGCCGCAATTGGCCCAGCCACCATCGACAGCAAGGAAACGCCCGGTCTTGAGCGTCGATTTGCGGATGAGGGCGGGATCAAACGGGTTCAGCACGCGGGCATCGACCACTTCGCACGAAATGCCTTCCTTTTGCAGCAGCTCGGCGCAATCGAGCGCGAGCTTAACTGAGAAGCTCGCGGCGCCAATCGTTATGTCGGTGCCTTCCCGCAGGATCTGTGGGCCGATCCTGCTGAGGTCAAGGTCACAGGCGGGGGCGACATCGTCTTCCCACTCATAGAGCCACCGGTCATCGATGTAGAGCACGGGATCGGGCGACTGGACGGCGGCGATCAGCAGATCGCGCGCGTCGCTCGGTGTCGCTGGCATGACGACGCGCAGGCCGGGGATATGGGCATACCAGCTGTGGAGCGCCTGGCTGTGCTGCGCGCCCTGCTCACCACCACGGTTGACGATGCCGCGCACCACCATTGACGGAGAACGCCCGCCGCCCAGCATATGATGCCATTTGGCGGCCTGGTTCACGATCTGGTCGGTCGCAAGGATCATGAAGTCCATGCGGGGATGGATGACGATCGGGCGATAGCCATTCAGTGCGGCACCCACGGCGATGCCGGTGGTTGCCTGTTCGGACACGGGCGTGTCGATAACGCGCTCAACGCCAAATTTCTTGTCGAGGCCATCCATTGAGCGACCAACATACCATGGGCTCCAAAGCCCTTGGCCAATCGTCAGGCACTTGTCGTCATTGGCCATGACATATTCGAAACCGGCGAGAATTGCCTCGCAATATTGCATACGGGTCATGCGGCATTTCCTTGCGCATAGACGAGATCAAACAGGGCGGATGCCTCAGGATAGGGCGCCTGACGCGCAGCTTCGACAGCCGCCGTGATGCGGGTGCGAATGTCCTGCGCGATGGTGTCGATCTGATCGCGGGTCACGCCCCGATCAGCGACGAGCGCATCGACAAGGCGACGAAGCGGGTCGCGGCCTTTCCATGCGGCAAGCTCCTCCGGGCTACGGCGGACGCCGACATCGATGTCTTCATTGGGGCCAACATGGCCGCGCCAGCGGAAGGTGACGGCCTCCAGAAAGCCCGGTCCTTCGCCGCGTCGTGAAGCGGAAATGAGCTTTTCGGCGGCGGCCGAAACCGCAAGCACGTCATTGCCATCGACGATTTCTGTTGTGACGGAAGCCGCCTGTGCAAAGCGGGCAACGGAGTCGGTCGGCTGACGAAGCCCGATGTCGAGGTGGCTTGAATAGAGATTGTTCTCGACCACAAAGAGCACGGGCAGCTTCATCACCGTTGCCATGTTGAGCGTTTCATGAAAAACGCCTTCCTCGCACGCGCCATCGCCAAAATAGCCAACCGCGACATCACCCTTGCCATCCATCTTGCAGGCAAGCGCCGCGCCAGCCGCAATCGGGATGGTCGCGCCCACGATCGGCACCGATCCATGGAAGCCCACATCGGGCTGAAACAGGTGCATGGAGCCGCCCATGCCCTTTGAGGCGCCAGTGGCTTTGCCAAGGATTTCGGCCATCATCGCATCAATGCTGCCGCCAAGCGCCAGATAGTGCGAGTGACTGCGATGCCCGCCATAGACCCGGTCTGTTGCGCGCAGCGCGCTTGATACGCCTACGGCAACGGCTTCCTGACCAATGCCGAGGTGGCACGGGCAGCGCGCCTCACCGCTGATCGAGAGATCCGCAACAGCCTCTTCGGCATAGCGGATCATCATGATGTCGCGAACATGGTTCAGCAACAGCTCGGTCGCCGTGTTGCGCAGATCGATAGCGTCGTTGAACTGTGACGGGTCGGCGAGCCGGCCGAGGAGCGACTGTCCTGCCATTATGCCTGCCCACCTTCAAAGAAGGCGAGGACGGATGCAATGACGTGATCGACCTGCGTGTCAGTGAGGATATGGTTCATCGGCAGGAGCAGCGATTCCTTGAAGAACCGATCTGTCTTCGGCAGGTCGGCGGTGAAGCCCAGCCCCTTTAGTTGATGGATGCCGAAGCCACCCCACTGGACGATGGTGCCGACGCCGCGTTCCGAAAGATGCGCCCGGAGTGCGTCGCGCCGTTCAGTGCACAGTTCGTAATTCTGATAGATGTCAAAATAGGGGCCATTTTCCGGTGCGGGGGGCAGGCGCAGCTGGGGCAGCGCGGAGAACGCCTCATGATAGCGCGCCGCGATTTCGCGGCGTCGTGCAATAGCTTCGGCGTAATAGGTCAGCTTGTAATTGAGGATCGCCGCCTGAATATTGTCGAGGCGAGAATTGGTGCCCCAGATGTCCACGGACAGTTCGATGGTTTTCT
Source organism: uncultured Sphingomonadaceae bacterium (assembly GCA_937873035.1). Lineage (GTDB taxonomy): Bacteria > Pseudomonadota > Alphaproteobacteria > Sphingomonadales > Sphingomonadaceae > Aquisediminimonas. Next base: position 23,207 of record CALMVA010000040.1, on the reverse strand, counting down.
CGCGGTTTGCGCCATGGTTGCGCATCGCGCGGACTTTTTCTGCGATTTCATCGTCATTGGTGACGAGCGCCCCGGCATCGCCGAAGCATCCCAGCGTCTTTGATGGATAGAAGCTGTAGGTGCCCCAGCGCCCGATGGTGCCAGCGCCTTTGCCGTTGACCTTGGCACCGGCTGCTTGGGCAGAATCCTCAAATACCTCAAGGCCGTGCCGGTTCGCGATGTCCATGATGGCGTCCATCTGGCAGGCGCGACCATTGACGTGGACGGGCATGATTGCCCGTGTGCGTGGGGTGATGGCGGCTTCAATCGCGGCAGGGTCGACCAGCCAGTCATGTTCGGCCAGCTCAACCGGCACGTTGACGCCGCCCGCGTGGTGCACTGATTGTGCGGCCGCGATGAACGAGTGCGACGGGATGATGACTTCATCGCCTTGCTTAAAGCCAGAGGCGCGCAGGCCGAGCAAGATCGCGTTGGTGCCATCTGCCACGGCAATGACGTGCTTCACCCCAATGAATTCGGCAAGGCCAGCTTCAAAGTCATCGACATCTTTTTGCAGGATGAAGCCGCCGCGTGCGGCGGTCTGCGTCATGATGCGCGCAAACTCATCGGCGCGCTCCGCGTAATATCCAGCCCAGTCGAAGAACGGAACTTTGATGCTCATGGGGATTTCAGCCTTTCTGATTCTTGGTCGCGCGGCAGTAAATGACTTTGTGTCGACGATCGGGAGTGTCGATTTCGACGGGTTCGGGAGGATGGTAGGTGAAAGAAACGTCGGCCAGCGAGGCGGGCATCTCCACCATTGAGCCGAAGAACAGCTTCTTGAGCCATTCCTTGCCCTTCATCGTCTTGGGCATCAAGCCAAGCCTGCTGGCGATCGCCTTTGCCGGCCGCAGCACGCGCTGACGCAGGCTCACTTGGGCCGTATCGAGATAGCCCCACATTTCAACGTGGAAGCCTGCCGCGGTCAAGGCCTGTGTAAGCTCCACAGTGCCCAGATAGCGGGTTGCAAAAGGGCTTGGATGGAAATCGTACAAATCTTTGTTTGCCGTCGCGACAAGGATGCTGCCACCCGGCCGCAGAACGCGGTGCGCCTCGGCAAAAAAAGCTTCGGGCGGATTGATATAATAGAGCGCTTCAAACAGCAGCACGCGGTCAAGCGATGCATCGGCAAAGGGCATTGCCTCAGCGCCGAAAACGGATAGCGGCACGCTGTTTCCGACGGTGTTGCGGGCGACCGCCAGAACTTCGGGCGAATAGTCTCCCGCAACGACGCTACGGGCGGTCTTTTGAAGCATGGCCAGGCCCTGGCCCGCCCCGCAGGCCGCTTCCAGCACGTCCTGGCCTGCGCAATCAAGCGCTGCCCAGAAGTAGCGGTGGCACATCCGCTCCAGCTGTTCTTGCGAGATGCCTTGCCCCTCGATTTCGGTCACGTTCAGAAATGCGGCAGTCACTGTGCGTACCTGTCTGTTGCTTGTATATCGGGGTAGATGCGGGTGGGGCCTAAATGCCCAACACCAAAATTCTCTATCTGTCCATTCCCAACGTTACCGCTGCGGCCAGTTGTTTCGCGCCAAATAGGCTTAAGTGATTGTCATCAAAGTAAAGAGGTTTGTTGCGCTGTGCGACTTCGCACACACCCGTCCTGCAAAAAATACGATCTGGATAAACGCGTGTGACATTTTTGTTTCCGAGAGAGGCATAAACCGCGAAAACTGCGCGCGTTCTGTTCAGATAATCAATGCGCTGAATACGCGCGTCTTCATAGGGGATGGAAAGGCGGACGGCATTTGCCATGGCGCGCGGAACCGAAAAGCTCTGATTGGGAACGGGATAGACCAGAACAAGTTGCTTGCCGTGCGCCAGCAGCGCCTTGGCCGCCAAAAGAAACTGGCGCTGCCAGACGGTGTTGTGCCGGTAATTCGGGTTGTCGAGCGCGCCGGCAAGAACAACCTTGGTGATCCGGCGATCACTGAGCAGACGCGCGAAGGCTGCGGCGTTGAAGCGTTCGCAATCGTTGTTGGCCGAAGTGACGGCAACGGGAGGGCAGGACGAGAAGCTGAATTGCACGGCCGACTTGTTGTGCGCTGCAAGCCACGGGGCCAGTGCGGCGATCAGTTCTACCCCATGGCTGTCGCTCCATATAGCAATCGTGGGCGCGCCTGCCGCGCCATAAGTGCACGACTGGTCGAGCGGCAATTGCTCAAAGCTGCTGCGATGGCATTGATCGCGGCGCACGTTCACATCTGCGGCATAGGCTTCGATGTTGGCAACTTTGCGATCAAAACGCTGCGGCCAGCCGTCGAGCGTCCATGCGGCCCCTGCCACAGCGAACAAGGCGAGCAATGATACAAGAAATTGGCGACGAAATAAAGGTTCGGCTAAGGTGGCCGGGCGACGCAGCGGCTCTTCCACATAGCGCCATGCCACCCATGACACTGCAATTATTATCACCGTCAGCGCAAGCGTCGCCCCCAAATTTTCGAGCGCACCCGGCCAGATATAGATTGCAAAGACGATGAGCGGCCAGTGCCAGATGTAGATGGAATAGGACATTCGCCCGGTGATGACCGCCGGGCGCGCTTCAAAAAGATGCCGGATGCCGGAACGGGGGAGAAAGTGGATTAGCGCGGCTGTCGCCAATGTTGGCACAAGAACACGCCAGTCAGGGTAGTTGCCGTCGCGTTGAAACAGGCTGATGCTCGCCCCAAGTGCGGCCAGTGCAAAGACTGAAATGAGCGTTGCCGCCCGTCGCCCGGCGGTTGATACGCGCAGATGTTGCACAAGGCATCCGACCAGAAACTCCCATGCCCGCGCCAAGGTGTCGAAATACACCGCGCCACCCTCCGCGCGCGGCCACAGGCAGTAGATAAGTGATCCCAGAGCGATGGCTGCCAACCCGGTGGGAAGCGCACTTTGCCCACGTTTCGCCAGCATCAGGACGAGGAGCGGGAAAGCGAGGTAAAACTGAAACTCGACAGACAATGTCCAGCTATGCAGCAGCACGTTCCATTCGGACGACGGCGCAAAATAATCGGATTGATAGGCAAAGAGCCAGTTTGACAGCCCAAGCGCGGTGGCCAGCACGCGGGCTGGCAGCCTCTGGAAATCGCTGGGGAGCAGAACAAGCGCCGACACCAGCAGGACGGCACCAAGCATAAGGAACAATTGTGGCGCCAGCCGCCGCAGCCGCCGCCACAAGAACGCCATGGGAGCGAATGGGCCCGTCGTCACGCGACGCAGATAATCGCCATAGATGACATAGCCAGAGATGACGAAGAAGATGTCGACGCCAATGTAGCCGCCGCCGAAATGTGCGGCCTTGAGGTGGCTCAGCAGCACCGCGATAACGGCGATGGCGCGCAATCCATCTATATCGGGACGGTAATCGGGCCGAGGAGAAAAGCCGCGCAGCTGTGCCTTCTGGTGGATGCCTTGTCCGCTCATCATGGTCTTGTCGGCCGGCGGAAGATCAGGCTGCACCGGATGCAGGGGCCTGTTCGGGCTGGAATTCAGGAACGAGCAGCTTGAGCATTTGCCGCATCTGCGCGACATCGCCCGTGCGCGTCGCCGCATAGAGCGTGTCGAGGTTGCCCGACAGTTGCGGCCAGGGAATAAAGTGCTCGCGCGCTTTCATGATGCGGCTGTGCGTCGTCTTGGTCGGGTTGTTGCCGATGAGCAGTTCTTCGTAGAGTTTTTCGCCGGGGCGCAGCCCCACGTCCTTTATCTCAATGTCGCCATCGGGATTGGCCTCATCGCGCACGGTCAGCCCGGAAAGTTCAATCATGTTGCGCGCAAGGTCGATGATCCTGACCGGCGCGCCCATGTCGAGCACATAGACTTCGCCGCTGGACGTCATCGCGCCCGCCTGAATGACAAGCTGGGCGGCTTCCGGGATCGTCATGAAATAGCGGGTTATGTCGGCATGGGTAATCGTCACCGGGCCGCCCGCCTTGATCTGCTGGCGAAATAGGGGAACCACCGAGCCACTTGACCCAAGCACGTTGCCGAAACGCACCATCGACAAGCGGGTTTTTGCGCCTTCTTGCGCAAGCGCCTGAAGCACTTGTTCTGCAAGCCTTTTGGTGGCGCCCATCACATTTGTCGGCCGCACAGCCTTGTCGGTGCTGATGAGGACGAAGTCGGAAACCCCATGGGCCATCGCCGCGCGCGCTGTGTTGAGCGTGCCGAACACATTGTTGCGGATGCCTTCTGCCACATTGTCTTCAACAAGCGGCACGTGCTTGTAGGCCGCCGCATGATAGATGGTGTCGGGCGCCCAGGTGGAAATCGTCGCGTTGATCGCCGCTTCGTCCTGCACCGATGCGAGCTGGGGGACGATGGGCACATCACCGTCCGCTGCGGTCAATTCTCGATGGATGGAATAGAGGTTGAATTCGCTGGCATCGAGAAGGATGAGCCTTGTCGGTCGCAGATTGATGATCTGTCGGCATAATTCGCTGCCAATGGAGCCTCCTGCGCCAGTGACAAGCACGGTCTTTCCACGGATGTTGCGCGAGAGAAGCAAATCATTGGGGGGAACCGGATCGCGCCCCAGAAGGTCTTCAATATCGACTTCGCGCAGATCATTCACCGTGACGCGGCCGTGCGCCAGATCCATTAATCCGGGTAGCGTGCGGATGGTGACGTGCTTGCCGCCGATCTGCTGGATGATCTGGTTGCGACGTTGGCGCGATGCCGAAGGGATCGCCAGCAGCATATCATCAATCAGCAGCCGCGAGAGAAGGCCTGCGAGATCATCGGACGGGTAGATGGTTTTGCCGTTGAGGAGGCTGCCATGAAGCGCCGGATTGTCATCGACATAGCCGATGACGTGCATTTCCGTGCTGCTGCCCACCGCGCCCGCAAGCTGCCGCCCGGCGGCACCCGCGCCGTAGATCAGCACACGGCGACGCTGGTCGAGCCGCAGCAAGGAGCGATAGGCCCCGCCAAGCCAGTAGCGTGCCGAGGCTCTGGAGGCCCCGACCGCCAGAAAGAGCAGGATTGGCTGAAGCGCGCCAATCGTCCGGGGCACACCTGCCACCCCCACCAAAGTGAAGGTGAAAGAATAGGCCAGGCCATAGATGGTGCAGGCGCGCACAACGCTCATCAGCGCGCCCCAGCCGACATAGCGGAAAATGGCGCGATATAGCCCGAAGCTGACGAACAGAGGCAGCGCGAACACCAATGACGCGAGATAAGCGAGCCACTGGGCGCCCTGTGGCCATGCCCATTCGTCGAGCCGCAACCAGAAGGCAAATGCGACCGTGCCAACGCACAGCACGGCGTCAACTGCGAGCGCGACAAACCGCTTGGTTACGCGCGGCATATCCAAAATACGGTCTGACAACTTCGCGTGCATAGCAGGGGAGGGGTTAACCGCACTCAATGCCAATCACAATCCCAATGACGAAAGGCTGCCGAAAACATCGTTCGGCATTTTGCAAATCGAGCTTGGTTCACGCGGACGAGTGCAAATATTCATTACGATTCTATTCGGTTACTCTGATTGATCTGTAGCCATGAAGATAGGCACCGTTCACCGGAACATAGGCTTTCGACCCCGGAGGCAGCCCTGAAATGTCGCTGATCGTGATAGAGCTGCTTTCGTCTCGACCGGAGAGCAACTGGGCGCGCACAAGCTGCACAGGATTGCGCAACCGCAGCGATCCGTTCTTCACCGACATATCGATCCGCACATTGCTGCCGTTATTGTCGAGTCGGATGATGGCTTCATCGCGCCCAAGATTCGGCGCATCCACAGCAAAATTATTGACCATCACTGTCATGTTCATACGCGTGCCGTGGTTGAGGCTTGCATTTTGCGAGCCCAAATCAATCAGCCCGCGTCCACCGCCGATTTGATAGGCGGGCGTGAACATTTTTGTATCGGCAATTTCGATGCGGCCTCCAACCAATTCGGTCGCTTCCAGCACAGTGCCGTCGCGCCGTGCACTGATGGAGCAGCGCCGATAATAAGGGCTGGCCCCGCCCATGGAGCCGCCGCCTGTGATGACGCAATTGTCATATCCGCAATTCTCGGAATTGCCGTGCATATCCGCGCACATAACATTGGTGTCGGGGTCGTTTCGCAGCGTCGTGTTCTGGATGCGGCAATCGCGGTTGGGCACACCACACACAAGGTCTGCGCCACCAATGGCAACGGGATGGCGGCGGCTGAACAACACACCGCCCGACACCCTGATATGCTGTGAGTTGCCGATGGCGATGAGATAGTCGTCACGGCCATCGCCTGCATTATTGCCTTCGCGGCAGCCAAGCGAGGCGGCGACACAACGGTTTATGTTGATTGCGGTGTTGGCGCGCGCCGTCACCCTGCCCACATCAATAAGCGGACCCGTGCACCCACTATAGTCCGCGAGCGTTCGCTGTCCGCAGTCCCACTGCCCACCGCTGATCGAGGGGCGTCTCAGACTCACATGGTAGATGTCGACGCTCGCCGTTTCGTAATTTGAGGTGAGTGGCGAATACAGCGTTACTGATTGCGCGGTGACAGCGGCCACGCGGCACCATTCTCCTGCGCGATAATAGGCGCGTGCCGTGTGCCAGCTAAAGTCCGTCGGGTTGTAAATGATGAACCAATCCCCCGGTTTCAGGCCGTGAGGGGCTGAAAACCGCACCCGTTTTGCGCCCGTGCCGATGTTCGACGCCAGTTGGGGAAGTTGGTGGAAGCCGCCATTGGAAAAGAAGATGCGCCCATCATTTCCGGCGGCAGAAATCTGTGCGTTCCTGGCGGCTGCAATGCGCATATCGCGCTGGTCGAACGCACCCGTCAGCACATAGTCTCCACGGGACAGCCAGATATTCAGATTGGCGTTGCGGGCGACCAGCAAGGCCTGTGAAATATCACCATCGCCGCCAATCAATGTGCGGACGTCGAGTGACCCGTTATCGGTCAAGGGCAGGGCGTTCCGCATCGCCGCAGTGCGCGCGCGCAAGGGAGAAATGCCCAGCAGCGCGGCCATCGCCCCGGCGCCTGATCTCATCATGTCGCGGCGGCCAATGCGGGTCATGTGATGACGTTTACCTCAGCGACCGTGACGACGATCATCTTCAGATTTCCGCCAAGGCGGAGCACTGCGATGCGGACAGCGACTTGAACCGGGCCGCCTTAGCCGAATATGAATATGGATTGATTGGCGGCAAGCTCCGCCATCTGAATACCGATCAGATCGATCGATGACCCGTCGGTAAAGGAGATGATGGTATCAGCGCCATTCTGTGTGGCATTTGCCAGCACATCTTGCACCGAGCTGAAGCCAAAACCGCTGAACATGAGGACGTCATGATCGATCGTGGACGTCTTGAAGCCGACAATCTGGTCTTGCCCGAAGCCCGGTGAGAAGCTGAACGTGCTGCTCTCGCCGCCTGACCACAAACCGTTATCGTCAAAGGTGCTGCCGGAGGAAATAAATGGGTTAAGAACGCCGCCGAGCGTGAAGCTGCGGGCAAGATCGCTTGCACTGTCGCCATTGAAATCGCCCGTCAGCCACGTCGTTGCGCCATGGCCGGCAGGCGTCCAGTTGCCGGAATCTACAAAGCTCGTGCCGTCTGAAAGCCAGACATTCGCGCCCGTCACCCGTGGCAGATAGCGGAAAAGGTCATCCTTTCCATCGCCATTCACATCGGCGACATACCATCGCTCAGGGCCGTGGCCCGCAGGCGTCCAGTTGCCGGAATCCACAAATTTCGTGCCGTCTGAAAGCCAGACATTCGCGCCCGTTGTGCCGGGGACATAACGGAAAATATCTGTCAGGCCATCGCCGTTGAAGTCGCCCTCATACCAGGCCTCGCCGCCCGGCGAAACATCGGCCCAAGCCCCCGCCGCTTCAAAGGAATGGCCGGTTGAGAGGTAAACTTCGGTTTTGGATGTTTCGGCAACGAAACGGAATATGTCGTCTTTTCCGTCACCATTGAAGTCGCCAATGTGCCACGGATCGCCTGCGTGCTGGTCTGATGTCCACGAGCCATCCTGAACAAAGCGGGTGCCATCGGAGAGCCACACGTCTGCGCCAGACGTGCCAGCTATGGTCCGAAAAATGTCATCCTTTCCGTCACCATCAAAGTCGCCGACATACCATTGCGCTGCGCCGTGCAAGGCAGATGTCCAGCCGCCCGTGCGATCAAAGCTGCTGCCGTTGGACAGCCAGACATCCGCTCCGGTAATTTCAGGAATATAGCGGAACACGTCGTCCTTGCCGTCGCCGTTAAAGTCTCCGACGACCCATTGTTCGGGATGGCTCTCGGCGGCGGCTGCATGGAGGATGTCGTTTCCGGCACCGCCTTCGATGATCTTGTCACCTCCGGCTGCATAAATTGTGTCATCCCCCGCGCCCGCAAGAATGTGCGTTGCGCCGCCGCCAGATCGAACGATGTCGTTTCCTGAGCCAAGCACAAGGTCAAAGCCATGCTGCGCTGTGAAGCTGTAATTCGGCAGGCGGCCAGCGTCGCTGAATGACCATATGTCATTGAGCGTCGGCCAGCCATTGCCGCCCAGAACCTCCAGCGTATCGCCGACAACGAGTGATCCGGGCCAGTGACGTGGCGAGAAACGGGCACCATCCATCAGGCTCCAGTGGATGGCATCTGCTGAAACCCACACCTCACCAAGGTTGGCACCATCTATGTTATCGAGACCACCCAGAAGATAGAGGTTGCCGTTATATGCCTGCATGGGCGCGAAAAACCGGGGAGACCATTCTGCGTGTTCGGTCAGGCGCTCCCACGTCACGCCGTCAGACGATGCCCACACATCATTATGTGAGGTCTTGTCGGTATAGATCGTCTCTGGCTGCGGATTGGCTTCGTCAGAAAAACCGCCTGCAACTATGAGCTTCCCGTCAAACACCATCGATGAAAAATGGTGGCGCGCGCCAAACGGAAAGCTGCTCTGGCGCGCCCAGTTGACGCCATCATCGCTTGCCCACGCGCCGTCTTCGGTCAGCATCCACAGCTTGTTGTTGAAGACGAGCACATTCATCTCGGCCGTATGGATGAATGGCGTTTCGCTTGTCGCCTGTATCCAGTTCACGCCATCATCGGACCGCCATGTCTCATTGCTGATGGCATAGAGCGCGCCATTGAACGGAATGACCTGCGCATATGTGGGGTAGGGCGTCGCATCGAGCACCTTGGTCCAGGTGACGCCATCCGGTGAATTCCACATATCCCGCAGGTTGATGCCGCCATATTGGTAGCCATTGCTCATCCAGTAGAGGCCGTTGAACGCAAAGGTTTCCGTCGTGTCGCGCGGATCAAACTCACCCTGTGCCTTGGTGAGCGTCCAGCTCAAATCGGCCAGAGGCTGCGGCGAGGACCAGGTAACACTGCCGGCAAAAGCGTCGGATTGGGTTGGTGACCATGAGATGGAAATATCTTCGCTGGCCAGCGACCAATTTTGGGCAAAAACACTCATTAAACTGCCAGATTTCCAGTGTATTTGAATGGCGCCTCAGGTGCGCGGGAGTCAATGTTACGGTTTTGCTACAAGCACAAATATAAAAGAAATTGGTAAAAAAACCTTTGACCGTCTTCCGTGCTCCGAAAGGGGACCACCCGGTATGTTTGTGCGACGAATGGCAGGAATTTGCGGCGGTGTCCGTAATTTTCCGGTCTGCACGTATCGAGAGGAGGCGACTATGCTGTTGGCAATTGAAGCGTTTTGATGCGCATCGCCAGGCGGGAGTTTCACTTGTCCCCATCCAACCTCGTTTATGTCGTCGATGATGACCATGGCGTGCGGCAATCATTGGCCATGCTGCTTGAAGCGTGTGGCTATGAGACGCGCAGCTTTGGGGCTGGCGATGAGTTTTTTGAAAGTTTCCGTTCTCTTGACCCGGCACCCGTGCTGCTGGACCTGCATATGCCGGACATGGACGGTATCGAGTTTCTGCTCGCGCTGCGGGAGCGCGCGGCGATGAAATGGCCGGTCGTGATGATGAGTGGCGCTGCCGATGTGCCGTCGGCTGTGATGGCGATGAAGCTTGGCACCGTCGATTTTCTTGAAAAGCCGATCCAGACATCCACTTTGATGTCGGTGCTCAATACGGCTTTTTCACGCGGGGCGGCGACAAAGGTCGCGGCGCGGCCATCGGGCAACACGGTGCGCGAGCGGCTCAGCCCGCGCGAATATGATGTGCTCCAGATGATCGCGCACGGGATGACGACCAAGGCGATCGCCGCGCACCTCAACCTCAGCCCGCGCACGGTGGAAATGCACCGGGCCAATATCGTGCGCCATTTGGGCGTGCGCTCAATTGCCGAGGCGGTTGCCGAAATTGCGCGGGCCGAGCGGGATTAGGGTGATTTCGAGGGCGGTGGAAACGCCGAACGGCTCGGAACACGCTCCAGTGCGGGCTGAAAAACCTCAGGCGGCCTTGTGCTGTAAGTCTGCCTCGCTTTGCGCGGGGCCTGGTGGGGCGAGCGGAAGTTCGATCTGGAAGGTCGCGCCGGGCATATCCGATGGGACATGGCTGAGCTTGCCGCCATTGCCTTCGCACAGACGCCGCGCAATCGCCAGTCCCATGCCCAGATTGCCGGGTTTTGATGTGGTAAAGGGCTTGAACAGGCCGGCGGCATTTTCAGGGGACAGGCCCGGTCCGTTGTCGGACACGAAAATACTGACCTTGCCGTCGTCAGGCGCCGCGATCGTCGTGATCGTCACGCCGCAGCCGCGCCTCGTGATCGGACTTGCCAAAGGCCTCGATCGCGTTGCGAATGAGGATAACGAGCACCTGCTGGATCTGGATGGCGTCCACCAGCACCTGAAGCTCATCCGCATCGCCCGCGCGGAGGATGTCGATGGTGCTGCGATCATGGCCGATAAGGACAAGCTCTGTCGATGAATCAATCAGGGCGCCAACCTGCTCTGTTCCGCGCGCTTCATCGGTGCGTTCCACAAAGCTGCGCATCCGCTTGACGATATGGCTGGCGCGCTGGGCCTGGTCGGAGGCGCGTTGCAGCACGTCTTGCAAATCATTCTGCGTTTCGCTGGCAATGGTCGCCAGCTTTTGGCCAACCGACATATAGTTGGTGATGGCGGTGAGCGGCTGGTTGATTTCGTGCGCGATGGCCGCGGCCATTTCGCCAAGATCATTGACGCGCGCAATATGCGCAAATTCTGCCTGAAGACCACGCAGTCGCGCTTCGCTATTCTTGAGTTTAAGCTCGGCCGCGCGCTGCTCGGTAAGGTCGGTCACCAGGGCGGACAGAAAGTCAATCGAGCCGTCGTTGGCGCGCACGGCTGACATGAGGGTCGAGAGGCAAAGTTCTCCACCATCCTTGGTATTGGCCAGCATTTCGTGCTGATAACTGTCAATCTCGCCGTCGAGCAGGGCGTCGCAACTCGCGGGATCGGAAAACAGGTTTTTGGGGAAGGCCGGAGAGTCGGGTGTCGCAGACAGGAACTCGGCGCGTGAATAGCCCGTCATCCGGCACAAGGCGTCGTTGACCAGCATGGGGTAACCCTCGGTGTTCAACAGCATCTTGCCGACGGTCGATTGATCGAAGGTTGCCTTGAAGCGTTGATTGCCAAGCTGCACCAGTGCGGCGCTTTCATCGACTTCGGTGCGCGCGCGCCGCAGGGCAGCGACGCCAAGAGCGCCCGCCGCCAAAAGCCCCATTGCGCCCAGAATAGCCTGCACCATTGCATCTCTAAAAGTCGTGTCAGCGTCGGCATGGGCTGCGAGAAGCTTTCTTTCTTCCACAGCCTGAAAGCGGTCGACCTGCGCGCGCAGCCTGTCCATCAGTTCACGGCCAATGCCGATGTCGACTGCACGGAGCGCCTGATCGACCTGCCCCTTGCGCCGCATTGATACGGTCATGGCGCTGCGCGCAAATTTCTGATCGAAGGACTTGTGAATTTCTTGCCGTGCGGCGGCCTGCTCCGCGCCAAGTGGCAGGGCGTTGAAGCGTGCCCATGCCCTGGGCGCGCGCGCCTGCGCGGCATTGAAGGGCTCAAGATAGCGTTCATTTCCGGTCAGCAGATAGCCGCGCTGGCCGGTTTCGCTATCGCGCGCGATGGTCAGAATATTTTCTGCGGCGGCGATTGTCCGGTAGCTGGCTTCCACCGCGTCGGTTGCGGTTGCGATGCGCCGAAACCCATCTGCGATCCCCGCCACAGCGCCCACGACCATCACCAGAGCGATGGTCATCAGGATCAGGAAGGCGCTCTTGTGTCGGGGGCGAATCACGCCAATCTTGCTCCGTTTCTTGCCGTTGGCCACATTCTTGGCAGCCATAGCGCGCATTTGGCATAAATATTCAATTCAAACTGGTTGATTCAAGTCAATTTTTACTCTCTACGGTGAAGCGTCATCCATCACATGAATCGGGTCGGGGGCGATCAAGTTGGACAGGTTGGTATATCTCGTTGATGATGATGACAGTGTGCGGGATTCCGCGGCTTTTCTTCTGAAGGCGCATGGCTATAAGGTTGAGCAGTTCGGCAATGCTGAGGCATTTCTGGGCGGTATTGATGTGCAGGCACCCGGATGCATCATGCTCGACGTGCAGATGCCGGGCATGAACGGCCTTGAGACGCAAGAGGTGCTCAACGCGCGGGCAATCAACTTCCCCGTCCTCATCCTCACCGGCGAAGGCGACATCGAGCGCGCCGTGCGGGCGATGAAGAACGGTGCCTTTGAGTTTCTTGAAAAACCATATGACGAAGCCAACCTGTTGGCAACACTGGATAATGCCTTTGAAGAACTTGCCCGCCGGGTGGCGGATTCAGGCAAGTTTGATGATGCAAAATACCGCATTGCGCGCCTGTCCAACCGCGAGCGGCAGGTGATGCAGGGGCTGCTTGATGGTTTGCCCAACAAGCTCATCGCCTTTCAGCTTGGCCTGAGCATCCGCACGGTGGAAAGTTTCCGGGCGACACTGATGGAAAAGCTGGGCGTGCGCACGGTTTCCGCCGCTGTTCGGCTGGCGCTGCTGGCGGGGCTACCCGCGCTCAGCGAAGTGGGCGATCCGCCTGTCGGGGAAGAGTAACGGCATTTCGCTGCGGTTTTTTATACCGTGGAATCCCTAGGGTCACAGCGCGATTCCCTTGCGATATGAGTCTCTAAACTGGCTCAATCACAGGGTGGGACTGGCCCATGTTGCAGGTAAGAACGTTCGGAAAGGCGGAGGGCGGGATCTTCCCCATGCCCGATCTGCGCGAAGGCGATGAAACGCGCCGCGCCGCGCCGCGCCGCCGCGTTTTCCAGCGCGCAGACGTGCTCGCGGTCGATGCACTTGCCGATATGGAACTGGTTGACCTGACCGACACGAACCTGACCGGCGAGAGCGATGAGAAGCTTCTGGTTGGTGAACATCTTCACGTGTCCTTTGGCGGTCTTTGCATCGTGCCGGCGATTGTCCGCTGGGTTCATGGCAGCAGCTTTGGGCTTCAACTTCAGTCGGCACCGCCTGTCTTGCGCAAGGGCGCGGCTGACATGGCGGGCAACATCCGCCTTATCACAGGCATCGCCAGCCAGCGGGCCGTTGTGCGCAACATTTCTGACGGTGGCATGATGATTGAAGGGCTGCACGGCGCGACGCAGGGCCAGAGATTGCTGGTGCGGCTGGCCGATGGCTGGGCTGTCACCGGGCGTATCGTCTGGATCGAAAACGGACGGGCGGGAATCGAGCTTGATCCCGCGCCGTCGTTTGAGGATGCCGCCTGAGCCGCAAGCGTCAGGCGTTTGCGGCCTTCCAGTCGCGCTTGATTTTTTTCGCGAGGCTCCATTTGTGGACCTCGGTCGGGCCGTCATAGATACGGAAAGCGCGGACTTCGCGGAAGATCTGCTCGACAATGGTGTGGTCGGTCACGCCCATGCCGCCCATCACCTGCACGCAGCGATCAGCAATGCGCATCAGCGCCTCTGGATACCGCGACCTTGGTCATCGAGCTTTCAACCGTGCCAAGCGAGCCCGTGTCGAGCACGCTGGCGCACCAGTCGATCATCAATTGGGCCTGCTTCAGATCAATCAAATTTTCCGCAAGCATGAAGCCCACGCCTTCATGGTCGATCAGCTGCTTGCCAAAGGCCATGCGACGATTGGCATAGTCGGTTGCGATTTCGTGCGCGCGCTCACAGCAGCCATGCCAGCGCATACAGTGTGAGAGGCGCGCGGGAGACAGGCGGATCTGGGCGTATTTGAAGCCTTCGCCAGCCTGCCCCAGCATCTGGTCTGCCGGCACGCGCAGATTGTCTATGATGACGGTGGCGTGGCCGCCGGGCATTGAATTGTCGATGGTGTTGGGCACGTGCTCGATGCGGATCGCGGGATCGGGCAGGTCGACCAGGAACATACACGCCCCTTCTTCCGCCTTGGCCATCACGATGCCGACCTTGGCGCCTTCCGCCCCGGTGATGAACGCCTTGCGGCCGTTGATGACCCAGTGATTGCCATCGGGCTTGCACGTCGTCTGCATCATCGAGGGGTCAGAGCCTGCGCCGCCCTCCAATGCGGGTTCAGTCATGAAAAAGGCAGAGCGGGCATGGCCATCCACCATCGGCTTCAGGAAACGCTCCTTCAGGTCCGGGCTGCCGACCTTGCCGAGCAGATACATATTGCCCTCATCAGGCGCCATGGTGTTGCAGGCCAGCGGCCCAAGCGGCGAAAGTCCCGATTTCTGGAGAACAATCGCGGTTTCACGCTGGGTCAGATGGCCGCCATCAGGAAGGACGTGCGGCGTCAAAACTCCTGCCGCACGTGCCTTTTCACGCATTTCCATCACCATCTCATCGAGCGGCGCGCCGTGATGATCGCGGCGGAGATCTTTTTCATAAGGAACGACAACGTCGCGCACAAAGGCTTCAACGCGGGCGGCAAGATCAAGAGCTTGGGCAGATAGGGTCACAGCGATTGTCCGTCATCAATGTCGATGGCAGCGCCTGTCGTGCAGGCCGAGGCATCGGAAGAAAAATAGAGCATCATGGCATCCAGCGAGTCGATGGGCTGCATCCGCTTGCGGTGGAAGGCGGCAATCTTGGCCTGCCCGTGCGTGCTGTCAAAATAATCGCCCGCAATTTCCGTGGCGATATAGCCCGGCTGGATGGTGTTGACGTTGACGCCCTGGCGCACCCATTCGCGCGCGAGGTTGCGACCAAGATGGGCAACGCCTGCCTTGGTTGCGGCATAGGCGCTATCGCCTTCGCCCGTGAGGTGAGAGGTGATCGAGCCGAGCAGCACGACGCGGCCACGCCCATTGTCTTTGGAGCCAGCAGCAATCAGGCGGCGCGCACCTTCCCGCGCGGTCAGCAGAACGCCGAGAAAATTGGTGTCGAGCACCTGACGCAGCCCTTCCACCGAAACCTCGGTTGCGCGGCCCGCAGCGGACGTGCCGGCATTGGCGATAATCGTATCAATCGTGCCGAAGCGCGCTTCGCCCGCATCATATGCGGCTTTCACCGAGGCTTCGTCAGTCACATCCATGGCGACGGCAAGCGCGCCGGTTTCTCCGGCCTCGATTTCGTCGGCAAGCGCGGCGATGCGATCAGTGCGGCGCGCACCGAGCACGACATTTGCGCCAGCTTCTGCAAAAAGACGCGCGAAATGCGCGCCAAGGCCAGACGATGCGCCGGTGATGAGTGCGGTTCGCCCGGCAAGCGAAAACGGCAGGGTCATGTGCTTTTCTCTCCTTTGTGTCGATGCTCTGTGGGCAAGCGGCGCACGTGTTTCAAGCATCAACGCGCAAGAGAGATGGAATTAGATCTGCGCGGGCAGCTCGTCGTCGCTTTGGCGCAGCATATCGACAATCATGTCATGCCCCACAGCCGTCAGCCGCAGCAGGTTTGAGCGGCGGTCTTCCGGGTTGGGCTGGCGCTCCACCAGCCCCTTGTCTTCCATCGCGGCAATGTAGCGCAGCGCGGTCGTTGCGGGCACGGCTGCGCCAACACAGGCGTTGGAGACGGTGACAGGGCGGCCGCAGCTGCTCTGGATGAACAGGTCGAGCAGCAAATCCCATGCGGGTTCGCCAAACAGTCCGTCGCCTGCAATGGCGCGGGCTCGAACATCCCTGCGCCTGCGGAAGTCATAAATTCGGCGCGCCGTTTCCGCCAGACCATGCAGATGCGCCTCATCGGCCAAAATATTTGCGGCGGCGCGTTCCGGCGGCACCACCTTTGCCAACAATGTTTGCAGTGTCTTCAGATCGTCACTGCTGAGCTTGTCCATCATCACCTGGAGACCAGGGCTGAATGTCTCGATTCTTCCCACCAGCCAAAACCCTTATCAATCATTTGACCCAAATTTTATTATTATTGGCCGCTCCCGCTTCTTGCGTGTGAGCGCCGGTAACGCGTGGACAGGAATTATCTTTTTGCGCAGGCTGTAAGCCTTTGGCCTGTATGCGTGACCTAACCATAATGGCGCGGTTCGCAAATCCATTTTAGCGGTTAACCGCCGGGCAATTTGGTCCGTAACGGATGTGAGCCGTGCGCTTGCTCCGCCCTGCGCGTCACTCTGACGGTTTAACGCTTCCAGCCCCTCGCGCCTCTGCGTGAACCCCGCCACCGTCACCCCGGCGCAGGCTGGGGTCTCATGGGTTGGGCACGGGAGATGCCAGCCTTCGCTGGCATGACGGGTGGGGAAGTTCCTGACATTCCCTCCATCGTCACCCCAGCGCAGGCTGGGGTCTCATGGGTTGGGCACGGGAGATGCCAGCCTTCGCTGGCATGATGGATGGGGAAGGGGGGATCGGCTCCGGGCGTTCAAGGGGGAACACATATGCCCGGAGCCGAAACTCGCAGAGCCTGATCGCGTGATGTGGATGCGTATGGCGCTTCCGCAAGGGGCGTGGATCAGGCGTTTATTCTTGATCCGATCCTGCTCTAGGCGCGGCCCTGCCACTGGGCCATCAGCGCCACATTCGCTTCGAAAACGGCATCTTCGTCAAAGGCTGCGCGCTCGTCCTGCTGGCCGATTTCATTCACCATCAGCAGCGCGTCAGGATCAATCTCACGGGCGAGGTGAAGGCCAAAGCTGTCGCCGCTCGCCCAGCGCACGGTGGCGTCAAAATCGCCGATATTGTCGATAAAGACCCGCAGCGTTTCGCCGGGGATGAGCATCGCGCCACGGCCGCCAAGGCCAAATTGCGAGGCGTCCCTTATGGTGACTTCGCGGTGGGGGATGCGCTGGGATGAAAGAACGGCCCGGCAGCTCTGCGCGATGCGCTGTGCTTGCCGGGCCGTCCGCGCGATTGCGCTGTAATCATATTCAATGTTCGCTTCGGCCATGGAGCCCACCTTTATATCCGTTACGGAACCTTTGGTTCGTGTAACGGCAAGGCGGGCTTCCGGTTTAGCCCCGAAGCGCGGGCGTCACTTTCAGGCGACGCCCTTCTTGTCGGCCCACACATTCTTGTAGGCGCCGATGCACAGGCCGAAGAAGATCAGCAGGAAGATCACGGCCGCAATGCCCGCGCGCTTGCGCTGTTCAAGCTTCGGTTCCGCCGTCCAGGTGAGGAAGGCCGAAACGTCCTTCGCCATCTGGTCAACCGTCGGCTTGGGGTTGCCATCGGCATAAGTCACCTGACCATCGGTCGTCAGCGGCGCCGGCATGGCGAGGTTGAGGTTGGCGAAATACGGGTTGAAGTGCGTGGTCTTGCCCGGCATCGAATCCGGGAAGTGCTTCTTCAGCTCGGCCGGCGGGTTCTGATAGCCCGTCAGCAGCGCATGGACGTAGTTCGAGCCGTCGTGACGCGCCTTGGTCATCAGCGAGAGGTCTGGCGGAGCTGCGTTGTTGTTGGCAGCGCGCGCGGCGACATCGTTCGGATAGGGCGAGGGGATCTTGTCCTGCGGCTGCGGCTTGCGCGTCGTCGCTTCCCCCGTTTCCGGGTTGATCGACGGCGTTTCAGCCGGCCAGTTTTGGGCAATCGCCTTCACCTGACCTTCGGAATAGCCCAGATCCTTGAAGTCGCGGAACGAGACATATTTCAGGCTGTGGCACGCCGAGCAGACTTCACGATAGACCTGAAGCCCACGCTGAAGCTGGGCACGGTCATAATGGCCAACGGGGCCGTTGAACGAGAAGTCCACCTTGCCCGGAAGCTTGTGGAATTCGTGCTCTGCGGTCGGGGCCGCAGGCACGGTGACGTAGGTATAGGCGCCCATTCCGGCCGAAACGATCAGCCAGCCGGAGAAGAACAGCCCAACAAGAAATGCACCAATGCGGATCATGTCGATTTGGTCCTTATTCGGCAGGCTGAAGCGATGCGCCCGACTTGGCGAGCACGGCTTCGGTGATGGAGGTCGGCAGCGGCTTCGGCGTTTCGATCCGTGCCACGATCGGCAGGATAATCAGGAAGTGCGCGAAGTAATAGGCTGCGGCGATCTGGCTGACGAGCACGACACCATCGGTTGCGTGCGAGCCGCCGCAATAGCCGAGAATGACAATGCAGGGGCCAAGGCCATACCAGAAGAACTTGCGGAACAGCGGGCGATAATGGCCCGAACGCACTGCCGACGTATCCAGCCAGGGCAGGAAGAACAGCAGCAGGATCGAAGCGAACATCGCCAGCACGCCCAGGAGCTTCGCCGGGATGAACCAGAAGTCCACGGTGAAGGCACGCAGGATCGCGTAGAACGGCCAGAAATACCATTCAGGGACGATGTTGGCCGGGGTCGCCAGCGGGTTTGCGGGGATGTAGTTGTCCGGCTCGCCCAGGAAGTTGGGCGCGAAGAACAGCAATGTCGCGAACACAAGGAAGAAGGCGGCAACGCCGACGCCGTCCTTGGCCGTGTAATAGGGGTGGAACGGAACCGTATCCTGCTCGTCCTTCACCTCGACGCCCGTCGGGTTCGACGAACCGGGGATGTGCAGCGCCCAGATGTGCAGGACGATGACACCCAGAATGACGAAGGGCAGGAGATAGTGGAGCGAGAAGAAGCGGTTCAGCGCGGCGTTGTCGGGCGCGAAACCACCCAGCAGCCACGTCTGGATCGGCGTGCCGACCAGCGGAATGGCGCCGAACAGGCCGGTGATGACCTTGGCACCCCAGAAGCTCATCTGGCCCCAGGGAAGCACATAGCCCATGAAGGCGGTCGCCATCATGAGAAGGAAGATGACGAGGCCAAGATGCCACACCATTTCCCGCGGCGGCTTGTATGAGCCGTAGAACAGGCCGCGGAAGATGTGGATATAGACCACGATGAAGAACATCGACGCGCCGTTGGCGTGCGCATAGCGCAGGAACCAGCCCGCGTTCACGTCGCGCATGATATGCTCGACCGACGAGAAGGCGACGCCGGATTCAGCGGCGAAGTGCATCGCAAGGATGATGCCGGTGACGAGCTGGCACACCAGCGCCACGCCGGCCAGCACGCCGAAGTTCCAGAAATAGTTCAGGTTGCGGGGAACCGGATAACCGGCCCCGATGGCGTTATAAACGAAGCGCGGCAGAGGCAGCTTCTCGTCCATATACCGCATGAACGGGTTGGACGGCTTATATTCTTTTGCCCAAGGAAAACTCATAGATCCTATCCTCAGCCGACTTTGATGACAGTGTCAGAGGTGAACTCATAAGGCGGCACCTCCAGGTTCTTGGGGGCCGGGCCCTTACGGATGCGCGCGGCGGTGTCGTATGACGAGCCGTGGCAGGGGCAGAAATAGCCGCCAAACTCACCCTTGACTTCGCCCGACGACGCGCCCAGCGGCACGCAGCCCAGATGGGTGCAGACGCCCATGGTGACGAGCCACTGCGTCTTGCCCGGCTTGGTGCGCTCTTCCAGCGACTGCGGGTCACGCAGATCCGAAAGCGAAACCGCTTCGGCAGACGCGATTTCAGCAGGCGTCAGGTGACGCACGAAAAGCGGCTGCTTGCGGAACATCGTCTTGATGGACTGGCCGGGCTGGATCGCCGAGAGATCGACCTCGGTCGATGCTTCAGCGAGCACGTCTGCCGACGGGTTCATCTGATTGATGAGAGGGAGGGCGACCGACACTGCGCCGACACCCGCGAAACTTGCCGCTGCGACGTTGATGAAGTCGCGACGACGAACGCCGCCCTGATCCACGTCAGCGGTTGCGCTGTCTTCCGTCAAACTTGCCATGCTTTCCACTTATCCCTGATTCGAGTTCCGCCCCTCTTGGCCGTGGCCTTTTTGGCAAACCACGGAAAATTAGGACTTCACCCCCCAGAACCTTAAGATTCCCGCGCCTGATAGCGATGTTGGGCATAGTTGCAAATACGAAATCCGCGCCCTTGCGGCACGGCCTGCCATTCGCCTATCGGCAGGCGATGCGGATTGCCCTTTACCAGCCGGAGATCGCCGGGAATGTTGGCGCGATATTGCGCCTTGCGGCCTGCCTTGATGTGCCGGTCGATATTATTGATCCCTGCGGTTTTGCCTTTTCAGACAAGAAGCTGCGTCGCTCCGGCATGGATTATGCCGAGCGTGTCGTCATCGCGCGCCATGCCGATTGGGCAAGCTTCAGGGCGGCGGCTGGGCGTCTGGTGCTGATGTCGAGCAAGGCGAGCGTGCCAATCGACCAGTTTTCCTTTTCCCCCGATGATACGCTGCTGATGGGGCAGGAGAGCGCGGGCGTGCCCGATGACGTGCGCGCCCAATGCGATGCCGCCATCCGAATTCCGATGGCGGCGGGCTTGCGCTCCTTCAACATCTCGGTCGCAACCGGCATCGCCATGTTCGAAGCGTTGCGCCAGACAGGGGCACTGCCCAAGGGCTGAGGCGCTTGGCTTTCCGCCCCTGCCTGACTAAAGGCGCGGGGATGAACATTCCCAACGTCCCCTTCGCCCTTGATGACCAGCAACAGGCCGCGCGTGCATGGTTTGAAGAGCTGCGCAACCGAATCTGTGCTGAGTTTGAGGCGATCGAGCGCGAGGCGGGAAGCGATGCCCGCTTTGAATATACGCCATGGAACCGCGATGATGATGCAGAGGCCAGGGGCGGCGGCGGCGTGCGCGGGCTTATCAAGGGCAAGGTCTTTGAGAAGGCGGGCGTCAATGTTTCCACCGTGGGTGGCGCTTTTTCAGAGGAATTCTCCAAGACCATTCATGGTGCGGGCGAGAACCCCAATTTCTTTGCAACCGGCATCAGCCTGGTCGCGCACATGGCGAACCCGCACGTGCCCGCCGTGCACATGAACACGCGCTTCCTTGTTACGCAGAAGCGGTGGTTTGGCGGCGGGGCAGACCTTAACCCGCCTCTTCCCTATGAAGAGGATACGGCGGATTTTCATGGTCGCCTCAAAGCGGCCTGTGATCCGCACGGCGCGGACTATTATGACCGCTATAAAAAATGGGCGGATGATTATTTCTGGATTCCCCACCGCAACGTGCATCGCGGCGTGGGTGGCATTTTCTACGATCATCTTGAAGGTGATTTCGCGGCGAATTTTGCCTTTACCCGCGCGGTGGGCGAGGCGTTTCTCGATGTCTTTCCCCGGATCGTGCGTCGTCGCATGGGGCTGGGCTTCAGCGCGGCGGAAAAAGAGCAGCAGCTCGTCTGGCGCGGTCGCTATGCCGAGTTCAACCTCGTCTATGATCGCGGCACGCTGTTCGGCCTCAAAACGGGGGGCAATATCGACGCTATTTTGATGAGTCTGCCGCCTGAGGCCAAATGGGCCTGACGCCCGTTGACGCCGGCAAGGTGGCGACCATCGTCACCTCGCTGGAAATGCGGGCGCGGCCAAAGCCTGCGCCCATGCCCATGGCGCCGCTCTCGCTGATGCGCTGGAAAATGCCCGCGGCCGCCAAATATCGCGCCTTGTTCGAGCGGGTGGGCGCGCCATGGCTGTGGTTTTCACGGCTTGCGATGGATGAGCGTGAACTGCTTGAAATCATTCACGATGACCGCGTGAATATATGGGCAGTGTGCGACCGTGCGGGCATTGAGGTCGGCATTGTGGAGCTTGATTTTCGCCACAAGGCCCAATGCGAGATTTCCTTTTTCGGGCTGGTGCCAGAGCTTGGCGGAAAGGGCTATGGCCGCTGGATGATGGCGCAGACGCTGGCGGCGGCATGGCGACCCGGCGTTGAGCGCGTCTGGGTGCACACCTGCACGCTTGACGGGCCGTCTGCGCTGGGTTTTTACATCCGCTCTGGCTTCACGCCCTTTGCCCGCGCGGTTGAAATATTCCCCGATCCGCGTGTGCTGGGCCTGTTGCCGCGCGAGACCGCGCCTCAGATCCCGCTTCTGGCGTAAGAGAGCTGGCGGTAAAGCGCGGCTGACAGCAGCACAAAGGCAAGCGGAATGGCGGTGGGGCTGATCGCCATCAGCGTGGCGCGCGCAATCGCGGCTCCTTCCTCCGGCAAGAGCAGGTGCGCAGCGATGCCCACCACGGCCACTATCGCCGAAGACGCGATCCACATCACCGTCCAGATGATGGCGACAAGGCCAAAAATCTGCCAGCCAATGCCGCGCGTCAATTCAAAGCTGCGGGCGACCGCGGCAAAGGGGTTTGCCCGGCCTTCGGCGATCATCGCGGCATCGCTAACACTTGTGCGCGCCGCGATGTAGATGCCCGGCAGGATGAAGAGCGCAAGCCCGCCCATCATCATGAATTGGGTGACAAGCGTGAGGAAGAAGAGGCTGGCGAGCATCCGCCCGGCATAGGCAATCGCGCCGCCCACAGTCGGGCGATCGGGCGAGAGGAAGAGCGCAAGCAGTGTGCCCGCGCCCAGCAGCGTCACCAGCCGCAGGCCCAGCAACGACAGAATATTGTCCTGATAATAAGCGACCAGCGCCTGCATCGACGGCAGGTCAAACCGCTCCATCACCGGCGGCGGCAGATAGAAGGACTGGGCGAGCATCGGCAGAAACAGAAAGACGCCCGCCACCACGAGGATGATCTCTATATGCGCCTTCATCATCGCCACCATGTCCTGCCAGATGGCATCGTAGGACAGCTTCACTCGGACCTCCTTCAACTAACGCATTCGTCGTTACGCCATCCCGTCGCGGCGGACAATCGCGGATGCGGGCGGGCGCGCGTTCCCCAACCCGTCACCCCAGTTCACATCACCCCCCATCATGTCACCCAAGTTTACGTCATCCCAGCGCAGGCTGGGGTCTCATGGGTTGGGCGCGCTGAGATGCCAGCCTGCGCTGGCATGACGGGTTGGGGCAGGTTGGCGGGGGCGTGACGGGTTGGAGGATTTTCGCCCGCCGGTCCCTCCATGGTCATCCCAGCGCAGGCTGGGGTCTCATGGGTTGGGCGCGCTGAGATGCCAGCCT
>CALMVA010000039.1 GCA_937873035.1 uncultured Sphingomonadaceae bacterium | reverse complement strand
AAATGCCGCCCGCTGGCCAAACCCGAATTTACACCACATTGACGGACACGACCCAGATGCACGTCGCGGCTGTTGGAGCGGATGGCGGCAGTGCCTTCCGGGTAGGCTTCGCGCAGCCACTTCATTTCAGGCAAGTGCATCTGATCGTCGAGCACCATGACGAGTTTGGGCGGGCCTTTGCGGCCCCAGCGTTTCAGATAGGCTCTGGAGGCATAAAGGCCGATGGCCAGTTCGCCGATCTTGCGGGCGAATATCTCGTGCCCGTCAAAGCGCGTGACACGCACGGCAATGTCGGCCTCCCGCTTGGAAAGGCTCAGTTGGCGGGTGTCTGGCGCGAGCTCTACCGTGATGCCGGGATGCGTGCATTGCATGGCCGCGATTGCGGGCGTCAATATACGATCAGCCAGTGTATCGACCGTGGTGACGCGCACCACGCCTTCGAGTGCCACGTCGCGTCCTGAAATCGTCCGTTCCGCCGCCAACGCTTCGGCCTCGATCCGCTCCGCATTGCCCAGCACGACTTCACCCAGCGGTGTCAGCGCATAATGGCCGGGAAAGCGCTGGAGCAGGCGCGCACCGGTCCGCTTTTCCATGGCGGCGAGCCGCCGCCCCATGGTGGGCTGGGTTACGCCCAATGCACGGGCCGCGCCGGACAGGGTGCCGTGGCGGGCGATGGCCAGAAATGTGCGAAGGTTATCCCAATCCATGCATCATCTATACAAAAATGCATGGCGGATAGTCAATTTCAGGGAATTTCATGCGTAATAAATGAACGCTATCCGGTGTGCACACAGCAGGGGTCTTCACTATGCTTCGTCCGATTTTCCTTTCTCATGGTGCGCCGACGCTCCCTTTTGAGGATGTGGCCGCCCGGCATTTTCTGGAGGGACTGGGAGCAACGATGGCGCGCCCCAGCGCCATCCTTGCCATTTCGGCGCATTGGGAAACGCAGATGCCGATGGTCAACGCGGTTGAGCGCAATGCGACCATCCATGATTTCTACGGCTTTCCTGCCCCGCTCTATGATCTCGCTTATCCCGCGCCAGGCTCTCCTGATCTTGCGAACGACGTTGCGCATCTCGTGGCGGATGCCGGGCTTCCCATCCGCATCGATGGTGAGCGCGGGCTGGATCATGGCGCCTGGGTGCCACTGATGCTCGCCTGGCCAGAGGCGGACATTCCGGTGGTGCAACTTTCGGTTCAGTCACATCTGGGGCCGGGGCATCACTATGCGCTGGGCCGCGCGTTGCAGCCGTTGACGGAGCAGGGCGTTCTCGTGATGGCGAGTGGCAGCTTCACGCATGATCTTTCCAGCTTCCGCACGCCGCTTCCGCCCCAGGAGCCGGTCTGGGTGACGAGCTTTGCCAACTGGATGGACCGCGTGATCATGCGCGGTGCGACCTGCGATCTTCTTTCTTATCGGGAGCAAGCGCCCAATGCGCGGCGCAACCACCCGACCGAAGAGCATCTGCTGCCATTATTCGTCGCGCTTGGTGCTGCGGGTGAGGGGGCGGTTGCCGAACATCTCCACAGCAGCACGACCTACAGCGTGCTCAGAATGGACGCCTACGCCTTTGGCCGCGCACAAGCCGCCTGAGGCGTGATTTTTTTCACTCAAGTGTCATTTGAAGGAGCAAGACATGACCAAAGTTGCGATCGTCTATTTCAGCGGATATGGCCATACGGCGAAGCAGGCCCAGGCGGTGCTGGCGGGCGCGGCAGGCGTTGCGGATGTTGACGCGACGTTGATCGCCATCGACAGCGAAGGCAACCTTGCCGACGAGGATTGGGCCAATCTCGATGCGGCGGACGCCATCATCTATGGCAGCCCGACCTATATGGGCGGGCCGGCCTGGCAATTCAAAAAATTCGCAGATGCCTCGTCGCGTCGCTGGTTTGCCGGCCAGTGGAAAGACAAGATCGGCGCAGGCTTTACCAACTCGGCCTCGGTCAATGGCGATAAGTTTGCGACCATCCTCTATTTCTGGACGCTCTCGCAGCAGCACGGCCAGATTTGGGCTGGCACGGGCATGATGCCGTCCAACACGCTGGCGCATGGCCCGGATGATGTGAACTGGACGGCAGGCTTTGGCGGCGCAATGGCCATCTCGCCTTCCGATGCCTCTGCTGAACAGGCGCCGGGCAAGGGGGATCTTGAAACCGCGCGCCTTTTTGGCGTGCGCGTGGCAGAAGTCGCCGGGCGCTGGAAGGCGGCGTAATATCCCCAAATGGGAAGGGGTTTTGGCCCCTTCCCACTTGCGCTTGCAACCGCGTGGCCATAGGAGCCAAGGCCAGCCAGAACGCCTATTCGGTTGCAGGAGATTATTCATGGCCAGCGCGCCGCAAAATGCACTTCCCTTGTTTTTCAAGGATCTCACCCCGCTTTCTTCGGTTGACCACGCCAGCTGGAAGGCGCGCCCGATTGAAAGCGCGCCCTGGCTTGCAGAGCAGCACGCCGTGCCGATTACCGTTGACGAGTTTTCAGCGGCCCAGCGCAACTTTCCGATCATCTTCACCGCGGGCGAAAACCCCGTTCCCCTGGCGCTGATGGGCCTGAATGAAGGCGTCAACGTTTTCATGGGCGAAGATGGCCGTTTCTCCGAGCAGGTCTATGTGCCCGCTTATGTGCGCCGCTACCCCTTCATGCTCGCCAAGCTGCGCGATGATAGCGATGAACTTTCGGTCTGCTTTGACCCGACGGCAGGTGCCATTGGCGCCTTTGATGAAGGGGATGCGCTGTTTGAAGATGGCCAGCCAACCGAAGCGACCAAGCAGATTCTCACCTTCTGCGAGCAGTTTGAACAGGCGGGGCAGCGCACGCAGGCCTTTATGAACGAGCTGGTTGAAAGCGGCCTGCTGATGGACGGCGAAATGACCATTCAGCCCGATCCCGATAAGCCGCCCTTCATCTATCGTGGCTTCCAGATGGTGAACGAAGAAAAGCTGCGCGAAATGCGTGGCGATCAGCTCCGCAAAATGAATCAGTCAGGCTTCCTGCCGCTCGTCTATGCGCACATGATGTCACTTTCGCTGATGCGCGAAGTCTTTGGTCGCCAGATGTTGCAGGGCAAGGTTGCCACTGACCAGCAGGGGTGATTGCTCATAACAATCTGATATTTCGGCGAATTTTTTCGCCGAATAGAAAACGTGAGGCCGGTCGCTCCCAAAAGGAGCGGTCGGCCTGACTTTTTCTTGAAAGCGACTTGTCGCGGTCCTACATTCGTCTTGAGCGGTGACGCGTGTCCCCCCTTTCGCGTCGCTCCTCAGCGCACCTCTTGGGGTGCGTTTCCTCCCTGAACCTTGGCCACCCAGTGCTTGCACTGGGTGGTTTTTTTATGTGGTGCGATTCATTCCGCCGCGATGGGCAGGGCCGTGCCGCGCAGGGTTTGGGAAAGCGCCTCGGCAATTTGCGCCACAAGCTGTGCCATGGCCTGCACACCGGGTGCCGGGTGAGCGAGGTCGCGGTCGAGGTAGAGACGCCGGTCAATCTCGATCTGGAGCGCGTGGATGCCGCGTGCCGGGACTGCGTGACGATCCAGAATATGCCCGCCCGCATAAGGCGCGTTGAAGGCTATGCGAAGCCCCGTTGCCGCCGCCGCACTGCCCGCAATTTCAGACAAATGGCTGGCCGCCGTTCGCCCGAATCTGTCGCCGATCACAATTTGCGGCGGCCCGCCCAGGCTGTCATGCGGCAAGGGTGGCATGGAGTGGATGTCGAGCAGCAGCGCCGCGCCAAAGTGCCTGTGGGCGGCTTCCAGCAGGGCGGAAAGGGCGGTGTGATAAGGGCGATGATGCTGTTCGATCCGCGCCTCAATCTCGTCGGGCGAGAAGCGCCTGCGCCACAATTCGCCAAGCCCCGCCGTGCGGCGCGGCACCAGCCCCAGCCCGCCGCGCGCCTTTGCTGAAAGGAGGGCGGGGCGCGGGAGCGGTGCCGTCAACATTCCGGGGTCCATATCCTGCTCGGCGCGGTTCAGATCGATCATCGCACGCGGCGTATGTGCAACAAGCCCGGTAAAGCCCTGTCGCCACGCCTCTTCGGCCAGCAGGTCTGCATGGCGATCTTCCAGCGTCAGCAGGCGGTGCGCGGGAAAGCGGCAATCATCAGCAAGCCCTGCGGGATAAGCGCGCCCGGCATGGGGAACCGACAGAATGACAGGCCATCTGGGCGTTGCCGGGCCGATCCGCTCAAAGGGCGCGTTCATTAAAGATTTGTATGGGTTGGCTCACGCCATTGCAATGCACGGATTGATAGGCAATCCCTTCTGGATTGGCGGCAACTTGTCTAAAATATTAAGGGGTTGCGGTTAAATATGCTGCCAAGCGCGATACAGGTGAGCCGCACCCGTAAGACACGAGGACCCGAATGATTCACATCCTGCTTGCAGAAGACGATGATGTCATGCGCCAGTATCTGGCACGTGCGCTCGAACGGGCGGGCTATGAGGTGACTTCGGTTGATCGTGGCACGCACGCGCTGGCGCGCGTTGAGGCGGGCGAAAATTTCGATCTTCTGCTGACAGATATTGTGATGCCGGAAATGGATGGCATTGAGCTGGCGCAGAAAGTGACGCTCATTCACCCCGATATGCGCGTGATGTTCATCACCGGCTTTTCGGCGGTGTCGCTCAAGGCCGGGCAGGCCATGCCAAGCGCAAAAGTGCTGTCCAAGCCCTTCCACCTCAAAGACCTTGTGGCAGAGGTGGATCGCACATTTCAGTTCGGCACCGCCACATCGGAAGGCTATTGAGCAATCTCTTTCAATAGCCCTTGCCAGACGCACCCGGCATCGCTATTGGCCCCGGACCCCGACGGTTTCCGCCGATTCAATCGGCACCGGAAACCGCTCTGAAAATAAGTGTGGGCGTGTAGCTCAGTGGTAGAGCACTGTGTTGACATCGCAGGGGTCGCAAGTTCAATCCTTGCCACGCCCACCATTTTCCCCTTTTGAAATCTGTTCGTTGTTCCGGTGTGCTTGCAAAGCCCTGAGGCTACGCATGGCCGCAGGGCTTTGGTGCCCAGCCTCCACACATCGTCACCCTGGCGCCACGGTCGTCACCTCAGCGCCGTTATCGTCACCCCAGCGAAGGCTGGGGTCTTGGTGGGGCGGGTGCACGGGATGCCAGCCTTCGCTGGCATGACGGGTGGACGAGGGCATGACGTGTGGGGACTGGCATGACAGGTGGCGCTGGCATGAGAGAGGCGTGGATATGGCGGGTGGAGAGCGCCGAACGGCCTAGCGCGGGCCTCCATCCACGCTGATGAGCGCGCCCGTGGTGTAGGAGGATGCGGGGCTGGTGAGCATGAGTGCTGCGGTCACAATCTCTTCGGGGCGGCCGGGGCGGCCAAGTGCCACGGGTTGCGTTTCGCGGCGTTCCTCATCCCAGGCTTCGGCGATGTCGGTGAGGAAGGGGCCTGCGCAGATCGTGTTGATGCGCACTTTTGGGGCGTATTCGCGCGCGAGAGACACGGTCATCGCGTTGAGCGCCGCCTTGGCCCCTGCATAGGGCACCACCCCCGGCATCGACTGGAGCGAGGCGATCGAACTGATGTTGAGGATCGCGCCGCCATCCCCCTCCGCCATGCGATGGCCAATCTGCGTCGCCAGCCGGAAGGGCCCCTTGAAGTTGAGGTTCATCACCGAATCGAACAGCGATTCGGGCATTTCATGGCTGGGACAGGCCGGAGACATCCCCGCATTGTTGACGAGAATGTCGAGCCGGCCAAATTCGGCATAGGCGGCTTCGATCAGCGCATCGCACTCTGCCCATTTGCCGGCATGGGCCGAAAAGGCGAAGGCGCGGCGGCCCATGGCGCGGACGTCTTCCGCTACGGCTTCGCAAGCTTCAAGCTTGCGGCTGGAGATGATGATGTCTGCCCCGCGCGCAGCGAACGCCTTGACCATCTGATACCCCAGCCCCCGGCTGCCGCCTGTTACCAGCACGGTTTTGCCGGTGAAATCAAACAACGGGTCGATGTTCATTCTGCCTCTCCTTCAAGCCTTTTGTCGGCATCGCGCCGCGTGTGCTTTCCAAAATGCCTAGGGGGCGAAGGCCGCCATTGGCAAGACGCGATGCTTCGCGCTAGCGGGGATGGATAAAGTGGGAGAAGATGCATGAAGTTCGACACAACAACCGCTGCCATCGTCACGGGTGGTTCGTCTGGTCTGGGCAAGGCCAGCGCCGAGGCACTGGCCGCCGCCGGAATGAAGGTCGCCATTTTCGATGTGAACGCCGAGAAGGGCGAGGCCATTGCGCAGGCGATTGGCGGCGTTTTCTGCAACGTTGATGTGACGAGTGAGGACAGCGTCCTCGCCGGGTTTGAAAAGGCGCGCGCCGCACATGGCCAAGAACGCGTGACGGTGCATTGCGCGCAGATTTCACGGCGCGGCAAGACGGTTGGCTGGAACAAGGAAAAGCAAGCCTATACCCGGCTTTCAACCGAGGATTACGCGTTTTCGGCAGAGGGCATCCTCGTGGCGAGCTATCGCATCGCGTCTATCTCCGCGCTGGGCATGGCGAACCTTGAGCCGCTGGAAGATGGTGAGCGCGGCGTGATTACGCTCACCGCCTCCGCCGCAGCGCAGGACGCGCAGATCGGTCAGGTCGCCTATGGATCGTGCAAGGCGGGCGTAAACGGTCTTGTGTTGCCGATGGCGCGCGACCTGATGGAACTGGGCATCCGCGTCAACTCGGTCATGCCCGGCATCTTTGCGACCCCGCCGATGCTGGCGATGAAGGAGCGGATGCCCGCCATGTATGAGCAGCTTGCGGCATCGGTTCCCTTCCCCAAGCGGCTCGGCAAGCCGGAGGAGTTTGCGAGCCTTATTCTGGAGTTGGTCCGCAACAGCTATTTCAACGGCCAGAACCTCCGGCTCGACGGCGCCATTCGGATGCCGCCGCGCTGAATTTAACACAAAGGGCATGGGCTGGGATTCGGATCTGCGAGATGCCAGCCTGCGCTGGCATGACGGGTGGCGCTGGCATGACGGTGGGGGAGGCTTTGGGCCATGATCTCTCCGCCGTCCGCTTCCCCGTCACCCCAGCGCAGGCTGGGGTCTCGCCGGTTGGGTGCATGAGATGCCAGCCTTCGCTGGCATGACAGTGGGGCTGGCATGACGGGTGGGGCGAACGGTGCGGGTTTGAAGCTCGTTATTCTAAACCAGCAGCTTCGCGTCGCGCGTCACCGTCTCGTTGAGCCAGTCGACGACAGCGCGGACGCGGGCCACGCGTTGCAGATCATGATGCACCGTCGTCCAGAAGGAGCGCGTGATCTGCACCTCGTTTGCGAGAAGCGGCACAAGCTGCGCATCCTGCCGACCGATAAAATGGGGCAACACCGAAATGCCCGCCCCCGCCCGCGTCATCGCAAGCTGAGTGTTGATGCTCGAACTGCTGAAATGCGGGGCCAGCCCCTCGCGGATGTCGTCGAGATAGCGCAGTTCCTCCGCATAGATGAAGTCCGGGATATAGCCGATAAGCGGATGCGAGGAGAGCGCGGCCGGGTCAGCGGGCGCGCCGTGCGCCGCCACATAGTCACGCGCGGCATAAAGGCCCAGATGATAGTCGGTGAGCTTTTGCGCCACGAGCCGCCCATGTTGCGGGCGGCCCAGCAGCACGGCCAGGTCCGCCTCGCGCTTGGAGGGGTTGAGGAAGCCGTTGGTGGTGACGATCTCCAGACGGATTTCCGGGTGGAGCGCCTGAAAGGCGGGCAAATGGCGGGCAACCATCCATGTCGCAAAGCCTTCTGACAGGCTGAGCCGCACCGTGCCCGTGAGCCTGCTGCGCTCGCCGGAGATGCGGTCATGCGCGGCAAGCGCGCTGCGTTCTATCTCTTCGGCATAGGCCAGCAGCTTTTCCCCGCCCGGTGTCAGGTGTAGCCCGCCAGCGCCCGCCTCAAACAAATTGCTGTTGAGCGTATTCGCCAGCCGCTCGATCCGGCGGCCGACCGTGGTTGCATCCACCTTCAGCATCGCGCCCGCCGCCGTCAACGTGCGGCCCCGCGCGACGGCGAGGAAGAAACGCAGGTCATCCCAGTTATGCATCGCCATTATCCTGCAAAAATGCAGTGCTGCTTTGCGGAATTGGCCGTTCTCATGCAAGAACGAATGGCCTAGGCTTGCCCAAATTTGTTTTCAGGAGAGTCTGTCATGCGGCAAATCGATCATTTCATCGTGGGTGGATCAGGGGGTGCCGCAAAGCGCCTTGGCGATGTGTTCGATCCCAATAACGGTGGTGTGCAGGCGCAGGTTGCGCTCGGCGATCAGGCCGTTCTGGAGCGCGCTGTGCAGGCCGCTCTGGCAGCCCAGCCCGGTTGGGCCGCAACCAACCCGCAGCGTCGCGCGCGCGTGATGTTTGAGTTCAAGCGCCTTGTTGAAGCGAACATGGATGAACTCGCGCATATGCTCTCGGCAGAGCATGGCAAGGTCATCGCCGATTCCAGGGGCGATATTCAGCGCGGGCTTGAAGTTATCGAGTTTTGCTGCGGCATCCCGCACGTCCTGAAGGGGGAATATACGCAGGGCGCTGGCCCCGGCATCGACGTTTATTCGATGCGCCAGCCGTTGGGCATCGGTGCTGGCATCACGCCCTTCAACTTCCCCGGCATGATCCCGATGTGGATGTTCGGCGTGGCGATTGCGGTGGGCAACGCCTTCATCATCAAGCCGTCAGAGCGTGATCCCTCGGTGCCGGTGCGGCTGGCCGAATTGATGCTGGAGGCGGGCGCGCCTGAAGGCATTTTGCAGGTCGTGCATGGTGACAAGGAAATGGTTGACGCCATTCTCGATCACCCGGCGATCAGCGCCGTCAGCTTTGTCGGCTCGTCAGATATTGCGCACTACGTCTATCAGCGCGGCGTTGCGGCCGGAAAGCGCGTGCAGGCGATGGGCGGTGCCAAGAACCACGGCATCGTCATGCCCGATGCCGATCTCGATCAGGTGGTGAATGATCTTGCCGGGGCCGCCTTTGGTTCGGCGGGGGAACGCTGCATGGCGCTGCCGGTTGTCGTGCCGGTGGGGGATGACACGGCGGAGCGCCTGAAGGCAAAGCTTATTCCGGCCATCGAGGCCCTGCGCGTCGGCATTTCGACCGATCCTGAAGCGCATTACGGCCCCGTGGTCACGCAGGCGCATAAGGAAAAGGTGGAAGGCTGGATTTCCAAGTGCGTTGAAGAAGGTGCGGAGCTTGTCGTTGATGGGCGCGGCTTCACGCTTCAGGGGCATGAAAACGGCTTTTTTGTAGGCCCGACGCTGTTCGATCATGTGACGACCGATATGTCATCCTACAAGGAAGAGATTTTCGGCCCTGTTCTCCAGATTGTGCGCGCCGCCAATTTTGAAGAGGCGCTCGCGCTGCCCTCGAAGCATCAATATGGCAATGGTGTCGCCATCTTCACGCGTAATGGCCATGCCGCGCGCGAATTTGCGGCCCGCGTCAATGTCGGCATGGTCGGCATCAATGTGCCGATCCCGGTGCCGGTTGCCTATCACAGTTTCGGCGGCTGGAAGCGTTCCGCCTTTGGCGACACCAACCAGCACGGCATGGAAGGCGTTAAGTTCTGGACCAAGGTCAAAACGGTCACCGCGCGTTGGCCCGATGGATCGGTTGATGGTGGTAATGCCTTTGTCATTCCGACTATGGGGTGATGACGCGTGTCGCTGGGGCAACCAGCCCCGGCACCGTCAACTTGGGGGTCGCATGAAAAAACAAATTGTGTTTGCTGTTCTTGCATTTGCGGTGTCGCTGCCTGCCTTTGCCCAGCAGGTGCCAGCGGTAGAGGATACGCCAGAAGAGATCGCAAAGGACGCATCGCGCGACCTGAAAGACAATCGCTTTTATAACAAGCCGGGCGCGACACGGGCCGAATATGATCGTGACTGGCAGGAATGTCGCCTGATTGCGCGCGGATCGCGCACGCCCGCCGGGGCTGTGACCTATTATGATCCCTCGCTCTACAACCCTGCCATTTCGCCCATGGCGGGCGCGATTGGCGGGGGGATTGGTGCTGCAATTGGCGCGGCGATTATCGAAGGGCAGCAGCGTCGTGCTAATCGTCGCTCCTGCCTCATGATCCGTGGCTGGCGGCTTGTGGAACTGCCCGCCGCCGAGACGACACGCGTCGCCGCGATGGTGGATGCCGACAAGGAAAGCTATTTCAACATGATCGTCGGCGCCGCCGAGGTGAGCGGAGAGGTGACTGCGGTCGCAAGCTTTGAGCGCAATTTCGAAACGACGGTTCCGCCCGCCACCCCCGCCAGCTTCTTTGCCGGAAAGAAGATTGATCCCAAGTTGCCGATCACGATTGGCGACGATGAAGCCGCGATTGTGATTGCCTTTCGTCGATCGGCAGACGCAGGCAATCAGCACGGCAATATGAGCCTGCGGCGTTTTGATGCGGATAAGGGCGATTTGAACTTCCAGCCGCGCGACTGGAAGAAGAAGGGGGATAAGACTGTCTATTCGGTCGACATCGTCTCTGCCGACAAGACCTTGCCCTATGAACTCCAGATCATCCGCCTGACACCGGGCAGCTATGTGATTGATAGCGACGGGCTGGGCAAGATCAACCTCGGCGCAACCAATTGCTTCGGCGCGCCGATGTTCAGTGTGAAGCCGGGTGAAATCGCTTATCTGACCGACATTCTGCCGGTGAATATGAAGCGCGCCGATGGCAAGCGCGTGATCGAGCAGGGGCTGGTGCGCGATATGGCGGCAGCCAGAGATGGACTTGCCACCTTCCAGCCCGCGCTGGCCGAGCGCATGACGCAAGCCACGATCAGGAACAAAGCGACCTATAGTTGCTTTGGCACCAGCATGACGCGCAGCGACTATCCGGGTGTGTCTGACATCTGGACCGCTGCTGCGGTTGCGCCAGAAACGCAAGCTGCGGCTTCACCTGCACCGGCTGCCGCTGCAACGGATGTGAAATGAGCAGGCCGCAGGGAATGGATATGTTCGGGGCATCCGCGCAGCATCCGCTTTCCTGCGGGCATAATGGATCGGATGATGGGGGCCGCGCTCCTCTCATTCCGACGATGGGGTAATCATGGAAAACCAGTTCGATCTCACCGAGGACCAGCGCGCCATTCAGGATATGGCGAAGAAGTTTACCGCCGACAACATCACGCCCTTTGCCGCCAAATGGGATGAGGAGCATCACTACCCGGTCAATGTCTGGAAGGCCGCCGGGGAACTGGGCTTTGGCGCGATCTATGTGTCGGAGGAATCGGGCGGGATCGGGCTGGGGCGGCTGGAAGCGGCGCTCATCATGGAAGCCATGGCCTATGGTTGCCCGGCGACGAGCGCCTATGTCTCGATCCACAACATGGCGACATGGATGATCGACACTTATGGCAGTGTTGACCTCAAGGCGCGTTATCTGCCGCAACTGGTGAGCATGGAGAAGATCGCCAGCTATTGCCTGACCGAGCCGGGGTCAGGCTCAGACGCGGCGGCACTCAAAACGACCGCGCGGCGCGATGGCGATCATTATGTGCTGAACGGCACCAAGCAGTTCATTTCGGGTGCGGGCTATAATGACGTTTACGTCGCGATGGTGCGCACAGGCGACGAAAAGGCCAAGGGTATCACCTGCCTTGTTATCGACAAGGACACGCCGGGGCTTTCTTTCGGTGCGCCCGAAAAGAAGCTGGGCTGGAACGCCTCCCCCACCGCGCAGGTGATTTTTGAGGATTGCCGCGTTCCCGTTGCCAATCGCGTGGGGGGCGAAGGCGATGGTTTCCGCTTCGCGATGGCGGGGCTGGATGGCGGGCGGCTCAACATTGGTGCCTGCTCGCTGGGCGGCGCGCAACGCTGCCTGGATGAGGCGATCAAATATACCAGGGAGCGCCAGCAGTTCGGCCAGCCGATCGCCGATTTCCAGAATACGCAGTTCATGCTTGCAGATATGGCGACCGACCTCGAAGCGTCGCGTGCGTTGCTTTATCTCGCCGCGTGCAAGGTAAGCGCGGGCGCGCCTGACAAATCGCGCTTTTCGGCAATGGCAAAGCGCCTCGCGACCGACAATGGCTCCAAGATCGTCAATGACGCGCTCCAGCTCTTTGGCGGATACGGCTATCTGAAGGATTATCCCATCGAGCGGTTCTGGCGCGATCTGCGCGTCCACTCGATCCTTGAAGGGACCAATCAGGTCATGCGAATGATTGTCGGAAGGGACTTGTTGCGCCAATGACGGACGTTCTCCACCGTATCGAAGGCCGGGCAGGCTTTCTGCGCCTCAACCGCCCTTCGGCCATTCATGCGCTCACGCTGGACATGGTGCACGCCATGACGGGGGCGCTTTTGGCGTGGCGCGACAACCCGGCCGTGGAATGTGTCATCATCGACCATGCGGAAGGACGTGGCTTCTGCTCAGGTGGCGACATTGCCTTTCTGCGCAATTCGGCGATCAACGATGGCGGCGTTTCGGGCCGCAAGTTCTTCCACGACGAATATCAGCTCAACAATCTGCTGTTCACCTATCCCAAGCCCGTGATCGCCTTCATGGATGGCATCACCATGGGCGGCGGGGTTGGCATCAGCCAGCCCGCGACCTTCCGCGTGGCGACTGAAAATACGCGCTTTGCCATGCCGGAAACGGGGATTGGCCTGTTCCCCGATGTGGGTGGCGGCTGGTATCTTTCGCACCTGCAAGGGCGCATCGGCCAGTTCCTCGCGCTCACGGGTGCGCGGCTCGATGGCGCGGAATGTTTCGAGATCGGCCTTGCGACACATTATTTGCCTGCATCGACGCTGGCGGAAGCCAAGGCCGAGATTGCGCAAGACCCGTCGCGCGCCGATGCGATCCTCGCCTCTTATGCCGATGCTCCGCCCGCAGCGCGGATCGCGGCGAATGTGGAGCAGATCGACCGGCTGTTCGCCTCGGACCGCTATGAGGATATTCTCGCCGTGCTTGGAGCCGATGGAAGCGACTGGGCGGCAAAGGAACTGGCCACGCTCAACACCAAGTCGCCGCAGACCTGCAAGGTTGCGCTGCGTCAATTGGCGGAAGGCGCGAAGGCCGCCAGCTTTGCCGACAACATGGTGATCGAATATCGCATCGCGAGCCGCGTGCTGACGCTGCCCGACTTCACCGAGGGCGTCCGCGCGGTGATCGTCGACAAGGATAATGCGCCCAAATGGAACCCCGCGACGCCCGAAGGCGTCACCGATGACTTGCTCGACGCGATCTTCGCGCCGCTGCCCGCACAGGAAGAATGGAAACCGCTATGAGCTTTGAGACCATCCTCGTTGAACAAAAGGGCGCGGTGACGCTCATCACGCTCAACCGCCCTCAGGCGCTGAACGCGCTCAACAGCCAGGTTCTGGCAGATCTGAAAGCGGCTTTCGCGGCTTTTGATGTCGATGACAGCCAGCGGTGCGCGGTTCTGACCGGCTCTGAAAAGGCGTTTGCGGCAGGTGCCGACATCAAGGAAATGTCGGCGCAGTCCTTTGCCGATATGTATGGCAGCAACTTCTTTGCGGGTTACGATCAGGTGACAGCAACGCGCAAGCCCTGGATCGCCGCCGTTTCGGGCTGGGCGCTGGGCGGCGGGTGCGAGTTGGCGATGATGGCGGATTTCATCATCGCGGCAGACAATGCCAAGTTCGGCCAGCCCGAAATCAAACTGGCCGTGACACCGGGCATGGGCGGATCACAGCGCCTGACGCGCGCCGTTGGCAAGGCGAAGGCCATGGAAATGTGCCTGACCGGGCGCAACATGGATGCAGCCGAAGCGGAAAGTGCTGGCCTTGTCGCGCGCGTCGTGCCGCTGGCCGAGTTGCAGGCAGAAGCACTCAAGACCGCAGAGACGATCGCGGGCATGGCACCGCTTGCAGCTCTTGCCTGCAAGGAAATGGTCAACGCCGCCTTTGAGACGACGCTCCAGCAGGGCGTGGTTTTTGAGCGGCGGCTGTTCCATGGCCTGTTTGGCTCGCAGGATCAGAAGGAAGGCATGGCGGCGTTCATCGAAAAGCGCCCCGGCAACTGGACAGGGAAGTAAGCCATGAAGATCGCGTTCATCGGCCTTGGCAATATGGGCGGCGGCATGGCGGCGAACCTCGCGCGCGTCGGCCATCAGGTTCATGCCTTTGATCTTTCAACGGAGGCGCTGTCGCGCGCGAAGGAAAAGGGCTGTGTGCCCTATAACAGCATCCGTGAGGCTGTTGCCGGGGTGGATGCGGTCGTCACGATGTTGCCCAATGGCAAGATCGTTGAGCAAGTTTATGAAAATGATGTGATTGGCCATGCCCCGCAGGGAACCACGCTCATCGATTGCTCGACCATCGATGTGGAAACGGCCCGCAAAGTGATGCGCGCAGCGGCCAAATTGGGCAGCTATGAAATGGTTGACGCGCCTGTTTCGGGCGGGATCGCCGCCGCCAATGCAGGCACGCTCACCTTCATGGTGGGCGGCACGCCGAGCGCCTTTGGTCACGCCGAGCCGATCTTGCAGGCCATGGGCAAGGCCGTGATCCATGCCGGTGCCAGCGGTGCCGGGCAGGCAGCCAAAATCTGCAACAACATGATCCTCGGTGCGACGATGGTGGCGACGTGTGAAGCCTTTGTGATGGCCAAGAAGCTGGGGCTTGATCTCCAGACCTTCTACGACATCTCGTCCAAGGCATCTGGCCAGAGCTGGTCGATGACAAGCTATTGCCCGGTGCCCGGCGTTGGCCCGCAAAGCCCGGCGGACAATGAATATCGCGGCGGCTTCGCGACCAACCTGATGCTCAAGGATCTGCTGCTGGCGATGGAAGCGGCAGACCATGTGAACGCCGCCGTGCCGATGGGCGCGCGCGCGGCGGAGCTTTATCAGGAATTCGCCAAGCTGGGGCAGGGCGATGTCGAC
Organism: uncultured Sphingomonadaceae bacterium; assembly: GCA_937873035.1. GTDB lineage: Bacteria > Pseudomonadota > Alphaproteobacteria > Sphingomonadales > Sphingomonadaceae > Aquisediminimonas. The sequence continues at coordinate 73,760 of CALMVA010000039.1, read as the reverse complement.
TTCTCAGGCATCATCGCCATGCTGGAGGCCAGCGGCGAGGCGTGACGCGGGCTCTTGCCAAGCTGTCCCGCGCTTTCGATAGTGGGCGGTGATGATTGATCGGCGATCCATGATGATGGCCATGGGCGCGCTGGCCGCGTCCATGGCGTTCCCCGGTGTTGCGGCGGCACCTGCTGCGTGGCGCAAGCCAAGGCGGCTGCGCCCCGGTGATGTGGTGGGCATCATCCAGCCAGCGGGCTTTGCTGATGACGGCTTTGACCTCGATCTGGTGGACGAGAACATCCGCGCCATGGAGCTGGTGCCCAAGCGCGGCAAGCATTTGCTGGCGCGCAGCGGCTATCTGGCGGGGGAAGATGCGGATCGCGCTGCTGATGTGAACGCGATGTTTGTAGACCCCGATGTGACGGCGATTTTCGCGGTGCGTGGCGGCTGGGGCTGTGCGCGTATCTTGCCGCTGCTCGATTGGGGTGCCATCCGGCGGACACCCAAGCTGCTTGTCGGCTTCAGCGACATCACCGCGCTTCATCTGGCGATTGCGGCCAAGGCAGGCTTCACGACGATCCATGGGCCAAACGGATCAAGCTCGTGGAACAAGTTCAGCTGGGATGCGTTTCGCAGCCTTGCTTTCGATGCCGCAACGCCAACCTACCGCAACCCGGATTTGCCGGAAGACAGGCTGGTGCCGCGCAGCGGGCGCGTCCGCACGATCCGCGAGGGAGTTGCGCGCGGGCCGCTGCTCGGCGGCAATCTGAGTGTGCTCGCAGCCCTGATGGGCACGCCTTATCTACCCGATTTTTCCGGTGCGATCCTGTTCATCGAAGATACCAACGAGGCTGAATATCGCATCGACCGTATGTTGACACAGCTGGCGCTGGGAGGCGTGCTCAAAAAGCTGGCGGGCGTGGTCTTTGGGCAATGCACCGACTGCGTGGCGCGTGATGCGGGCTATGGTGGCTTCACGCTTTCCGAAGTGCTGGTGCAGCATCTCCGTCCGCTCGGCATCCCGGTTTTTCAGGGTGCGCAGTTCGGCCATGTGGCCAGCCAGTTCAGTCTGCCGCTTGGCGTGCGCGCGGAAATTGATGCCAGGGTGGGGACGATCCGGTTGCTGGAGCCCGCCGTCTCCTGAAATGCAAAAGACCCAGCCTGCCCCATGGCAGACCGGGCCTTGCATCAGTGGCAGGCAATCAGATGCGCTGGCCGCCGCGTGCGATCACCATGTCTTCGCGGTTGTTTTCAAAGTCGCTGGCGTCGTGGCGCTCGCGCAGCTGGGTTTCGGGCTTGCCGAAGGTGCGGTTGACCATGCGCCCGCGGATAACGGCGGGACGCGCGCCGACTTCGCTCACCCAGCGGTCGAGGTGGGTATATTCATGCACCGACAGGAATTCCTGCGCATTATAGGCTTCACGCATGATCGAGCCATACCAGGGCCAGATCGCCATATCGGCAATCGTATATTCGTCGCCCACCATATAGCGGTTATGGGCAAGGTGCGTGTCGAGCACGTGCAGCTGGCGCTTGGTTTCCATCGCGAAGCGATCAATGGGATATTGCATCTTGAACGGCGCATAGGCGAAGAAATGGCCAAGGCCGCCGCCGACATAGGGGGCAGACCCCATTTGCCACATCAGCCAGTTCATCGTTTCAGCGCGCTTGTGGACTTCGGTCGGCAGGAACTTGCCGAACTTTTCGGCAAGGTAGAACAGGATCGACCCGCTCTCGAACAGGCGGACCGGCGGGCTGACCGAATGGTCGGCCATGGCCGGAATCTTCGAGTTGGGGTTGATCGCGACAAAGTCGCTGCCAAACTGGTCGCCAGCGCCAATCAGGATCATCCACGCATCATATTCAGCTTCGGTGATGCCGAGCGCGAGCAGCTCTTCAAGCATGATGGTGACTTTCACGCCATTGGGCGTGCCCATCGAGTAGAGTTGCAAGGGGTGCTTGCCGACAGGAAGTTCCTTGTCATGCGTTGCGCCGGAAACAGGGCGGTTGATGCTGGCAAAGGCACCGCCATTTTCCTTGTCCCATGCCCAGACTTTTGGGGGTACATAGCCGGGGGGCTGGTTGTTGGCGGGGTCGGGTCCATCGGCCATGAAACTGTCCTCTCTTCATCAATTTTGCGCGCGCCGTGCGCTGCGGGAGCAGTGACTATGCCAGTGCGCAAAAATAGTTTCTATACCTAACGATCATGCGTTTCGTTTCCGACATGAAAGCGGATGTTGAAGGTGTCAGGCGCGCTTGAGCCGCGCAAGTGCTTCCAGCGAGCTTTGCAGTTCAGAAAGCTTGGCAGCGGAAAGCGGTTCGCACAGCCAGCGTTCATGCTCGGCCACGATCTGCTTGGCTTCGGCAAGCAGCAATTGGCCATCATCAGAGATGTAGAGGCCATAAACGCGTCGATCTGCGCTGTCCTGCTGCTGGAAGATCAGCCCGCGCTCGATCAGCGACTTGATAACGACGTTTACCGAGGAACGCTCTATGCCGAAGAAGCGGGCCAGTGCCACTTGCGGGATACCGGGGTTGGCGTTGACCAGCCAGAGCGTCGAGACCTCCTTGGGCGTGAGCCGCACCGGGGCCAGATCTCGCTCCAGCCGGAAGGTGACGAGTGCGTGGACGCGCGCCACGTGCAGACCGAGAATATCATCAAGCCCATCAAGATGCGGCGGCATGAGCCGAATATCGTCAAGCCCGTCATCATCTTGCCGGGGCTGTTTGCGTGGCGCTGCGCGCGTCTTGGGCGTTAAAAGCTCCATTGCCATGCTGTGCCGCTTCTTTCTGTTGTCGCACGGCAGGATCGCCGAAAAGTCGAGATGTTCATAAACGCACTTTACTGGGTCGGGTCAACCGCAAGACACGGCGCAGATACGCGATATGGATCATCTGCTGAAACTTAATTATATCAATTGTTACTATTAGAGCGGCAACCCGACATAGTTTTCAGCGATCGATTTCTGCGCTGCTGTGGAGGAGGCGATATAATCCAGTTCAGCGAGCTGCACGCGCCGTTCAAATGCGCCATCTTCGGGGAAGCGATGCATGAGCTTGGTGAGTGACCAGCTGAAACGCTCCGATTTCCAGACTCTTGCGAGCGCCTTTTCCGAATATCCGGCAATTCCATCCTGCGCATTGCGCTTGAAATAGCCGGTCAGCGCGTCGGACAGATAGGCAACGTCGGAGGCGGCAAGGTTCAGGCCCTTGGCGCCCGTTGGCGGCACGATGTGCGCGGCATCGCCCGCTAGGAACAGGCTGCCATGCTGCATCGGCTCAAACACGAAAGACCGCAGCGGCGCGATGCTCTTTTCGATCGAAGGGCCGCGCGTCATGCTGGCGGCGGCGTCTGGCCCCAGACGAATGGCAAGTTCATCCCAGATACGGTCGTCGGACCAATCCTCGACCTTCTCGCTCAGCGGCACGTCGATATAATAGCGGCTGCGCGTGTGCGAACGCATCGAGGCGAGCGCAAAGCCGCGCGCGTGATTGGCGTAGATGAGTTCGTGGTTGCAGGGCGGCACGTCTGAGAGAATACCCAGCCAGCCGAACGGATAGACCAGCTCAAAGGCTGTGCCGACGCGCGCCGGGATCGCCTGGCGCGAAGGGCCGTGAAAACCGTCGCACCCGCAGATGAAGCGCGCGTCGATGCGATGCGCGCGGCCGTCCTTGGTGAACGTGACATAGGGCGCATCGCTCTCAATGTCGTGGAGCGCCACGTCCGCCGCGTCGTAGATGATCTCAAGCCCGCGCTCCGGCGCCGCGTCCATCAGATCTTTGGTGATTTCGGTCTGGCCGTAGACCATCACCTGCTGGCCGGTGAGGTTGGCAATGTCGATGCGAATGAGGCGCTCGCCATCGGCAAGGTTGAAGCCGTCATGCGGCAGGCCTTCGCGGTTCATGCGCCCGGCAAGGCCCAGCCGCTCCATCAGATCGGTGGTGACGCGCTCCAGCACGCCCGCACGGATGCGGCCCAGCACATAGTCCCCCGACACGCGCTCGATGACGATGCAATCAATGCCTTCGGCGCGGAGCAGATGTCCGAGCAGCAGGCCGGCGGGGCCTGCGCCAATGATGGCGACTTGGGTGCGGGGCATAATCTCTCCTCATTGGATGTCGGCTCAGCCGACGTTGGTTTGCTATATGAAGACGAGAAGGCGCGGGGCGAGGCAGGTTTCTGACAAGAAATTGCACTTTTGGTGCAAATGATGCAATTTGCATCGCATGGATGCTCAGCCCAATGAAATCACGCGTTATGCGCTTTACGGTGAGGCGAGCGCCGCTGTTGCGCCTGAGTTTTTGCACATTGAGGACATTCCTTCGCGCTCGGCGCTCTATGATTGGGTCATCGCGCCGCACCTGCACCGCGGCATTTTTCAGTTGCTGATGCTCACCGAGGGCCGGGCGACGGTGACGCTTGATGGCGTGCGCAACGACATTGTCTCGCCCACATTCGTGTGCGTTCCCAGTAGTTGCGTCCATGCCTTTGACTTTGGGCCGGGCGCGCAAGGCTGGGTGCTCTCGCTCGCCAATGAACTGTTTCATGATCCGCGCCTTGCGATGCCCAATGTCGATCTCTTTCACGCCGCACCGCACGGCATGATCGTGCCGCTGGCGGATGCGCCGCGTGCCGCCGCGCGTTTGGGCTGGCTGCTCGCCGATATGGCAGAGCGAATGGTGCTGGAACATGGCGCGGTGCCGCCGCTTGTGATGGCGCTTCTTGCCGCCAGCCTTGGCGTGGCCGGTGAGTGCGCCGAAGCGCCGCAACTGTGCGCGGCGAATGGCTCAGGGCCGGACCGCCGCCTTGCGCTTGTACGCAGCTTTGAGGCGCTGGTGGATGTGCATTTTCGCGCGCACAGCAAGGTTGCCGACTATGCTCGTGAACTCGCTGTGACCACCGCCACGCTCACGCGTGCCTGTCGCGCGATTGCCGGCAAAACGCCCGGCGACATCATTCTGGATAGGATGCTGCTGGAGGCGATGCGTTATCTGCGCCACACGGCGGCGTCGTCAAAACAGATTGCGGATCGGCTGGGTTATGAGGATCCGGCCTATTTTGCTCGCTTCTTCAAAGCTCGTAGCGGATTGACGGCGCGTCAATTCCGGCAGGAGCAGGGTGGGGAAAGAAAGTGACTTCATTCCTCTCGACCCGCCATTGCATCGCTGATAGCGCAAAAGGCGATGACTGCGAATCCCGCGCTTCAGGCCGACCCGGCCCTTATCGATGATTTCCGCCAGGCGATGCGCGGCGTTGCATCGGCGGTGTATCTCATCACCAGCGCCGGGCCGGAGGGCGATGCCCGCCTTGCGCACCAGCCTCAGCAGCCTTTCTTGCGAGGTCGCACAGGCGATGGACTTTGGCACGCCCCGCATTTTTGCCGGGTTGGTCCGCCAGGTCGACAACCGCTTCGGGCGACCGGAGCTGCTCTATTGCCAAGGCGCCTTCAGGAGCCTCGACACCATAGGAATATGACACGCACCTTCATCTGATGAAAAACAAGGAGAGGATATGTTCAAGACACGTTTGACCGAGATGTTCGGGGTGGAAACGCCGATCTGCATGGGCGGTATGACCGGCGTCGGCTATGGTGAGCTTGTTGCTGCCGTTGCCAATGCAGGCGCACTGGGTTTCATTACGGCGCATATGTTCCCAAGTGGCGAGGCGCTGCTGGAGGAAATCGAAAAAACCAAGGCGCTGACCGACAAGCCCTTTGGCGTCAACCTGACGCTGCTGCCCTCGATCAACCCCATTCCCTATGATGACTATCGCGAAGCGATCATCGCATCGGGCGTGAAGATTGTTGAAACCGCAGGCCGTGCGCCGACTGACCATCTGCCGCGCTTCAAGGAAAATGGCGTTAAGGTCATCCACAAATGCACCTCGGTTCGCCATGCTGTTTCTGCGGTCAACAAGGGCGTCGATGTTATCAGTATCGATGGTTTTGAATGTGCGGGCCATCCGGGCGAAGACGATGTCGGGCTGATCGTGCTGCTGCCCGCCACGGTCGATGCGTTGCCCGACACGCCGATCATCGCCTCTGGTGGCATGGCCGATGGGCGCAGCCTTGTGGCAGCACTCGCGCTTGGCGCTGATGGCGTCAACATGGGCACGCGCTTCTGCGCGACCGTGGAAGCCAAAATCCACCAGAATGTGAAGCAGGCCATTGTCGATGGCAGCGAGCTTGATACCGTTCTGGTCGGGCGCACGCTGCGCAACACCGCGCGCGTGGCGAAGAACGCAGTGTCGGTGCAGGTCGCTGAAATCCAGCGCGATCCGACCAAGACTTTTGAAGACGTGAAGGCATTGATGGCGGGCCAGCGTGGCCGTGACAATGTGCTGCGCGACGGCGACGTTGATGGCGGCATTTGGACGAGCGGCCAGAGCCAGGCGCTCATCCATGACATCCCCACCTGCGATGTTCTGGTGAAGAACATCATGGCGCAGGCGGCGCAGGTGCGCGGTCGCATCTGCGGCTAACATAAAGGAGAAGCGGCAATGCCGGGTGTGTGGTTTGATGAAATGCACGTGGGGCAGCTTTTTGAGCACCCCATCAGGCGCACAGTGACTGAGATGGACAATGTTCTTTTCACCTCGCTGACGCACAACCCGGCACTGCTGCACCTTGATGAGGAATATATGAAGGGCACCGAATTCGGTGCCCGCATCGTCAACTCGGTTTATACGCTGGGCCTCATGGTCGGGGTTTCGGTGGGGGATACGACATTGGGGACGGCGGTCGCCAATCTCGGCTGGGATGAGGTGCGCTTCCCCAAGCCCGTTTATCACGGCGATACGCTGCGCATCACGACCGAAGTGATTGAACTGCGCGACTCCAAATCACGCCCCGATGCCGGGATCGTGACCTTCCTGCACAAGGCGTTCAACCAGCGTGACGAACTTGTCGCAAGTTGCAAGCGGTCGGGCCTGCAACGCAAGAAGCCGCAGGAGACGGCATGATGACGCTGCCGCTCCGCTCGCTGCTGTTCATTCCGGGAGACAGCGATAAGAAGATTTCCAAAATCGAAGGTTGCGGCGCGGACGCCGTGATCCTTGATCTTGAGGATTCGGTTGCGCCCGCCAGCAAGGCCGAGGCGCGCCGCATGGTGGCCGAATTTGTGGCAAAAACGCCGCGCGGCCAGCGCGCCCCGCATTATTGGGTGCGCGTCAATCCCCTCGACAGCGGGCTGGTGCTTGAAGATTTGGCGGCCATCATGGGGGCAGCGCCCGATGGTATCATCCAGCCCAAGACCAATGGACCGGACTGTGTGCGCCAATTGTCGCACTATCTTGATGCGTTCGAGGCGGCGCACGGCCTTGAGGCAGGATCGACCAAGGTCATTCCCGTCGCGACCGAAACTGCGGTTGCGCCCTTCCATCTCGGCGGCTTTGCAGGCGCGGGGCTGGACCGGCTTGCGGGCCTGACATGGGGCGCAGAAGACCTTGCGACGGCGGTGGGCGCGAGCGCCAACCGCGATGCTTCGGGGGAATGGCTCTTCACCTTCCGCATGGCGCGCTCGCTGTGCCTGCTGGCCGCGCACGCGGCAGGGGTGCAGGCGATTGATACGCTCTATGTCGATTTCCGCGATGATGAAGGGCTGAGCGCATCGAGCCGCGCGTCACGCGTCGAGGGCTTTTCCGGGCGGCTCGCCATCCATCCCGCGCAGGTGGGGGGGATTAATGCGGCCTATATGCCGTCTCCCGAAGAGGTTGCTCATGCCGAACGCATCATTGCGGCGTTTGCGGCCAATCCCGGTGCGGGGACAGTGGGCCTTGATGGCAAGATGGTGGATATTCCGCATTTGAAGCAGGCAGAAAAGATTGTCGCGCAGGCAGGAGCTTTCAGCGCAGCATGATTCGGCGGCGATTGGATTTTTCGGAAAATTTATGCCTCAATAATACGCATTTCAACCTTGAAATATGAATAAAAACTAACTTTGCGTTGATGAATTTCTCTCATTCGACGCAAATTGGGGTTTCGTTTGATCTAGATCAAAGCCCTGCGCAGCGCGCCTCTGTCAGAACCCTGTCTGACAAGAGGAGAGTGCCATGGACATCGCAGGATATGCATATGCCGTCATCCAGTCGCGCCAGCCCGCCGACTGGCGTCGCTTTGCCGAGGATGTCGCTGGCTTTTCCGCACATGATGTGCCCGGCGGTCTTGCGCTCAGGATAGACGAACGCGCCGGTCGGCTCTTCATCGAACAGGGCGATGATGATCTCTATTTTGCCAGCGGCTGGGAAATTCGCTCCGAGCGCGCTTTTGATGAGGCACTCGCCACGTTGGGTGCGCATGGTGTGGAGTATTATCGCGCCACGCCCGCGGAACGCGCGCTGCGCCATGTGTTCGACATGGTCTGGTTCCGTGATCCTTCGGGCAACCGGCATGAACTGGCGCTTGGCTTTGTCGCCTCTTTTGAACGCTTCTGTTCGCCCGCAGGCGTTCCCGCCTTTGTGACGGGCGATCTGGGGCTGGGGCACCATGTGCTGCCAGCGCCAAATATAGCAGAAACGCGCAACTTCATGATTGATGTGCTGGGCTTCGGTTTGGCGGACATCCTTATCCACCGCCCGATGGGGCCGGGCGGGCCGGAACAGCGGATTGACTTCATGCACTGCGCCAATGGCCGCCATCACAGCCTTGCGCTGTTTGAAGGCGAGGTGCCGTCCGGCTGCGTGCACCTGATGGTTGAGGTCGAGACGATGGATGAAGTCGGCCGCGCTTATGACCGGATGCTCAAGGCGGGCGTTCCGCTGATGGCGACGCTCGGCAAGCACACCAACGACCATATGACCAGTTTCTACATGGCGACGCCCGGCGGCTTCGCGCTTGAATATGGCTATGGCGGCCGGACCATCGACTGGGACCGGCACACGGTTTTTGAAAGCACTTCGGTCAGCCTTTGGGGGCATGATTTCAGCGTCGGCTTTGGCGCTGCCGAACAGTCACAACTGGCCGATGCGGCCTGAACACGGGAGAACACCCATGCAATTGTCCAACGCCGTCTCGTCCGTCACCACGCAAGATCTGGTTGATCGCGCCGCGGCCATGCTGCCCGCCCTGCGGGAGCGCGCACAAAGTTGTGAAAATGACTGCAAGGTGCATGACGATACCATCCGCGAGTTTCAGGAAGCAGGCTTTTTCAAGATCCTCCAGCCGAAACGTTATGGCGGATATGAGATGGACCCGGAGACGTTCTACGCGGTCCAGATGAAGGTTGCTGAAGGCTGTATGTCATCGGCCTGGGTGCTGGGCGTGGTGGCCGTCCACAATTGGCAGCTCGCGCTGTTCGATGCGCAGGCGCAGGCAGATGTCTGGAGCGAAGACCCGACGACGCTCATCTCTTCCTCTTATATGCCGCGTGCAGAAGTGACGCCGGTGGAAGGGGGCTACCGCATCAGCGGGCGCTGGGGCTTCTCATCGGGTGTCGATCACTGCCAATGGGCGTTCCTTGGCGGGCTGGTGCCTGATCCCGAAGGCGGCGCGCCCGATTATCGCACCTTCCTTGTCCCGCGCAGCGATTTCGAGATCGACTATGTGTGGGATACGATGGGCCTGCGCGGCACGGGCAGTCAGGACGTGATCGTGAAGGATGCGTTCGTGCCTGCCTATCGCTCGCACCGCTCCAAGGATGGCTTCGCCGCCACCAGCCCCGGCCTCAAGGTCAATGATGCGCCGCTCTTCAAGCTGCCCTTCGGCCAGATTTTCGTCCGCGCGGTATCGTCCTCATCCATCGGCGCGTTGCAGGGCGCGCTCGACGCCTTTCGCGGCTATGCCTCGAAGCGCGTCAGCAGCAATGATTTCTCGCGCACCTCGGATGATCCCGATGCGCAGGTGGTGATTGCCGAAACGGCGTCGGCGATTGACGAGATGAAAACCGTGCTCAACCGCAATTTCGGCGTGCTGATGGCAAAGGCGCGGGCAGGCGAGGAGCTTGATCTGGAAGAGCGGCTGCGCTTCCGCTTCCAGTCGGCGCAAATCCTTGATCGTTGTGCCGAACTGATTTCGCGGCTGTTCTACTCATGCGGGGCGCAGGGCACGTATCGCTCCAGCCCGCTCGTGCGCACCTTTGTCGATATTCATACGGGCCGCACACACATTGCGAACAATCCGTTCAAGGTCGCCCGCAACTATGGCGGCTTCATGCTCGGCAACCCCAATACCGACACCTTTATCTGAGCCGAAACGAGGAGAGAGATTATGGCAAAAACCAAGGATTACGGCCTCGGCGAACATGATTTTCCGCGCGGCTGGTTCATGATCGCAGATGCAAGCGAAGTCACGCAGACGCCGCAGGCAATCCGCTTTTTCGGACGTGATATGGTGCTCTATCGCGGCAAGAGCGGTCGGCCGGTGCTGCTGGATGCCTTCTGCCCGCATATGCGCGTGCACATCGCCCGTAACACCACGTCCTATATCGTGAAGGATGGTGAACAGATTGAGGGGGATTCGATCCGCTGCCCCGGCCATGGCTGGCGCTTCACGCCTGAAGGGCAGTGCGATGACATTCCCTATTCAACGCATGGCGTGCCCAAGGCCGCCTGCATCAAGAGCTTCACCGTGCGCGAAAAGGCGGGCTGCATCTGGATGTGGCACGATGTGGAAGACGGCAAGCCCGACTATGACCTGCCCGAATTTGCAGAATGGGATATGACGGGCTGGGTGCGCTGGCGGATTGATCCGCTTGGCACGCTGCCCATCCACCCGCAGGAAATCGTCGATAATATGGCGGACTATGCGCACTTCGTGCCGGTCCATGGCAGCCGCGATGTCGTCTTCTTTGAAAACGAGTTTCGCGATCATGTCATCATGCAGCGTTTCGGTGCGGGGCACCGCACGCTGGTGGAAGGCAGCGGGCTTCTGGAGACTGATACCTGGTATACCGGGCCGGGCATCCTTCTTTCAAAGATGGAAGGCCAATACCCGTCGGTCATCATGATCTGCCACACGCCGGTTGAAGATGGCGAGGTGCGCGTCTGGTATGCGCTGATGGTCAAGGTTTCGGAAACCGAGCCGACGGAGGTCGGCATTTCGATGGCGCGCTCCTATCAGGATACCGCCCTTGATGCCTTTGCGCAGGATTTTGAGCTGTGGAAGTTCAAGGAGCCTGCGCTCACCATCATGCAGGTGCCCGATGACGGGCCGTTCCACAAGGAGCGCATCTGGTACAAGCAATTCTACAATCCGCGTGCGCGCGCAGGCGAGTTCCAGTCGCGCGTCAACGGCATCCACACAACTTTGGACAAGCGGCCGGGCGCCAAGCCCAAGGCTGCCTGAGAGGGGGATTGTCATGTCGAATATTGATCGTAGCGCAACCGATGCGCGCACGCCGCCGGTTGCCGTTTGGGCGCTTCTTGAAAAGCTGCGCGGGCAAGAGCTTGTCGATTGGCGTATTGCCCCCATGGAAGGGCGCGTTTCGGTGGCTGAGCGCAATATGGATGTTGGCTTCCCGTTCGGCTGGTATGCGGTCGAGATGGCGGATTTTGTGGCCGCAGGGCAGGTGAAGCCCATCCGCTATTTCGGCATGGATATGGCGATGTGGCGTGGCGAGGATGGGCAGGTCCGTGTGATCGATGCCTATTGCAAGCATCTGGGCGCGCATATGGGTGTTGGCGGCAAGGTGCATGGCAATCTGCTTGAATGTCCGTTCCACGCATGGCGCTATGACGGCGAAGAAGGCGTGGTGAAGGACATTCCTTACTCCAAGGCCATCCCGCCGCAGGTGAAGCGCAAGTGCACCCGCACATGGGCTGTCACCGAAGCGAATGGCTGGATATGGCTCTGGTATCACCCCGATGCCAATGTCGGGCCGATGTGGGAGGTCGTCCATCACCCCGAAGCCTCCAACCCGGACTGGACGGCGTATGAGACGCACGAATGGGTCATCTACGGCTCCATTCAGAACATGGCCGAAAATGGCGTCGATGTGGCGCACTTCAAATATATCCACGGCACGGCAAATGTGCCTGCGGCGGAATTGCGCTGGGGGGACTGGGGGCGCGGCGCGGACGTGAAGGCGCGCATGGGCACGCCCACGGGAGAAGTCGATGGTCTTATCAGCTATGACACCATGGGGCCGGGGCAGAGCTGGACGCGCTTTACCGGCATTTCGGAAACGCTGCTCGTCGCCAGCCTCGCGCCGGTTGAGGAGGATGTGCTGCGCGTGCGCTACAGCTTCACCCAGCCCAAATCGCAGGCCGAAGGTCCGGGAGCAGGCCTTGCCAAGGCGCTGATCCGCGACATCTGCAAGCAGCTCGATCAGGACAAGGTGATCTGGGATCGCATGAAGTTCGAGCCCAACCCCATCATCTGCGATGGTGACGGACCGATCCCGCAATTTCGCAGCTGGTATAGCCGCTATTACGCCAAGCCCGAAGGGACGCCCGACGGCGAGGTGACCAAGCTCCGCTCAGTCGGTTAGGCGGAGCGGATCGGGGAGGGCACGTTGCGACCGCGCCTTCCCCGACCAAGGTTTTACGCAAACCATTCCAGCCACTGCGTCGTATCGACGCGTGCCTCCGGCTTGCGCCCCGTGCGGGCGAGCATATGGGCGCGGATTTCTTCCTTGGGGTCGATAGGGCGGACGATCTCATACACGCGGTCATATTCGCTATGCTGGAGCTTCCAGCCATCCGCCGTGCGGGTGTAGCGATCATAATAGAGCGCGGACCCCACCGTATCGTCCATTCGCTCAAGGCTGATGAAGCGGTCTTGGAGATACCATGTGCCTGTTGCCGTATCTGGCCCGGTAAAGCGGATTTCGGGCGAATGGCCGTGGTGCATGGCGACAACGTCAGAGTTGAAGCTCGATGCGATGAAGTTAATCATGTCGGCCTTGCCCGATACCTGCACGCGGTAGCCCCCGCCGCGATAGTCGATTGTCACGTCATCAGCCAGAATCTGCGCAAGCTCTGCCTCGTTGCCAGTGTCGATGCAGCGGAAATAACGATGCTTCAACTGGCGTATTTCTTCCAGATCGGAGAGCTGCTGGAGCGTAAAGGTCATGGCAAAATCCCTTCCATCTTGCGTGGGGATGTCGGACGATTGGCTGTCAGCGATAGGCCGCCCAGAAGCGCGTTGCGCAGGTCGCGCGGGTCGATGATGTCGTCATAGGCCATTTTGGACGAGAGGTTCCACGCGCTTGCCGTCTGGCTTGCGAGCGCCTTGGCCTTGTCTTCCGGGCTAAGTCCCGCCGAGTCCGCCCCGGCGCCCGCGGGCATCGCGCCGAGGCTGATGGCGGGAAAGGCGAGTGACAGCGTCTGCCCGTCAAACGGGTTCATGCCCATGATCGATGATCCAAAGCCAAAGGCCTTGCGCAGCGTAACGTGCAGCTTGGGCACGCGCGCGCGATGCTGGGCGGCAAACATCCGTGCGGCGTGACGCAACATCCCCGCGCGCTCGGAGGCCGTGCCGGGCTGCACGCCGGGATTGTCCGTGAGAAAGATGAGGGGGAGACCATGGGCATCCGCCATGTCGATGAAGCGGGCGGCTTTTTGGGCCGCGGCGGCATCAACAGCGCCTGCGTTGACCACAGGATTATTGGCGATGATCGCTACCGCCTTCCCGCCGAGCCGCGCCAGCGCGGTGACAAGTGCGCCACCATAAACGGGCTGCACCTCCAGCACTGAACCAGCGTCGCACATCAGCTCGATGACCGGGCGGACATCGAACGGAAAGCGCGGGTCGGGGGGAACCATGTGAAGAATAGCGTCAAGGCGGCGCGGGCCTTCGGCTATGCTTTGCGCGCCGAAATAGCCTAGATAACGCCGTGCGAGCGTGATCGCCGCGGCATCATCTTCGGCGAGGTTGTGCGCCACGCCAGAGGCAAGCTGCACCAGCGGGCCGCCCAGCTCTTCCTTGGTAACGCTTTCGCCAATGGCGGCTTTCACAATGGGCGGGCCTGCGACAAACATAGAGGCGGCCGAGGTCATCACCACAAAGTCAGAAAGCGGCGCCGTCAACGCGCCATGGCCTGCCGAAGCGCCCATGACGAGGCAGACCATTGGCACCAGTCCAGAAAGTGCGGCCAGCCCCTGCAAGTCGTTGGGGGCCGGGTTGGAATGTGCATTGGTGAGGCGGTGCCCCGCGCCTTCCAGCATGAAGACCAGCGGCAGGCGTTCTTGCGCTGCCAGCTGCGTGAGCCGGTAGCGTTTGGTGGCGCTTGCATCGCCAATCGACCCGCCAAGCACGGTGAAGTCTTCAATGCCGGTCAGCGCGGGGCGTCCGTCGATAAGGCCATAGCCGGCGATGAGGCCGTCAGCGGGCGCGGGTGCTGGGGTGCCTTCACTCAGATTGCCCGCCAGCGCCCCTATTTCGGTAAAACTGCCCGGATCAAACAGAGCCTCCGCCCGCTGGCGTGCGTCAAGCTTGCCGCCGGCATGGTGTTTGTCGATCCGTTCTGCACCTCCCATGGAGCGGGCAAAGGCGCGCTTGCGCTCCAGCTCGGCAAGGGTGGCATCCCAGCTCACGCAGGCGTTCCATCGGCCTTGGGGTAGTCAGTGAAGCCCTTTTCCTCGCCGGTGTAGAGCAGCGTGAAATCTGGCTTGGAGAGCGCCTGGCCATCGCGGATGCGTGCGACCAGATCGGGGTTGGCAATGAAGGCGCGGCCAAAGCTGATGGCATCGGCACGGCCGGCTTCAATCAGCGCGCGGCCCTTATCTGCCGTCAGCATATTGTTGGCGATGATCGGCGCGGCGCAATGGTCGCGGACCATGGTGAGCGTATCGAGATCCGCCAGCCCCATGTCGAGCACGTGCATATAGGCAAGACCGAGTTCGTTTGCGCCTATGAGCAGCGGAATGAAGGTCGCGGCCGGATCGCTCGTGTCCATGCCGTTATAGGGATTGCCCGGCGAAAAGCGCAGGCCAACGCGGCCCGCGCCAATTGCATCGGCCATCGCCTTCAACACCATTAGTGGAAAACGCGCCCGGTTTTCTGGCGAGCCGCCAAACTCATCCACGCGGTGGTTGCTCGCGGGGTTAAGGAACTGGTTGATGAGATAGCCACTGGAGGCATGAAGCTCGACACCATCAATGCCGGCAGCGCGTGCATTGCGGGCAGACTGCGCGAATTCTTCTGCAAGCGCGGGCAGCTCTGCGGCGTCCAGCGCGCGGGGCGTTGCCGTTTCCAGCGGCACGCCATCTGGCCCCGGCACCTTGTCCGGGCAGGGCAGGGCAGACGGCGCAATCACATCGGCCTCATAGCCGCGATTGGCAGGCACGACGACGCGGCCGCAATGCATGATCTGCATCACGATTTTGCCGCCTTCAGCATGGACGGCCTCCGCCACGCGCGCCCAGCCTTCAATCTGCGCGTCAGACCAGATGCCCGGCGTGCGCCAATAGCCCTTGCCGACCTCGCTGGGCTGCACGCCTTCGGTCACGATAAGACCTGCACTTGCGCGCTGGCGGTAATAGTCCACCATGATGTCATTGGGCACATCGCCCGGCCCTGCGCGATCGCGTGTCATGGGAGACATGACAATGCGGTTGGCGAGGGTGATGTCACCCAGCGGGATCGATTTGAAAAGGGCGTCTGTCATTCGAATCCTCTGGCGCCAATCAATGATTGACCGTAATTTGCGTTGCACATTATGCCTCAAATTACGCAAAGCAAGGAAGGATGTTTGATGAAGTATGATTTTGAGGGCAAAGTTGCGCTGGTAACGGGGGCGAGTGGCGGCATTGGCCGCGCGACGGCTGTCGCCTTTGCTGCATCGGGTGCGTCGGTTGTCGTTTCCGATGTGAATGAGGCTGGGGCCAATGAAACCGTTGACCTGATTGTTCAGGCAGGTGGTAAAGCGGTTTTCCAGCGGTGTGATGTCTCGAAGGGCGATGAAGTGAAGGCGCTGGTTGCGCGCGCGGTTTCAGAATATGGCCGCCTGGATTTCGCGCACAACAACGCGGGCATCAATAATCTGGGCCTCAATGAATATGAGGATGATGTCTGGGCGCGCAGCATCGGCATCAACCTGACGGGCGTGATGATGTGTATGCGCGAAGAAGCCGAAGTGATGATGGCGCAGGGCAAAGGCGCTATCGTCAACACCTCGTCGATCAACGGGCTTGTCGGCAATGGCGCACAGCCCGGCTACACCGCCTCCAAGCACGGCGTTGTCGGCCTGACGCGCCATGGTGCGCTGCGCTGGGCGCAGATGGGCGTGCGTGTGAACTGCGTGTGCCCCGGCGTGATCGAAACGCCGATGACAGCGCCGCTCACGGCGAACCCGGATATGCGCAAGATCCTTGATGGCATGACGCCGATGGGCCGCATGGGCAAGGCCGAGGAAATCGCCGCCGCCGTGCTGTGGCTGTGTTCGGATCAGGCAAGCTTCGTGACCGGGCATCCGCTTGTCGTTGATGGCGGGGCGACGGCTGACTGATCTTTTCGCTTCTGTATTGAAGGCAAAAGAAAAGGGCCGGGAGGAAACTCCCGGCCCTTCCCTTTTCAGATCTCCCCCTGAGATCAGAACTTCATGTCGAGGGTCATGCCATAGGTGCGCGGATCACCATAGATGGTGGTCGCATAACCCAGCTGGCCGAAGTCGACCGAACGAACGACATATTCCTTGTTCGTCAGGTTCTTGCCCCACAGCGTCAGGCTCAGGCCTTCCGCCGCACTGCCCAGCAGGTTGTCGATACGAAGCTGGCCATCGAGCAAGCCGCGGGCTTCGCCCTTGGTCTGTTCGCCGAACGGCGACGTGATCGGGTTGCCGAACATATAGAAGGACGAGGTGTAGTTGTAGCCAACGCGGGCGGTCAGCTTGGAAGCGCCGATGTCCTGCGTGTAGGTGGCTCCAACATTCGCCGTATATTTGGGCGCATAGCCGTTGTGGAACACGCTCGCCGCATTGGCGTTCACACCGTTGATGTCGGCCTGCGGGAAGTTCTTCGGATCGGACTTCACATAGCCGAAGGCGCCGTCGAGCGAGAAGTGATCGACCACGGCCCAGCGGCCTTCAAGCTCCATGCCGTAATAGTTGTTCTTGCCGGCGTTGACGACTGCGTTACCGAAGCTGCCACCGCCCGTGATCGGGATCGGCAGCGTGACGAGCATATTCTTGTAGATGTTATAGAAGAATGCGCCGTTCAGACGGATGCGGCGGTTGAACTCGGTCTTGAAGCCAAATTCATAGGCATCGATCTTTTCCTCGTTGAAGGGGATCAGGCCGATATTGTTGGCAACGCTCGTCGTCTGGCGGGCGTTGAAGCCGCCCGAACGATAACCGCGAGCAACGCGGGCATAGAGGTTGACGTCGTCCGAAGCACGATAGTCGACGGTCAGGTTGCCCGTGGGCGCGCTGAACTTCTGCTCGCCCTTGTTGAGAGCGATTTCGACGGGGTTGGTGTAGGGGGTGGCACCATTTTGCGTGCGTTCAAAGCCCTTCTTGTCCCACGTGTAGCGCATACCGAAAGTCACGCCGAGCGCGCCATCGGGGCCGCCGAAGCGGTAGGTGCCCTGGCCGTAAACCGCGTAGCTTTCGCCGTTCGCATTATAAGCGAGCGTCGATGCCTGCGGAATACCGCGATAACGGGCCGGGTTGCCAGCCTGAAGCAGCGGTGCAAGCGCACCAAAGTTGGCCGTGGTGAAGACCTGCTGGTTGGTGTCCATCACAAACAGGAAGTTCTGCGGGTTCGATTCCGAACCATGCTCCTTGAAGTAGAAGCCGCCGACAACCCACTGGAAGGCACCATCGTTGTTGGAAACGATTTCGATTTCCTGGCTGAACTGGTTCTGGCTCCGCTGGTTGTGCGTTTCGAACAGGCCCTGCGTCGTCGTGGGGACCGCCTGCGAGGCGAGGAAGGCTGCCGTGCCAGCCGGCAGGAACAGGCCGAGCGTTGCGGCCGGCATACCGTTGAGCGTGGTGGCCTGCGTGAACATCGGGCCTCTGATGACGCCGAGGCCATCAATGTCATTGCCTTCGATCGTGTTGCGCCAGCGGCGCAGCGCCGTGGTCGAGCGGATCGTCACCTTGTCGAGGTCAGCCGTGATGCGGGTCATGTTGCCCCACAGCTTGTCGGTCGACGGAGCAGCGGCATTGTTGCAGATCGTGTCGAGACGGGTGGTCGACAGATAGGTAAGCGGTGCGCCGCAGCCGGGGCTGAGCGAGGTTGCCGAGGCGAGGTAGCCGCGCACATTGGCGGGCTGGACGGTCGCAAAGGTATGGCCGTCAATCGTATAGTTCGGCAGCACCGTGCCATCGCCGACAGCCGCAAGCTGTTCCGCACCGGCAAGGCCCTTGATGCGGCTCCAGTCGAAGATGTTGGTGAGCGTGATGTTGTCGGTCAGGTCAACCGTGGTCGCCCAGCGGACGCTGCGGTTGTCAACAGCACCGGGATCGCGGCTCTTCTTCGGCTCAAGCAGGTTGTCCACCGTGCCGTTGCGCTTCTTGTAGAGCATACCGAGCGACATCTTGACGCCGCCGCCAACATCGCCGGTGTTGAGCACGGCGCGGGTCTGAACGGCACCAAAATTGCCGCCGCCTACGCGCAGAGCGAGGCTCGCTTCGTCGTCAGGAAGCTTGGTGATGAAGTTGACAGCGCCACCCGTGGTGTTGCGGCCAAAGAGCGTGCCCTGCGGGCCGCGCAGCACTTCAACACGTTCAATGTCGGCGACTTCGAACGACGATGCCGACGAACGCGCCATGTAGATGCCATCGACATAGATGCCGATGGGCGAGTCATAGCCCTGCGATTCATCTGCTGCGGTCGGGATGCCGCGGATGGTGACGACTGCGGCGGTTGCGTTGGTCGTGGCACCGACAACCGAGACGTTCGGAGCGAGCGCGCCAAGATCCTTGGCTTCAGAAACCTGCTGAAGGTCAAGCTGCTCCGCCGAGATCGCCGAAATGGCAAGCGGCGTCTGCTGCAGGTTTTCGCCGCGCTTCTGCGCCGTCACGACGATTTCTTCAAGGCCGGTCGATTCCGCCTCTGCGGCCGCTTCGGCAAATGCGGGTGCGGCAAGGCCAAGGCTGCTCGCCGACGCGCAAAGGGCAACACACATTACTTGATGGAAAGTCTTCATCTTTCGATCCTCCCCTCAATGGCGATGGCGGCTTTTCCGACCATCTCACCATGATTCTCATCCAGTGAGGGGTGAATCTCAAATGGCGTAGAAAATGTCAATCGACATTACGCAACTCTCAAGCGTCGATACTCTCAACCCTTCATTTGCGCATTATCGCGGTGCAAAAATGTCACAATGTCAGGCGACTTGGTCCCATGGCGCATTCTGCGTGCCGCGCGTGACATAATGGCCGTTGACGCGCTTCTGGAAGTCCTCGGCGCGGGCGCGGGGATTGTAGAATTGCTTGTACCAGACGCGCAGCTTGTCGAACGGGCCGTCACCCTTGACCATCATCGGGTTGATACAGGGGCGCTTGTTTCCCCAGATTTCGAAGTCCTGCGCAAAGGCCATGACGCCAGCCTTTTCATAGCCCTTGGCAAGCTCGATGTCGGCGGCGGTCGGGGTGTCGTTCTTCACCTTGACGAGCAGGCCATACCAGACCTTGATGACGCCATCATCGACCGGCGTGTGCGCGATCAGCATATGCGAGGGATATTCCCCAATCATCACGGACTGAAGAATACCGGGGCCGGTATACCATGTATCGTTGGTCATGGGCTCGGCGCCCGCGCCCGCGAGCGTCTTGTGACCTGCTGTCAGAATCTGGCGGCAGATATGGTCGTTGAACTCGTTTTCAAACTGAACCATGTCAATCGAGCCATGCACCGGCTGGAGGTGGCCCTTGTCGGTCATGTTGTCGACAACTTCCTGCGGATGGCAGGCCAGCTCACCCAGCGGCTCGACATTCCAGTTCACCCAGCCTGGCTGATCGAACTGCTCGAATGGCGGCACGTCATAGTCCGGGTCGCCGCCTTCGGCATCATGCCATGCCCACACGCAGCCCGCGCGCTCGATGACCTTCCAGCTCTTGAGGCACGCGGCCTTGGGGATGGGGGCGGGGGAATAGGGAATGTCGTTGCAGCGCCCATCGGGGCCGAATCGCCAGCCGTGATAGGGGCAGCGAATATTGTCGCCCTCAACGTGTTCCTTATCGACAACGACATAGGAAGACGTGTTCTTGGCAAGGTGTGTGCCCATGTGCGGGCAATAGGCTTCGACAAGGAAAACCCGGCCTGATCCGCCGCGATAGAGCGCCATATCTTCGCCAAAATAGCGAACGGCGATCGGTGTTGTCGTTACCTCTTCCGAGGTTGCCACCATGAACCAGCCACGCGGAAAGGTGAATTCGCCCAGCCCATAATCAGCCGTTTTTGCCATGATGCTCCTCCTCGGTTTTGCCGGAGGATAACTTACATCGTAGGTGAAAGGCAATATGCGGAATGTGTTTCAGGAGATTTGAAACGCATTATAGCAAATTTGCGTAAAATCGAGAGGGGTGAATTACGCGAACGGGTCATTCACCATTGTCGGCGGCATGGTCGGCCTCTGTGATCCGCACCACGCGCGGATTATATTTGAGCGTCTTGACCGCAATCGACGTTTCGACATGGTGCACACCATCAATCGAGAGGATCTGGTCAGAGGCGAAATCGACAAGGTTTTCCAGCTCATCGAACACGCAGATGGCGAGAATGTTGAACTGGCCCATCGTAATCATCACGCCGGTGACCAGCGGAATTTCAGCGATCTGCCGAGCGACCGTGCGCACGCTGCCAACTTCGGCCTGAACGCCGATAAAGGCGAGCTTGGCATGGTTGCTGAGGCTGAATCCGGTGATGGCGGTAAAGGCGATCAGCCGGTCTTGCTGGAGCCGCTTGATGCGACCGCGCACAGTGCCTTCAGTCACGCCCAAGTCGGCCGCGATCTTGCGATTGGAAACCCGCGCATCGCGCGACAGAATGTCGATCAGCTGGCGGTCGAGTTCGTCAAGCTGTGGCGCGGTCATACATTACCCCGTTCTTCGATTGGCGCGACATCGAACTTGTATTTGATAACGTCCACGGCAATCGCGGGCATCATGGAACGTATGCCCTTCACCTTGGAAAATTTGTCGAGAAGAAGGTGCGGCAGCTCTTCAAAATCGCGCAGCACGACGAGCAGATCGACATCATAGCGGCCGGTGACGACATGGGCGGCGAAAACTTCGGGGAAGTCGGCAAGGTCTGCCGCCACATCAGATGCGGCGCGTCCATCCACCTCAATGGCGACTTCCATCAGCACATTGTAGCCATGTGCAGAAAAGTCCGACACGGCGACCACGCGAAGCTGGCTTGCATCTTCCATGCGGCGGATGCGGGCGGAAACGGTTGTCGCCGTAAGCCCCAGCTTGTCGGCGATTTGCTGGTTGGTTGCGCGACCGTTGATTCGCAACTGGTCAACAATGCTGCGATCGATGTCATCGACCACGAAGTCTGAGCTCATAGGAGTTTCCGGTTTCTGCTGTCCGCCCTTCAAGGCAAGATGACCTGCGCGGCAGAAAAGCCGCCGTCAACAGGAATGTTTGCCCCGGTTACAAACGATGCCTCGTCAGACAGGAGAAATGCGGCCACGCGGGCGACCTCATCGGGGCGACCGGGGCGCTTGAGCAGATGCATATCGACAAAGGCGGTGCGCATTGCGCTTTCCACCTGAAGCATCTCGGTCATTGGCGTTTCAATGAAGCCGGGGCTGAGCGCATTTACGCGCACGCCATTGGGGCCATAATCTGCGGCCAGGCTGCGGGTGAGTTGCAGAATCGCGCCCTTGGTGACGTTATAGGGCGTGTTGCCCTGACAGCCGGTCATTCCATAGATGCTGGCGATCGTCACGATCGATCCGCTTCCGGCAGCCACCATATGCGGAATGACGGCGCGGGCCGCGAGCATCGTTCCCGTCAGGTTGACGGCAAGCGCACGATCCCATTCCTCAAGCGAGAAGTGCGTGACAGTGCCCGCCACAGAGATACCCGCGCAGGTGACAAGCCCATCAAGCCTGCCATAATGTTTCATGATGTGGTTGACGGCGTCGGCCATGGCTGTGCGGTCTGTAACATCCAGCCTGAGCGCAATGTCTCGGTTGCCAAGGCCTTCAGGCGGCGTCAGGTCTGCGGCCGCGACCACGCCGCCTTCGGCGCGAACCGCATCTGCCGTCGCGCGCCCGATGCCAGATGCCGCGCCGGTAATGAACACCACCTTGTCTGCAAGTCTGCCGCTCATTGAAACTCCCCCAGATTACTGTCCATCATTGCGGCTGAAAACCGGCGCACGGGCCGCGTTTCAACCCAGAGAATTTCCAGTGCGCGCTCGGCAAAGCGCCATGCATCGCCCTCGTGGCGATAGCGGTTGTGGTAACGGATGGCCATGTCCATCACCTGCCAATCAGCGCCGGGCAATATGTGGCTGGCGATGCAGGTCGTCTCGCCAGAGACTTGCCCTGCATCGTCGATGGTAAAGGTCTGGTTGTGCACATTGTGCATGGTCAACTGGAATATGGCGAGCTGCTCTATCATCGTGCGCAGGCCAGAGTGCCCACGAAAATCAATGGGATTATCGCCAAATCCGGTCACCGCGCCGTCGGACGTAAATAGCGTGACCAGTATATCCGCATCGCGCCGGTCCACGGCCAGCGCATAGCGGTCTGCAAGGTCGCGCAGGTCCAGCGGCGCGGTGAATATCGCCATCAGGCAAGCGCTTTCCTGAGGTTTGCGCCTGCGTGTTCAACCCATTGTGCGGCATCGGGAACGGTATCCGACATCCCGAAAAAGCCGTGGATCATGCCAGGTGCCGTCTGGTGATCGGTGGCGATGCCTGCGGCTGCCAGCCGTTTCGCATAATCATCGCCTTCATCGCGCAGCGGATCATATTGGGCGGTGATGACGGTGGCGGGCGGGAGGTTCGAGAGGTCTTCAACATGAAGCACGCGCGCGAGTGGTGCGTCCACCGGGTTCGTCTCGCCCATGTAATGCGTCCAGAACCATTTCATCGCGCCCGTTGAGAGAAAATACTCGCCGCCGCCATTATCGGCGTAGGACACCCGCTCAAAATCGCTGTCCGTCACCGGGTAGATGAGAAGTTGATGGCGGATGCCGGGGCCGCCCCGGTCGCGCGCCATGATGGATACGGCGGCCGCAAGGTTACCGCCTGCCGAATCCCCGGCGACGGCAAGTCGCGTTGCATCCACGCCAAGCTTGTCTGCATTGGCTTCTGCCCAGATGCAGGCGTCATAGCAGTCTTCAGCGGCGGCCGGGTAGCGTGCTTCGGGCGCAAGGCGGTAGTCGACCGAAAGGACGGCGGCGCCACTTGCCTGGGCGAGTGACCGGCAGGTGGCGTCGTGTGTTTCCAGTCCGCCAAGCACCCAGCCGCCACCATGGAAATAGGCGACAAGCGCCGGGCGTTCGCCAGCGCCGTTCGGAACATAGAGGCGCGCGGGGATGGCCCGGCCTGGCAGATCCATCGTCAGATTCTCGACGCGCGCCATTTCAATCGGCTCGCGGGGGGTAATCGGGCTGTCGAGCATGGCGCGCGCAGCCTCCACGGGCATTTGCGACCAGTCAGTATTTGCAAACTCGGCAAACGCCTGAAGAATGGGTTCAAGCGCGGAATTGATCGTCACGTCTGTTTCTCCTCACCTAGATGCCAAAGCCGCCAGCCACGTTGATCTGCTGGCCGGTTACATAGGCAGCGCGCGATGATGCCAGAAAGCTGACGGCATAGCCAATCTCTTCGGGCTGACCCCAACGCTTGACCGAGAGCATCCGCATCGTTTCTTCGACCCAGCTTGGCGGGAAGGCGCCTTTCTCCATGAGTTCGTGGAACATCCCCGCATCGATGACGCCGACAAGCACGGAGTTTGCGCGGATGCCGTGGCGGCCCTCCTCGCGCGCGATGCCCTTGAGCCAGCTTTCGTTCGCCGCTTTGGGGGCCACGGAAAGCCCGTCGCGGTCCGGCCAGCGTAAATGCCCCGCCGAGCCAAGGTGGACGATTGATCCCCCGCCATTGGCGCGAAAATGCGGAAGCAGTGCCGTAACGATCCCAAAGAAGCCGTGGACCTCCACCTCAAAGGCATGACGCCATTTTTCAAGCGGGGTTTCAGACAGCAGCAGCTGATCGACAAGTGGACCTGCGGCCCACACAAGCGTGTGGATGCGCCCATGCGTTGCGATGACTTCTTCAATAAGGGCGGCGACGCTGGTGGCATCTGTCACGTCGCATTTATGCGTTGTGGCGCGCGTTGGAGCGGCCTCGGCAATGGTCTGCGCGGCATCTGCCTTGCGGTTATAGACAAGTGCGAGGTCCGACCCGTCCTGCGCGAGCACGGTGGCAACCTTGCCGCCGATGCCACCGCTCGCGCCGAGAACAAGGGCAACGCCCTTCGGGAAAAGTGCGTTGCCTGACATTGTATCTCCTTCGCGTTTGATGCGTAAATTTAGAATTTTGGCAATGATTGCGCATTGTGAGGGGCGAATCCAGCCTCTATTCTTGAAAAACGAATGAGGAGAGAATCAATGGAGCGGTTGAAGGGCAAAGTGGCACTGGTCACGGGCGGTGCGCGCGGGATTGGCGAAGGAATTGTGCGGCGTTTCGTTTCGGAAGGCGCAAGCGTCATGGTGAGCGATGTGCTGGAAGCGGAAGGGCAGGGGCTGGCCACAGAGCTTGGCGCGTCTGCGGCCTTCGTGAAGCACGATGTAACGTCACGCGCGAGCTGGGATGCCGCGATCGCGGCCACCGAGGCGACGTTCGGCAAGCTCGATTGTCTCGTGAACAATGCGGGCGTCATCGTCTTCAAGCGGCTTGATGATTTGAGCGAGGCCGAAATGCGCCGCATCATCGATGTAAACCTGATGGGCACGATGATCGGCTGTCAGGCTGCCATTCCCGCGCTTGAACGTGCAGGCGGCGGCAGCATTGTGAACATGAGTTCGGCAGACGGCATTTCCGGTGCCAACTCGCTGACGGCCTATTGCGCCTCCAAATTTGGTGTGCGCGGCTTCACCAAGGCGTTGGCGCTGGAACTGGGGCATCGCGGTATCCGTGTAAACTCCATCCACCCCGGCGGCATCATGACGCCGATGGCCAACCCCACCAACATTCCGCGCGAACTCTATGATCGCGGTTACTGGATTTATCCTGCCCAACGTTCGGGCAGCCCATCCGACATCGGCGCGGCTGCGGCCTATCTTGCGTCGGATGATGCGCAATATTGCATCGGCACCGAGTTGTCGGTCGATGGCGGCCTTAATGCTGGCCATTATTACATGACGATGCCGGGCGCGCCGACCGACCCTAACGCCTGATATGCGTCAGATCGTGGCCGTCGAAAGGCGGTCACGATCTGCGGCGAGTGATTTGCCGCCCTTCACCATCAGCCAGACACCGACAAGCCCGGTGGGGATGATGCAGCTCAGCCCGACGCGCAGGCTATAGGCCGGTGTGCCATCCACCAGATCGCTGATGTTGCCCGCAAGCAGTGGACCAAGCACATAGCCGATCAGGTTGATGAGCAGCAGCGCCAGCGCGGTTCCCGTCGCCCGGAAGCGGTCTGGCAGCAGATATTGCAAGGCAGACATGACGCCAACCGACCAGCCCCCGCCGAGTAGACCGGAGGGGATGGCCAGCATCTGTGCGACGGCAACGCTTGGTGCCCATGTGACGGCGAGAATGAGCAGGGTTGCCGAAAAGCTCGCGCCTGCGGCCAGATAGAGCAGCCATTGCGGTCCGCGTTTTGCCATGCGGTCCGCAAGAAAGCCGAAGAGGAGCGTGCCAACCAGGCCGGGCATCCCAAAGGCAAGGCTGAAGGTTGCGTTCGCATCGGTGATCGGCAGCCCATAAGCGCGGGCGAACAGCGCAGGCCCCCACATACCGAAGCTGAGGCCAGACAAGGTGCTGAGCGCCATGCCCAACGCCATCCAACGGAAGCTGAGTGTGCGCCATAATCTGGCGAACAGCGGCACAAGGCGGGGGTGCTCAACCCGCTCGCCCACGGTGCGTGGCGGCTCACGGACGATAACAAAGGCAAGACCCGCAAGCACGATCCCGACGATGCCCATCGCCTCAAAGGCGGCGCGCCAATCAGACGAGGCGGCAATCTCTGGGCCCGCGCGATAGCCGAGATACTGGCCGAAATAGACGGCAAGCGTCATCACGGCAAAGGCGCGGCCGCGCTGATGCGCTGCAAAATAGGCTGTCAGGATTGAATAGGCCGGAGCTTGAAAGGTCGCCTCGCCAACGCCGACACCCACACGGGCAAGCGCCAGCATCCAGGGACCGGTCGCCATGCCCGACAGGATGGTGAAGGCGCTCCAGATCGCGCACCCCGCACAGACAATGGCAATGCGCGAGGCGCGATCGGCATAGCGCGCGATGGGAATGGCGACGATCGAATAAAGCAGCGCGAAGGCGGGGCCCATGAGCAAGCCCATGAAGCTGTCAGAAACCTTGAAGTCCGCCTTGATCGGCTCCACCAGCCCAGCAAGGAGGTAGCGGTCGCCATAGTTGACGAGTGCCACGCACAGCAGGATCGCGAGCACGACCCATTTGTTGGTCAGGCGCGGTGCGTCGGGTGTTGCGACCATCCGACTCTCCTTATGTCCGGTGCTGTCTGAAATACGGTCAGTCGCGCATCTGCGCGCCGCCATTCACGTGCCAGACCTGCCCGTTGACCCATTCGCCATCGGATGAAGCGAGGAAGGCGACTGCGCCGGCAATGTCATCGGGCTGGCCAAGGCGGACGTGCGGCACGGCCTTCAGCCCCTTTTCGACATATTCGTCGGTCAGGTGCTGCTTGACGGCTTCGGTCAGGACAAGGCCGGGGCAGATGACGTTGGCGCGGATGCCCTGCTTGCCCCAGCGCGAGGCGACATGGCGGGCAAGCGCGTGAATGGCGTTCTTGGTCATCGGATAAGCGACCTGCCATGGGGCAGCGCCAGAGGCGGCGCCCGACGAGGTGTAGATCATCGCGCCGCCGCCGCGTTCGATGATTGCGGGAAGGGCGGCCTGCGTTGCAAGAAAGTGGCTCTTGGTGTTGATTGCAAAGCTCTTTTCAAGAACGTCGATCGGGCAGTTGAGCGCGTCAATATCCCCCTCGGTGCCGCCTGCGAGGTTTGAGTGGTAGAAATCGAGCCCGCCAAATTCGGCTTTGGCTGCTGCAACGATGGCGGCCTGCGAGTCCGCAGAGGTGCCGTCCAGATCGACGCCGATGGCCTTGCCGCCGTTCGACTTGATGTCTTCGGCCACTTCGCGCGCCCAGTCTCCCATCAGGTCGCCAATAACAACGGATGCACCCTCGCTTGCCAGACGACGAGCCGTCGCCGCGCCAATGCCGCGACCGCCACCCGCTACAATGCCCACCTTGCCTGAAAGACCGCGCATCCTCTTCTCCTGCATATATGCGTAATTAAAATAAATTTCAATTACGCATATATGGGTTGATATTCACTTTCAACCGAAATGTGCGATTTTTAAGCCTCGAAATTTACTCGGCTGCCTGCATCAGAGGCTGACCGTAATTCGGATCATCCTCATTGCACAGGCGGTTGGTGTCTTCCCACTGGCCTTCGGGCGGAAGCGGCGAGATGCCAAGCTCTTCCCGTATGTCGGCCATCTGCCAGTCGATCATCTTGCGCCAGTCCGCCAGCATGATCGGGTATTTCCAGTTCCGCCCCTGCACCGCGCCATGATATTCGGCATCAAGATTGACGACCATCGCTTCGGGATAGTGCAACCCATCCTTCATGATCGTCTTTGCCTTGAGGTAGAACTGGACGCGGTTGAAGAACGCCGACAATTCGGGGTGGAAATAGCGCGACCGGCTGTGGAGATTGGCGTTCAGAAGCGCGATTTCACCACCATGGTTGGGACCAAAGCCCGTCACCATATGCTCGATGTCATGGTTGAGCGCGGCCTGACGCAGATAGAAGGTCAGGTCGTTCACCACCTGGATTTCGCGGTAGAACAGGTCAAGCTCATAGCCGCTCGTCGTCATCCAGGTGTAGAGCGCGTTGCCCAATGTGCCCGGTTCGCAGTCCTTCACATCATCCTTCTTGAAGTCCGAGAGTGCGCGATTGTCGCACCACTCCCGAAACTTGGGCAGGCGGGCCTTTTCTTCCTCGAACAGCGCCATGATGCGTCCGAAATCCTCAAGCGTCATCAAAAGCTGCGCAACCTCTGGAATATACGCGGTGTTGGGCAGGTCCGGCCCGTTCCGGCGCAACATTTCCTGCGCGATCAGCGTTCGCAATTCGCCATTGTTGAGGTAGCGGGATGAACTGATGAGGACCGAGCTTTGGGTTTCAACGGTGCGGATCGAACCGTTGAAATATTCGCGCTCGCCTGCGCCGACCTTGACCTCCATCGGGCTTACTCCGCTGCGACGGCAAGGCTGCCGTCATCGTTGCTGGGGGAGAGGAACAGGCCCGGCGTTGCGCCGGTATAGGCACCGTTCTCAAAGGTCGGCACACCATTCACCAGCGTGATGCGTGTCGGCATCGGCTTGCGGGTGAAGCGCCACGTGGTGCCGCCACGCCCGTCGGGCACGTCATGGGCCTTTTCCATCTCGCGGCGCTGGACTTCATCAAGGTTGAATACGGCGATGTCGCCCCGCTTGCCGGGCGCAATCACACCGCGATCATTGAGATTGAAGTGCCCTGCGAGCTTGCCGGTCATCACGTGCACGGCTTCTTCCAGCGTCATCTTCTTCTCTTCACGCACATATTGCGTCAGCAGCAGCGCATTTTCGCCGCCGCCGCACAGCATCTGAAGATGTGCGCCCGCGTCCGAGATGTTGCCCACTGTGCGCGGGTCGCGCATCAGATCAAGCGTCAGCTCTTCATCCTTGGGGAAGGGTGCCATATGGACTGTGGAACGCGTGCCATTGGCAAGGATCCAGTCGGCCATCGCGTCAGACCGGTGCAGGCCCTTGCTGTCGGCATATTCCTTGAGCGTGATGTTGAGCGGGCCGGTGCCGTTCTCGCTGTCGAGCAGGAAAAGTTCCTGCGGGTTCTTGAGCGGGGAATGATCCCAGGCGTTATTGTCCCAGCTTTCGCGGGCGCGGGCGCGCCAATCAGGATCGGCGAGCAGGCGGGCTTTTTCAGCATGATCGTCGGCGAGCACGACTTCGTGCCACACATAGTCATTCGACTGTGCGAAGATGAGCGACTTGACGAGGCTGAGCGTCGAGGTGGGCGAGACGTGCGCAAAGCCCGGCCAGACATCGACGCCGTTTTCACGCATCTGGCGGACGCTTTCCTGCATGGCGGGCAGGATGGCCTTCTGAAACTCCAGCGTGGGGACGGCACCGGCGATCTGGCACTTGATCTTGCGGCCGGCAAGCAACTTGCCGAGGCGTTCAAGGTTGGCCGGGCCTGTCATCCGCATGAAGGTATCGACGATCACCTGATAGCAGCTGTTGGGGTATTTCTCCATCACATCAAATAGCGCAGAGAATTCCGCATCATTCGCCTTCATCGTCGGCACGGGGCGGTCCTGCCCGTCATGATCGTGGAGATTGTCCGACATACCAAGTGCACCGGCCGCCAGTGCATCGTCGAGCAGTTCGGCCATCTTGGCGATTTCTTCGGGCGTCGCTTCACGGTCCCAGGCTTCTACGCCCATTGCCGCCAGGCGGATGGCGATGTGGCCGACATAGGCGGCATAGTTGAGCGGCACGCGCACATTGCGCTCCACCGAGGCGCGATATTCAGACCATTTGTTCCAGTCCCAAGGCAGGTTCTGCATGAACGGGCCTTCGGGAATATCTTCGAAGAAGCTGAAAATGCCGATCATTTCGCGCTGGGCGGGCATATAGCGATGGAGCGGCGCGGGCGAGAAGCCGCAATTTCCGAGGATCATCGTCGTCGCGCCATAGCCGGGCAGCGGATCAAGATCGGGCTGCCACCACATGGTGCCATCATAATGGGTGTGGCTTTCGATAAAGCCGGGCGTAACATAGCAGCCTGCGGCATCGAATACGCGTTCGCCATTAGCGGCAAGGTTCTGGCCGACTTCAGCAATCGCGCCATTCTTCACACGGACATCTGCGGCATAGGCAGGGGCGCCCGTGCCATCCACGACAGTGCCGTTCTTGATGAGAATATCGTTCATCCACTCCTCCATCTTCTTTTGAGTCGGGCGTCGGGCGCCTCGTGCTTGATGGCGGGAGTGTATGCAGCAGGCGCTGTCAGTCCATCATGCGCCTTGCAAACAGGCTCACTATATGATCCAATATGGATCATGCAGAGAGCCAATGATCTCCTTCCGGCGCTTCGACATATGCTTCGGGCGTCTGGTTGGACTATCCGTCGTCTTGCGATGGAAGAGCGGGTGGGCGAAGCGACGATCAAGCGGTGGCTGGCGGGCCGGGGGCTGACGCTTGACCGTTTCGATCGGCTGGCGACGCTTGCAGGCTCCAGCTTTGCAGAGCTTGTGCGCCTGTCTGAGCGCCCCGCGCCGGGGCTGGCGCAGGAGCTGACGCTCGCGCAGGAAAAGGCGCTGTCGCAGGACGAGTTTCTGTCCTTTCTGTTCATGGTCATTCTGGCCGGGCACAGGTGGGAAGAAATCCTTGCAGACTTCGAAGTGCCGCCGCGCCAGATGGAAGCCGCGCTGCTCCGGCTGGAGCGGCTCGCTTTGATTGACCGGCTGCCCGGCGGGCGTGTGCGTCCGCTTGTCGACCGGGCCATTGTGTGGCGCAAAACGCCGATGCGCGCGCTGTTTGAAGAGCGGATGAAGCCGCAGTTCATGGCGATGGATTTTGCGGCGGAAGATGCCGTTTATGCATCGGAAGTCGTCAAGCTCTCGTCGCAGGGTGCCGCAATGCTTGCCGAATTGATCGAAAAGCACCGGCGCGACGTGCAGGCGCTTGCCGAAAAGGATCGCGAGGTCGCGCATCTGCCGCGTAGCTGGCACGGGATGCTGTGTGCTGCGCGCCCGCTCGACACCACCGGATTGCGCAGAAACTGAACCAAAGGAGAAGAATGTGACGCAAGGCAGGCTGGCAGGACGCCGGGCATTGGTAACGGGCGCTGCCGATGGCATCGGGCTTGGTGTCGCCAAGCGGTTCGCGCGCGAAGGTGCCCATGTGGTGCTCGCAGACATTGACGAGGCAAGTGCCGGGCGTGAGGCAGCGGCGCTTGTTGCAGAAGGCTTGTCGGCCAGTTCAGTCGCGGTGGACGTTGGCCGTCAGGAAAGCGTGCTGGCGATGATGGCGGCGGCAGCGCCGGTCGATATTCTCGTCAACAATGCCTATCGCGGCAATGGAGTCGCGCGGATCGAGAAGAAGTCAGATGAGGACTTTCTCTCCGCGCTCGGCATGAACCTGTGGGCCGTCAAATGGACTATGGAGGCGGCCCTTCCGCACATGAAGGCGCAGGGCTGGGGCCGCGTCATCAACATGGGGTCATTGAACGGCGTCAACGCGCATATGGGGAGCGCCGACTATAACGCCTCCAAGGAAGCTCTGCGCGCCTATACCCGCACGGCGGCGCGGGAATGGGCCCCCTATGGCGTTTGCTGCAATATCATTTGCCCGGCGGCATGGTCATCCTCATCGCGGAGGATGGCAGAGATGCAGCCGGGGATGATCGAGCGGATCAACGCCGCCAACCCGATGGGACGGTTGGGTGATCCCGAAGCGGATATTGGCGGCGTCGCGCTGTTCCTTGCCAGCGACGATGCCCGCTACATCACCGGCAACACGCTTTTTGCCGATGGCGGTGGGCATATCAACGGCGTTGCCTGGGCGCCCCAGTTCGATGACTGAGGGGATGGCAGCGGCTTGCACATTCTTACACCGTTGGTGCTGAGCTTGTCGAAGCACTGTTCTTCTCCCTTGGCGTATAGCTGAAGAGCGGCCCTTCGACAGGCTCAGGGCAAACGGTGCTGCGATATGGTTCGGCGCTTAAGGCGTTGACTGGCTGATTTCTGCCAGTCGCGCCCGCGCCTTTGCTGCAACGTCAAAATAAACCTGCGATTCCTGCAGCGGCATCCCCGGTTCGGCGATGCGCGCCAGATAAACGTCGATCGTGAGCTTGAGCGCCTTGGGCGCATCGGTCGCGCCGAAATAGGCCCAGTCTGCAAGCCGCGCGGCCAGTTTGGGATTGGTCGGCAGCAATTCACGCGCGCGCTTGTCAACCGCATCAAGTCCGCCGCCCATGCGCAGTGCTTCCTGTGCTTCGTCCTCAAAGCGCATCGCGGCGAAGTGCGAGGGGATGCCATCCCACCAGCCGGTCCAGCGCATCGCAACCATGCGGGCAATGTCATTGGGGCGGTTATATTGCGGATCGAGATCGGGCGAGGTGGCGAATTTTTCAGGCCATGAAACGGTCGTCGCGATCACATCCTTGCGTTCGCCCGCATTGAGGCGCGCGACAACCTCGTTTGACACGTGCTCCAGCGCCTCTGCCTCGATGCTGAGCGCGTCGGCGATCCGCTTGGGATCATCACTCGCGGAACTGTGCATCGGCAGCAGATGCTGTGGCTTATATCCCACCATATCGCGCAAGGCTGCGGCCCATTCATCAATATGCCGCATGATACGCTTGCCGTTGCCCGCATTGGGCAAAAAGCCCTGATAATAGTCCGCCGTGAAGATCGCGCTGCGCGAGGGGAGCGCCATCCAGATCTGCTCCTCGGTTTCGCCCGGTGCGCGATACAGCTCAAATTTCTCGCCATCGATGGGGAGCGTCAGCCGATCACGGAACATGATGTCAGGCTTGGGCAGCCGGTCAATGCTTGTCGGCTGATATTCGAGCGGCTGGTTGTTGAAGCGGCCGATCGACCCGCCCAGGCGCACTTCCTTGGCGGCCATGGCGGGGAAGAGATCGCTCGTAACAGTCTTGGCGTCAGGCCATTTCGCCTTCAGCGCAGGCCAGCCATAGGCATGGTCGACATGGATATGGCTGACGATGATGTGCGTTACGGGCTTGGGGCTGAGTGTAGGCAGCACTTCTGCGAGCACCGGGCCGATTGAGGCATAGCCCGTGTCGAAAATGACCAGCCCGCGCTTCGTTTCAATTACCGCCACATTCACATAGGGAAAACGCAGCAGCCACATCCGGTCACCATGTTTTTCAATCTGCATCGCGGCGCGGACGGCAGCGACCCGATCCGGCGAATCCGAAAGCATGGCCGAGGAAACTTTCTGCGATGCCGGACCGCCAAAACCATCATTGCGCATCATATGACGAATGACGTCCGGGTGCTCCTGCGCCAGCATGGCGCGACCCTTGCGGACCAGCAGGTCATCAGCAGAGTTGGGAAAACCTGAGGCCGCAGCGGATGACCCAAGCAAGGCAAGAAAAATCCCCAATCGGCGCATTATCTTCTCCTTATTTGCGTAGAAGTATTTGCTTATAACTACGCATTATGTGATGACGTGACAAGCGAACTGAAGAGTTGCGGAGGAGGGTGTTGATGAGGCGTTTTGTTTTCGGGGCGGCGCTATGCGTGGGCGGTGCCGCTTTTGCGCAGCAAATGTCGGTGCCTGCCGGGCTGACCATTGGGCCCATGAGCCGCGTCTCACCCGTGCTGAAGGCTGAGCGTCAGCGCGAGAATTTCGAGCCTGCACTGCGGCTGCCGGATCAGGAGCGCGCCGTTGCAGCGAAACTTGAGGCGCTTTACCGCAAGACCGGCAAGCGCCCCAACATCCTCATCCTTGTGGTTGACGATATGGGATATGGTGATGTCGGCGCTTATGGCGGGGGCGAGGCGCTGGGCGCGCCGACGCCCAATATTGACCGGCTGGCGCGTGAAGGGCTGAAGCTCACATCCACCTATGCGCAACCAAGCTGCACCCCGACGCGCGCGGCGCTCAACACCGGGCGACTTCCGGTGCGCACGGGGCTGCTGACACCCAAGCTGCTTAATGACACGGCGGATATATCGGGCGAACTACTTGCCTCCAAAATCCTGTCGGGCGCTGGCTATCGCACCGCGCTTTCGGGCAAATGGCATCTGGGCGAAAAGGATGGCACGCGCCCGTGGCAGGTCGGCTTTGACGAGTTCATGGGCTTTCTCGGTGTGGTGAACGCCTATCAGGAAGAGCATCCGTCCGCGCCCGATGTCGTGAATGATCCTGAACTGCTGGCCGAACTTCGTTCAATGCCGGGGGATCGCAACCTGTGGCGCGCGACCAGGGAAGGCGGCGGCAAGCCCGTTGGCAAGATTGATTGGGAGAACAGCCGCGATCTCGACCAGAAATTCGCGGCCTTCTCGGAAGATTTCATTCGCCGCTCGGTGAAGGCGGGCAAGCCATTCTACCTCAGCCATAATTTCTCCAAGGTCCATTATTTCAATATGCCGTCCAAGGCGTTTGTCGGCCGCTCTGCGACAAAGGATGTCTATCGCGACAGCGTGGTTGAAGTGGACGACATTGTCGGCCGCCTGACGCATTTGCTGGAAGAACTGAAGATCGCCGATAATACGCTTGTTTTCTTCACCTCTGACAATGGGCCGGAGGAAGACAGCTACCCCGAAAGCGGCGTAACGCCATTCCGCGGCGCCAAGGGCACAACGCTGGAAGGCGGGGTGCGCGTGCCCGGCATCTTTTGGTGGCCAGGAATGATTAAGGCTGGCCGGGTGTCAGATGGACTATTTGACATAACCGATATGTTCAACACCAGCCTTGCCGTGGCGGGCGTCGATGCTGCCAAGGCGGTGCCGGGGGATCGCTATATCGATGGTATCGACCAATCGTCGTTCCTGCTGGGGGATAACGGCCAGTCGGAGCGCGAGGCGGTCTATTTCTGGAATGCGGACCAGTTTGCGGGCGCGCGCTGGCGCTATTACAAGATGGCGACGACGGAAATTCAGGTCGGCACAGGCAGCGTGCGTGACTTTGGCGGGTTGGATAACGCGCAGGTCATCACGCCGCTCAATGGGCTGATGTATAATCTCTATCTTGATCCCAAGGAGCGGCGCTCGGTGCTCATCGAAAAGGCATGGGTGCCATCTTACGCGTTAGGCCCGCTGATGGCGGTCCACGGTGCTACCTTGGCAAAATATCCACCCAAGGTAAAAGTGCGCTTCCGCTGAAGGGAAGAGGTGCGCGTGCGGTTTGGATCAATATCGATGCTGCTGTGCGCGGCACTCGCAGCCTGTTCTTCGCCTGAAGGGCGGGAGGTTCTGGTCAAGGGCGGAAGCTTCTCGCCGGGTAATGATGCGAGCTATCCCGAAGAGCGCAAGGGGCCGGTGGTCCGCGTCGGCGATTTCTACATCGACGCAACCGAAGTCACCAACGATCAGTTCAAGGCCTTTGTGAAGGCCACGGGCTATCTAACGCTGGCCGAGCGCGGCTTTCAGGGTGATGCCGCAGTTCCTGCCGGGCAGCAGGTGCCCGGCAGTGCCGTATTCCTTATGCCGGAGCCAGGGCGTGTGCCGGGCTGGACCTTCATGCCCGGCGCGAACTGGCGGCATCCCGAAGGGCCTGGGAGTTCGATTGAGGGGCGGGAGCATGATCCCGTCGTCCAGATCGCCTATGCCGATGCGCTGGCCTATGCGAAGTGGAAAGGGCGTGACCTGCCGACCGAGGCCGAATGGGAATGGGCGGCCGGACGCGGCAATAAGGTGCCCGGCCGCGCGCGGCCCGTTATTGATGGCAAACCCAGCGGCAATAACTGGGATGGCGTCTTTCCTGGTCTCAATACAAAGGCTGACGGATTTCTTGGGCGCGCGCCCGTCGCCAGCTTTCCTGCCGATGAAAATGGCCTTTACGACATGACGGGCAATGTGTGGGAATGGACGAAATCCACGTGGCAGGCGAGCCACCAGCAGGGAGCTTCCATCAACGCCAAGGCCCATGCCATCAAGGGCGGATCATTCCTGTGCGCGCGCAATTTCTGTGCGCGCTACCGGCCTCAATCGCGTCAGATGCAGGAAGATGATCTGGGCACCAACCATGTCGGCTTTCGCACCGTGCGGCGTGTTGGCGCGTAAAATTCACCAATCTGCGGTCTGCAACATGAGGCTTGCGGCGCTACGCATTTAATGACAGTCTCCATTCAAAATAGGGTGCACGCGTAAAGCGCGGCCTCTGCCAGAAACGCGTTCTAAAGTTCGTGAAACATACGAAACGTGACTGGGAGGAGAGGAAGAATGCGAAAGACCCTTATGATGGGCGTGGCGGCAGGTGCCGTTGCGCTGGCGATTGTCTCATCGCCCGCCTTTGCTGCGGAAGCCGCAGTTGAAGCTGATGTGGTTGCCCCCAATGACATCATCGTGACGGCGCAAAAGCGCGAGCAGGCGTTGGTGGACGTTCCGATTTCGCTTTCGGCCTTCAACAATCAGTCGCTTGAGAATAACCAGATTTCCGAGTTGAAGGATTTTGTGGGGCAGGTCCCCAATTTGTTCGTCAACAATTTCAATGGCCGATCAGATACTGTGCGCCTGTTCATTCGCGGTATCGGCCAGAATGACGTGACGCTGACGCAAGACCCCTCGGTCGCGCTTTACATCGATGGCGTTTATGTCGGCACGACCGTGGGCGGCGGGTTCGAGACGGATGATCTTGAACGCATCGAGGTGCTGCGCGGGCCGCAAGGCACGCTCTATGGGCGCAATGCAACCGGCGGCGCGATCAACCTCATCTCGGCCAAGCCCCAGTTGGATCGCTTTTCGGCCAAAGGCTCAATTAGCTACGGCAATTATGACGCCCGTCGCGGTGTGCTGACGGTGAACCTTCCATTGGGCGATAAGGCGGCGATCCGCATGACGGGGCTGCGCACCAAGCGCGATGGCTTGCAGGAAAATACCGGGCTTGGGCTGGATTTCGCGCGGCAGAACCATACCGCCTTTCGTGGTGCCCTGCGCTTCCAGCCATCGGATGCGATCACCCTCGACTATGCCTTCGATTATTCGCACAACAAGGACACCGGCACGCTGACTGTGCCAACGGCGGGTGCTCCGGCCAGCTTCCCGGTGGCCGCACCCTTTGACATTCCGGGCACCTTCGGGCTGGCACAGGGGCTGACCAGCATGGTCAACACCTTCTCCGATACCTTGCCCTTTGTGAACCGCAGGCCCGACAAGGCCGCTGCCGTGCGCGCAATGCTGCCCAATGACGGTAAGGTCTTTGGCCACACGCTGACGCTGGAATGGGAGGCGAGCGATGCACTGACGCTGCGCTCGATCACCGGCCATCGCCGCATCAACAATAGCCAATATTCGGACAATCTGCCGACGCACGGCGCAAGCATCGTAACGAGCGTCATCGCCTCGCAAATCCCGCAGCTCCCCGTGGGGACGGTGCTGAATGTGATTGGCCCCAACGCAGTGGCGGCCACCACCGACAACACGCGCTTCCACTCCACATCGGAAGAAGTCCAGTTGCTCGGCAAGACAGGCTTCATGAGCGGCAGTTTGGAATATGTGCTGGGCGGCTTTTATTATGAAGACAAGGCCACGCTCGACATTCTTGGCGGTGCCATCGGCTCCGGCCCGCTCATCCTCCAGAACCTGACCGGCATTGCCAACAAGTCATACGCCGCTTTTGGCGAACTCACGGTGCGGCCGGGGGCTGACGAGAGGCTCAGCATCACGCTGGGCGGGCGCTATTCGCACGATAAGCGCACCGCGACACGTATTAACGAGCGGTCCTTCTCCTTTGCCGCCCTTGGTGGATTTACCACGAGCAATTGCAGTTTCTTTGCGCTGACCTTTGCCGCATTGGGCCAGACCTGCTCGCCCACAGGCGCCGTCACCGGGGCCACATATTCGGGCACATTCAACAACTTCTCGCCGTCACTCACCGTTGCGTATAAAGCGAGCGACGACCTGAACCTTTATGCGAAATATGTGCGCGGCTACAAATCGGGCGGCACCTCGCAACGCTCCGCCAACCCGATCAATTTTGCAGCAGGGTTCGCGCCGGAGAAGGTGAGTTCGTTCGAAGCGGGGATCAAGGGCAATGCGCTTGACCGCAAGCTCGGCTATTCAATTGCGGGCTTTTATATGCGGATGAACAATTATCAGGCGAGCGTGCAAACCGGCGCGACGGCGGGTGACCGCGATTTCATCGGTATTGACGGCAATGATATTTACGGCGTCGAATTTGATCTGAACGCCTCGCTGTCGCGTGAATTGCGGGCCGGGATTTCGGGCGCTCTCCTCAGCGCAAAATTTGGCGAGCGGTCCGCCAGCGTGCTTCTCGATACAGGGCAGACGCAGGTCCAGAATTTCATCGCAGACCAGACCTCAGCCCCAAAGGCGTCGGGCAATTTCTACCTCGATTATAATCGCGAAATCTCAAGCGATTGGGCGGTCGGCTTCCATGGCAATGTGAGCTATCAAAGCTCGGTCCACACGTCGAGCAACGTGCTGGACGACCGGGTGATCCCATCCAAGACGCTGGTCGATGCGAGCCTCAGCTTCACGCGCAAACTGGACGACGAGCGGGAATTGTCCCTGCGCCTTTGGGGCAAGAACATTTTCGACAAGCAATATGAAACCGTCACCTTCGGTTCCTTCGCCTTTACCGGCGCGACGACCGTTTCAGAATTTGGCGAGCCCCGCACCTACGGGGCTACGCTCTCGTTCCGCTACTAAGTCTCAGGCAGGTAACAGCGCGGGGATCAGGAAAGGGATCCCCGCCAGCCACAGCCAGCCAAGCTTGCCCCACAGCGCGAGTCTGGGGCTTTGGTGGTTCCACAGGCCAAGTGCACCTGCGGCTCCCATCGCACCAGCGCCCGGAATCCAGATGCCGGACAGGCCGGCAAGGCCCAATATGCCGAGCAAGCGGATGCCCGCACCCGCGCGCGTCTTTTCAGGCGGGTTGCGCAAGCCGGCGAGCCCGGCAAAGCCGATCAGTCCCAGCAGGCCCGCCCACGGGGCCAAGGTTTCAAGCATCCTTCATTCTCCTTGTGCGACGGTGCCGTATATGGTCTTTCCGTCCTTGATTGTTGCGACGACCTTGATGTCGGCGATCTTTTCCGGCGCGATGGTCAGCGGGTTGTCGTTCAGCACAACAAGGTCGGCGCGCTTGCCGACAGCAAGGCTGCCCTTGTCGGCGTCCTCGTGGATTTGCCACGCGGCGTTGATCGTCACCTGCTGGAGCGCGCGATAGGGTGAAATCCGCTCAAGCGGCCCCAAAATGTCGCCCGATTGCGTCCGCCTGTTCACCGACGACCAGAGCAGGCGCATCATGTCGGGCGGGACGACCGGCGAGTCATTGTGCGCGGTCGGGCGCAGGCCAAGTGACCATGCTGTCGCCTGTGGCGAGATGAAATCCGCACGTTTGGGCCCAAGCGCCACCTCCCGGTGCCAGTCTCCCCAATAATAAGTGTGGTTGGCAAAGAAGCTCGGCTGGATGTCGAGCGCCTTCATTTCGGCCAGCTGCTCGTGGCGGACGACCTGACTGTGGATGGCGATGGTGCGCTTGCCCGCAAGACCGGTGGCGCGCACGCCATCGATCAGCGACTGCATCGCTTCGTCACCATTCACATGAACGAAGACCTGCCAGTTGTTGGTCGCTGCTTCGGCAAGCTTTGCATTGAAGAGCTTGAGATCAATGGCGGGGTAGCCGCTGTAAGAGGCGTCCTTTCCGGGCGGGGGCACGGGCACGGGATCATGCAGCCATGCCGTGCGGCCCTGCGGGCTTCCATCAATGGTCAGCTTGATGCCGCCGATCCGCATCCGGCCTGCATAGCCCTTGCCGATTTGCGCGCGGACATCGGCAGGCCAGTCGCGCTCGAACGAGATGAGCGCCACGGTATCAATAGGCAACGCGCCGCGCTTGGCGGCTTCAGCAAGCGCGGGCCAGTTTTCTGGCATCACGCGCCCATCCTGCGCGGTGGTGATGCCGTTTGAGGCATATATCTTTTCGCCCGCCACAAGCGACGCCACGCCGCCCTCAAGCGAGGGCGGGATGATCCGCGCGGCTGCCGTGAAGAAGGCGGTTTCTTCAAGCACACCATCGGGCGTCTTGCCATCGGCCTCGCGGCGGATGACCCCGCCTTGCGGATTGGGCGTGTCTGGCCCGATGCCCGCCAGTTTGAGCATGGCCGAGTTCATCACTGCAAAATGGCCGCTCGCATGGGCGATCAGCACGGGCTTGTCAGGATAGACGGCGTCAAGATCGTGCCGCGTCGGGTGGCGCTTTTCGGCGAGCTGGGAATCATCATAGCCGCTGCCGATGATGATCGGAACTCCCGCAGGCGGCGTATAGATGCGGAGCGCCTCTTGCAGGGCAGCGATAGAGTTGATCTTGCCAACGGGCGGCGGGGCAAGTTGAGCGAGAGCGGCTGCCTGCCCGACTGAACTGACATGGCCATGCGCATCGATGAAGCCGGGCAGCAGCGTGCGGCCCTTGAGGTCGATTGTCGCTGCCTTGCGCCCGGCAGCCTTGCGCACGGCGTCAAGCGTGCCGACCGCGATGATGCGGCCATCGCGCACCGCCAGCGCCTCTGTCAGTTCGGGCGTGTCACCCGCCACGGTAATGATCGGCCCGCCGCGCCACACGGTGGTTATAGTCTGTTGCGGGGCTGCATGGGTACTGTTCGCCGCGCAGGCGAGCAAGATCGTGAGGCGCTTCATATTCTCTCCCATAGACTTTTATGATGGCTTGGTGCGGCCT
This sequence comes from uncultured Sphingomonadaceae bacterium, assembly GCA_937873035.1. Classification (GTDB taxonomy): domain Bacteria; phylum Pseudomonadota; class Alphaproteobacteria; order Sphingomonadales; family Sphingomonadaceae; genus Aquisediminimonas. Next base: position 33,276 of record CALMVA010000039.1, on the reverse strand, counting down.
CTTGCAGCGGCTGTCCAGCCCTTCAGATCTTTGGCTTGCGGCCTGCCCAGGGTGCGGCTCCTTCAAGCTGCCCGGCAAGGCGGTAGAGCAGGGCTTCCTCGCCATAGCGGCCCGTGAACATGACGCCGATGGGAAGTCCGCCTGAAGACATACCGAGCGGCATGGACATGGCTGGTTGCCCGGTCATGTTGGCAATTTGCGTGAAGGGCGAGAACATGGAGGCGCGCTCGCCCCATGTGCGGAAATCACAATCGGGCGTCAGGTTGATGCGTCCAAGTTCAAGCGGGGGTGCCGCGAGCGTTGGCGACAGGATGACATCGTAATCCTGCATGAACTGCCCGACCGAGACGGCGGCGGCCTGGAGCGCGTTGTTGGCGCGCGCAAAGTCCATGCCCGTGGTCGTGCGGCCATAGCCGAGAAAGGCGAGCGTGATCGGCTCCAGCACATCGGGGCCGGGGACAAGGCCTGTTGCTTTGGCGCGATCCTCAATGTCGGCGGCGACCGATGAGGCGATGAGCACGAACGAGGCCTGCCCGACAGCGGCGGCATCCACTTTGGGCGCGGTTTCTTCGACATGATGGCCAAGCTGCTCGCACAGGCGCGCGGCGGCGATGACGGCGGCCTGCACGTCAGCATCGACCGGCGCGCCGGAATGCGGCTTCAGCATCAGCGCGATCCGCAATTTTCCGGGCTTCTTCGTTACTTGGGAGAGGAAGCTGCCATCGGGCGTGGGAGCTGCGTAGCGTGAGCCGGGCTCAACGCCGTGCGTCACATCCATGATCGCGGCGGAATCGCGCACACTGTGGCTGACAGCATGGTGGCAGGAAAGGCCGCCCCAGCCTTCGGTGCGCGTCGGCCCCATAGGGATGCGGCCCCGGCTTGGCTTCATGCCGAACAGGCCGCAGCACGAGGCGGGGATACGGATTGATCCGCCCCCATCGGTCGCGTGTGCGGCTGGCAGCACACCCGCTGCGACAGCTGCGGCCGCGCCGCCCGATGATCCGCCCGCGATATGCGCTGTATTCCACGGGTTGCGCGTGTCGCCGGTCAGCTTGTTCTCGGTCGTGCCCGTCAGGCCGAATTCGGGTGAAGTCGTTTTGCCGAATATGACAAACCCGGCGCGCTCGATACGCGTCACAAGCTCTGATGTTACCGTCGCGCGAGCGCCCTTGTAAAAGCGGCTGCCGCCTTCGGTCACTTCGCCCGATATATAGGTGTTGAGATCCTTGAGCAGCCACGGAACGCCCGTGAAGGGGCCTTGGGGAAGCCCCTTGGCAATCGCCGCGCGGGCATGGTCATAATGACGCTGCGCCATGAAGTTGAAGCGCGGGTTCAACGCCTCGGCGCGCGCAATGGCGGCTTCGAGCAATTCGGTGGGGGAGGCTTTGCGCGCCTTGACGAGAGCTGCGAGGCCCAAGGCATCATGTCCGTCGAGCAGATCATCTGCCATGCGCGTCTCCCTTGCCATGGCCGGGCTGGCGAGCGCCAGCGCCGCACCAGCCTTCAGCGCGTCGCGCCGGTCCATCATTTGTGTCACCTGATTGTCCCTGCAAAAAAGGGGCCGATCCGAAGAGCGGCCCCTGATGCCTATCCTAGCCGGCGGCGCGCAGCGGGCGGATGTTGTCGCCCTCCGGCGCGCCCTCAGGCTTGGCATAATAGCGTGCGTAGAATTTGCGGAACTGCGGAATGGGGCCGTCACCATCGCAGATGATGGGGTTGGCCTCATATTTCTGGCGGTCCCACACCACCTTGTCCTGGTCATATTGCTTGCAGATGTCGCGGATGATCGCCTTGGCGACGCCAGCGCGCTCGCCTTCGGCCTGCGCCTTGGGCTGGGTGAAGCAGAAGCGCGTGTGGCAATGATCGAGTTCTACCGGAATGATGCAGGCGACCAGCAGCGTTTCCGAAATACCGGTAAAGCGCGTCCAGCTCTGGCCCGGCCCCATGGTGTCGTAGCTGATCTGACCATCGACCTCGCCCCAGGGCGTGCCCATCTTGGCCTTCACGTCCGCGCCACGGCCCCACTCACCCCAGCGCAGTTCGCCAAGCGGAACATTCGCCGTGCCGTGGATATATTTGAAGTGCGCCACATCGACGCCGTTTTCCGCCATGTTCTGGATGGAGCCATAGACGTTCCATTCAAAGACATCAAAATCGGTCCAATCGGGGTCCGAACATTCGGGCAGATGCACAACGTCGAACAGCGGTGCGACGTTGGGATCGGGGTGATACCACATCCACACCCAGCGATTGGCTTCGGTCACGTGCCAGGTGCGGGTGCACTTGCGCTTCACCTGCGGCGGAATCGCCTTGGCGTAAGGAATGTCCTTCACCACGCCTTCTTCGCCGTCATAGCGCCATGCGTGGAACGGACATTCGAGCAGATTGCCGTGCACCTTGCCGCCATGGCCCATATGTGCGCCAAGATGCTTGCAATAGGCATCGATCATACGGACTTGCCCGTCTTCGCCGCGCCAGATGGCCAGATCGGTCGAGAAATAGCGCAGCGGCTTCACTTCGCCGACCGCGAGATCCTTGGTCAGCAGAACCGGATACCAGCCGAACGGAAAGCCGATGTCGAGCTTGCGTTCTTCGATCGAAGCGCGGTTTTTCACTTCGGCCATGCGCCAGTCGATCAGTTCCTGCCCACGCATCTTTTCAAGAATCTGCCAGACGGCGACGGGGGCGGTGCGGGCATCGCCCGCCGGGCGGTGGTCAGCATCAGACATGATTATGTCTCCTCATCAATTGCCTCTCCGGTGGGAGAGATCGTCCGGTCAGTGGGGTTGTCTCGACTGACTGGTTGTTGTTGCGAAGGGAGCAGACTTCCCGGCTCCCGAAAAAAAATGGGGCGCTCTAGAGCCCGAAGACCTTGATTGCGTTTTCGCGCAGGAACTTCGGCCAGACCTCATCCTTGAAAGGCACATTCTGCATATCGCTCATGATGCGATCAAGGCTCAATCCCATCGGAAAATAGCCCGCGTAGATGATCTTGTCGGCACCGCGCGTGTTGGCATAATCGATGATCGCCTTGGGGTAGTGCTTAGGGGCGAAGGCGCTGGTCGAATAATAAAGATTTGGCCATTTGAGCATCAGCTTGACGGCAAGCGCCTCCCACGGCTCGGCACCGTGACGCATCACGATCTTGAGATCGGGGAAGAACCAGCAAACTTCGTCAAGATGCTCCACCTTTTGCGTTTCCATTGGGATGCGCGGGCCGGGGATGCCAACATTGAGCAGGATTGGGATGTTCAGCTCCACACAGGCGGCGTAGATCGGGAACATATATTTGTGGTTGATCGCCACTTGCGGAAGTGTGCCCGACGGGAAGCATGACACAGCCGAAAGGCCGACTTCGGCGTGGATGCGCTTGATGCGGCGCACTTCCTCCATGCCCTTGTTGGGGTCGATCGGCAGATCGAAGATGAAGCGATCGCCGTAAAGTTCCTTCGCGCGGCGCGAGGTGGTGTTGTCATTCCAGCCGACAAGAGCCCGGTCGATATTGTGCTTGTCCATCTGCTCGACGGTCCACTTCACATAATCGTCGGCATGGCCGGTTTGCGGCACATCCTTGAACATATATTGTGCGGGCATCGAGAATTGCTGGAGCGTCTGCGCGTCCTTGATGAGCGGACGGAAGGCCGTGAACCAGTCTGACCGGTCTTCGGCTTCGGGGATACCGAGCATACAATCTATGATCTTGATGTCGTTGGGCATACCCATAATGTCAGTCTCCGATAAGGTCAGGCCACATGGCCTTGAGTTTGATCTTGTCGATCTTGCCAATGGCGTTGCGTGGCAGTGGTTCGGGCGAAAAGGCCACGTGACCCGGCGCTTTGTAGCGTGCCAGTTGTTCGCCAATCTCGTGTTTGATGACGTCTGCCGACAGCCCCTTGCCGACGACGACAGCGACAAGCAACTCGCCCAGTCGCTCATCGGGAATGCCGAAGGCGGCACATTCGGCAATGCCCGGCATCTCGCCCATCACGCGCTCAACCTCGGCGCAAAAGATGTTCTCGCCGCCCGAAATGACCATGTCTTTCTTGCGGTCGACGATGAAGACGTAATTCTCTTCATCGACATAACCGACATCGCCCGTCTTCAGCCAGCCGTCCGCCGAGAGGACGGCGGCGGTATCTTCGGGGCGGTTCCAATAGCCCGCCATGATCTGCGCGCCGCGCACGACGATTTCACCTGCTTCGCCACGCGGCAATATGCTGCCATCGGGGGCTTCGATGCGAACATCGACCAGCGGGAGCACGCGCCCGGCAGAAGACGGCTGGCGGGTGAAATCATCCCCAACCGCCTGCGCGATGGCTCCCGAACATTCGGTCATGCCATAGCCCGTTCCCATCGCCGCCTGTGGGCAGTGCGCGCGGATTTCTTCCAGCAGATTGACCGGCAGCGCCTGACCGCCACTGGCGATGTTGCGCAGGCCCGAAAGGTCTGCATCATTGAGCTGCGCCTTGTGCAGCACGTCCCACAACATGGTGGGAACGCCGGTGAACATGGTGATCTTTTCGTCACGGATGAGCTTGATCGCCTCTTCCGCATCCCAGCGGCGCATGATGACGATCTTGGAACCGGCGAACAGCGGGGAGAGGAAAGCCGAGCCAAGCCCTGAAATATGGAACAGCGGATAGACAAGCAGCACCGCCTGTTGCGGCGAGGCGGCCATGAGCGCCTCTGGCGTCATATTATATTTTGCGGCCATGTGGTGAAGCACCATCACGCCTGAAAGCTGCATCGAGAGCAGGCCGGTGGTTAGGCTGCGATGGGTAAGAACGGCCCCCTTCACGCGGCCCGTAGTGCCTGATGTGAAGAGGATGGACACCGGATCTTCAGGCTTGGCGAGTGTCGTGTCTGCACTGTGCCCCGTGGGCACCAGCTTTGCCAGCTCGGTTTCCTCAACCGGGTTGGTGAGGTCAAACATACGCCCCTGATAGCCGCCTTCGCGGATCAGTTTGGCGCGCTCGCCATCCGCAAGCACGATGGCGGGCGTGACTTCATCAATCATCGCGACAAGCTCAGCGGGTGATCCGCGCGAGTTGAGCAGGGCGGCGACGCCGCCCGCCTTGACTGCTGCCAGAAAGGCGACGATCCACTCGGTGCGGTTACGCATACAAATGGCGACGCGATCACCACGCTTGATGCCAAGCAGCGGCACCAGCCGGTCACGCCACTGGAAGAGCTGTTCAAAGGTCAGGCGACGCTCGCCTTCAACGATGAAGGTCTTGTCGCCATGGCGGCGTGCGGCCTCAATCAGCGCGTTGAGATCGGCAGGCGCTGCAACAAACTGGCGCAGTCCATCGCGCTCGCCAAGCTCAAAGGGAGAGCCGGGGCCAGTGATTTGTGCGAATACGGGGTCAACGTCACTCATGCCTCAGCCGCCACTTCCTTTGCCCAGCGATAATCCTGCTTGCCTGCCGGAGAACGCTTGACGCTATCAACCCACAAAACGGCCTTGGGCACTTTATAGCCCGCCAGTCGTTCGGTCAGGAACAGCTTGAGCGTGGCGTCGTCCGGGCGTTTCTGCCCGGCGCGCGGCGAAACGATTCCGATCACGCGTTCACCCCAGCGATCATCCTTTTGTCCGGCAACAACCGCGTCGAGAATGGCAGGGTGCGCGCGCAGGGCCTCTTCCACCTCTTCGGGGAATACCTTTTCGCCGCCGGTGTTGATGCAGGTCGATCCGCGCCCGAACATGGTGATCTTGCCATCGGCATCGAGCCGCCCGGCGTCGCCGCTGATGGCCCAGAGCTTGCCGTCGATGGTCTTGAAGGTTTCGGCAGTTTTTACCGGATCGCCAAAATAGCCGACCGGCGTATTGCCATTGCGCGCGATGAAGCCGGTTTCGCCCACTTCTGCAAAGCGATCATCGACGATGACCTGTTGGCTGTCTGAGGAGGGAAGCCGCATGACACCTTCAGGGCTTGGCTCTGCCATGCCGGAAATGCCGGTTTCAGACGTGCCCATGCCATCGGTGATGCTGGCCGTGGGAACAAGCGCCTTGAGATCATCTTTCACGTGTTGCGAAAAGACGGCACCACCTGAGCCCAGATTGACGACCGTCTGGAGGTTCCAGCGACCCGGATTGGCCTTGAGCGCATCGCGCAGCGGGATTGCCATGGCGTCGCCCACGAACTGGACGAGGTTTGCGCCCTCGCGCTCGACCAGATCGAACACGTGTTCAGGGTTAAAGCTCTTGCTCTCGTCAAGAATGATCGTGAGGCCGTTCAGAAGCCCGGACCATGTTGCCCAGACGGCTGCGGCGTGCATCAGCGGCGCAAGCGGCATCATCTTGAGTGGATAGCCATTGGCGGCGCGGTCGGCGATGTCTTCGGGCACGACGACCGGCCCTGCCGGATTGAAGTAACCTGCGCCGCCCGCACAGGCGAACAGGAAGGCGCGGTGCGGCCACATGACGCCCTTGGGCATCCCCGTGGTGCCGCCCGTATAGGTGAGGAGGATGTCATCCTCATCGCGTTCATAAGGGCCTGCCGGTTCGGTCTTGAGCAGGTCTGCGTAGTTGAGCGAGCCGCTTGTGTCAGTGCCCGACTGGTCATCAACGGCAACGCTCAGCTTGAGTGTCGGCACATCGGGGCGGACTTCGCGCATGATGTCCGAAAATTCGGCGCCGTGGATGATCGCCGCACTTTCGGCATTGGCAAAGAGGTAGCGCAACTCCTCGGCCCGGTATCGGTAGTTCACGTTATACGGCACCGCGCCGATCTTGGTGGCGGCGATGAACCCTTCCAGATAAGCGGGCGAGTTCATGAGATAGAGAGCCACGGTGTCGCCACGCCCCACGCCGTGCGCGGCAAGGCCTGCGGCCAGCCGCTCGGCACGGTCATTGAGTTCGGCGTAGGTCAGCGTCGCACTGTCAGCCCGAATGGCGATCCTGTCTGGCACCGTCGCGGCGACGGTCTCAAACAGGTCGGCAAGGTTGAATTGCTTGGCCATGGCGGGTCAGTAAACCGCAGCAGGGTTCTTGATGCGCGGGCTGCCAAGCATATCGCGGTAGGAGGGGCGCTCATGGCCGCGATCGGTCACGCCGAGTTCCTGCGCGATTTCAGCACCGATCAGCGTCTGGCCGGAAAGTTCGTCGCGGTTGGGGGCTTTGCTGATGGCGTCCAGAATATGTCCGGTGAACTCCGGGTTTTCGGCAACCGACATGAAGCCTTCATATTGCTCCGGGTTCACTTCCTTGGCGATCATCGCGCGCTCGGTAATTTGCGGGCCAAGCCAGATGGAAACAGCGGCAACACCCGTGCCGCGCAGATCATGCTCCATGTCGTGCGCCAGCTTGTCGAGGCCCGCCTTTTGCGCGCCATAAGCCGGGCCGTGCATATAGCAGGAAGCCCCGAAGGATGAGGTGAAGGCAATAAGGCCGCTGCCCTGCTTCACCATGATGCGCGCGGCGTGCCAGCTTGCGACATAGGCCGAGCGCAGGCCGACATCGAGAATATATTGCGCCGCCAGTTCCTTTTCCCAGAAGGGTTTCTTTTCGATGAGCTGGGGGTGCATATAGGCGGCGTTGTTGACCAGCAGGTCAAGCCGCCCCTGTTCGGCCATAATCTGTTCAAACACGCGGGCGACCTGTGCATCGTCGGCATGGTCGCAGGCAACGGCTATGCCCTTGCCGCCGCGCTTGGTGATTTCCGCCGCAGTTTCGCCGATGGTGCCGGGCAGGGGGGTGCCATCCCAACCCTTGGCTTCGCTGCCGCTGACCGAGCGTCCCGTGACATAGACGGTGTAGCCGAGTTCTCCGAGGCCACGGGCAACCCCCGCTCCGGCACCACGGCTAGCCCCTGTTACCAGGGCGATCTTCGCTTGGGTCATCGTTCTCCTCTCCCGATTCGACGCACTTTGTCTCTTCCTGTTCCAAATACCCTAGATTTGCGAATTTGAAAGGGGTATATTTTTACGCAAATCAAGAAGAGAGGGCTGAAATGGACGATATTCCGTATCTTGCGCGCGGCGTGAGCCTGCTTGGAACCGATTCGAGCGTGCTCGTTTCATCTTCCAAATACCTCAATCACCCCCGCCTGCGTGAGTGGATCGCGATGATCGCGCTCAAGAAAAATGGCCCGGATTTTCCGCCTGCGGCTGAAATGCACGAGCTTTTGAGCTTCATCAACGACCTGCGCGACTTCGACCATATCGAGCATATGATCACCGAAGAGCGCAAGGTGAACCCTTCGTTCGACAAGTGGTTCAACGACTGGTGGATTTCCGACTACAAGATCGACGATCTGAAGGGCTGCGCGCCCGGCACGGTGGGCGGCATCTACTACAAGATCGCGACCGAGGGGGATTACGAGATCCAGATCGTCCCCAATTACCATCCCAAGACGCAGTGGGAGTTCTATTCCCTCCGCTCAGGCCAGACGCATGATTATGAGCATATCCTTACCGGCGGCGGATTCAATTATATGGGTGAGTTGATCCCCTATTGGTTCCGCTTGGCGACCATCCACACGCACATCCAGAACAAGGAACTGGCGGGCGAGATGAGCGTTCTCTCCATCCTTGGGACGATGCGCTATGTTATCCGCACGATGCTGCATTATCCGCAGATCTGGGAGTGCGCGCTTGACTGCATCCAGCAGGGCATCCGCATCGGGCGCGAGTCCGATGCCTTCTGGATGGCGAAGATGGAAGACGTGTGGAACGTGCCGCTCGAAGACGCACGCGCGCAACTTGGCGTGCGCGGCGCGAAGGATCTCGATACCCAGAAGGAAGGTGACTTCTGGGGCGGCTTGCGGGCGACGCTATAGCGCCACCGGAAAGCGCATCAGCCGCTGGGCAATGCTCTTGGCAGCAGGGTCCAGCCGCTGGCTTGCGTTGAGGCCGCCGGGCAGTGCGCCGACCATCACGAGGTTGAGCGCGTTGATGCCCGGCAGGTCATAGACTGTGACGCGGAACGCGCCGAGATCGGGCAGCCAGGCGTGCAGACGCTCTTGGGTCAGCGCCGCGCGCAGGGCAGGCAGGTCTTCCGCCTTGCGCGCGATAACGCCGATGTTGATCGTCTCACCCTTTTCACCGCTGCGGGCCCAGGCCAGTTCTTCCAGCGTGGCGGTGCGGGAAGGCGTCTGCGTCGTTACCGGCGCGGCGGGGCGCTCCAGCAGCGCGGCATCGAAAGTCGCGGGCGTGGTGTCCGGCGTTGGTGTGCCATCGACCATGGGCACTGCCATGTCGCGCGCTACGGTGAAGCATAGCAGGTTCATCATCGGTGCGACCTGGGGACCAAAGGCAACGCTGGTGCCGGGTGACATGGCCGAAATTGCAGCGAATTGTTCACGCAGGAACATCTGCGCCGCGAGCATATCGTCATGCTCGACCACGAGCTTGACGACAATCTCTTCATCGCTGCCGATCAGGACGGCTTCGGTGCGCCGCCAGTCCGCCATGTTGCGGCCGCGCAGCATCAGTGATCCGCGTTCAAACAGAGCATCGGCTTGCCGTTGCGCGCGGATGCGGGCGTCGGGGCCGATCACCGGCTGATAGGCAATGCCGCGCCATCCATCATCCCATGTCACGCACGCCTTGAGCGTGGCAGGTGGCGGATAGCCTTTTGCGCCGGTTACGCGCACGCGGTTGTCGCCGAGATCGGCAATGGAGAGCGTCGCCATATCGCAGGTGACATCGGGCACGAAATAGGCCTGCGGGTCACTGACTTCATAAAGCAGTTGCTCGGCCACGGTGCCAAGGGAGACGAGCCCGCCTGTTCCTTCGGGCTTGGTGATGACGCAGCTGCCATCGGCATGACATTCGGCAATCGGCGCGCCAATGGTGGCCCAGCCTTCCACCTGTCGCCAGTCGGTAAAGGTGCCGCCGGTGACCTGCGGGCCGCACTCGATAAGGTGCCCGGCGACGGTGCCGCCCGCCAGCTTGTCATATTCGGTGGGCGTCCAGCCGAATTCATGAATGAGCGGCCCAAGCGCGAGCGCGGAATCGACAACGCGCCCGGTGATGACGATCTGCGCGCCGCCCTTGAGGGCGCCGGCAATCGGAAAGGCGCCCAGATAGGCGTTGCAGCTCGTAATCCCCTGCAAGGGGAATGGTGCGCCGGTGAACATATCGCGCGTGTCGGCAAGGTCCGGCAGGCGGCTCATCAGATCGTCGCCCGTGACAGCGGACACTTTGATCGACAGGCCCAGCTCCGCGATCCGCGCGCGCAGCTTGCGGGCAAGCCCTTCCGGGTTCACCCCGCCCGCATTGGAGACAATGCGCACGCCCATGGCCGCAATCTGATGAAGGAACGGCCCAATGTGCACATCCATAAAGTCCGACGGGAAGCCTGCTTGTGCGTCCGCCAGCCGCGCGCGGCCCACAAGGCCCATTGCGCCTTCGGCCAGATAATCGAGCAGGATATAATCGACGCCCGCACCCAGCAATTGCGGCACGGCCATCGCGCTGTCGATGAAGAAGGCGCTGCCGCCGCCGATGCGAACCGTTTTCATCGGGCAATCTCCAAAGTTAGAAATTATACTGGCTGGTCGGGATGACGTCGATCATCCCTTGGTCGATGAAGCGGTTGCAGCTTTCCATCATCGCTGAAAGGTTTGCGGTGAATTTGTTCTGATCGCCGACCGCATCGAAGAAGACGAACGGATCGGTGAGCGCGGCTTCGGGGAAACATTCCTCGACAATCGCGGCATAAGGCGGCGCATCCGGCGTCAGTGCGCGGATGACGACATTCTGCACATATTCGAAGTTCGACTGGGTATCGATCGCCACGCGCGTATGGCTGTCCTGCCAGATGGCAAGCCACTCTTCGAAGTTGAGCCGGGCAGGGCGCGTCAGAAAGGCCATCTGCGCCCAGCCCTGGTTGCGCGTGGCCGTTGCAGGTGGATGATCCTTGTTGGGCAATATGGTCGATTCCAGCACCAGCCACGCAGCAAAGCGCGCGCCTGCGGCTTTCAACACGGCATCCACCTTGTCGCGGAAGATCGCGTTGGCAGAGGGCATCCAGAACTGAATGGTCGCATTGTGCTGGGGCTGGCCGCGTGTTTGGCGCAGCATGGCGCCGGTGTCGGTGATTGCATCTTCCGCGTTGATGCGGACACGCGATGCGCCTGCGGCCTCAAGCTTGGCGGGAAGTTCTGCAAGAAGACGGGCGTTGAAGGCGTCACGGCTCTCGCTCTCGGCCTTCCAGAGTGCGACAATCACCTTTTCCATGCACGATGCTCCTCAGTCGAAATTCGCCTGCCCGCCATCGAGCGGAATGGTCGTGCCCGTCAGATAGCCCATTTCCGGCGCGCACAGGGCAACGACGGCTTGGCCAATGTCTTCCTCAAGCTTGCCGATGCGGCCAAGCGGAATTGTCTTGAAAAAGGCGGCGGCCTCTTCAGGATTGTTCTCGACCCACCATTTGAGGCCCGGTGATTCTGCGTGCGGGGCAATGGTGAGCACGCGGATGCCGTCGCGGCCCCATTCTGCCGCTGCGGCGCGCGTAAGGACGCGGGTCGCCTGCTTGACCGCGCCATAAGCGCCATAGTCTGTCATGTCCCAGCGGATGCCGGCGGAGGAGGCAAGGTTGAAGATCGTGCCACCCCCGCGCGCCACCATATGTGGGTGCACGAGCTTCATCAGCCGGAAGGAGGCGAGCGGCCCTGATTCGAAACCGGCGAGAAAGGCCTCGTCCGTCACGTCGAGCAGCTTGCCGTTGGGGACTTCCTGCGCATTGTTCACAAGAATGTCGATGCCGCCGAGCTGGGCAGCGGCTTCGTCCACGATGTGGGCGAGGTCTTCAGTCGATTTGACGTTGCAGCCAAGCGCGATGGCGGTGCCGCCGCGCTTGGCAATGAGAGCGACGGTTTTCTCAAGCTTTTCGAGGGTCCTGCCGGTGACGACGATCTTGGCACCTGCGGCGGCCATTGCAAGGGCAATGCCTTGCCCCACGCCTTGCCCCGCACCCGTAATGAGTGCAACCTTGCCGGTCAGATCGGTCATACCTCTCGAATCCTCATCTTCGTAAATTTGTTTTGAAGAATTTACGCATCATGTTGACACAAGGCTATAGAAAACATCAAATGCGTTGAAATTTGAGTGAGAGGTGTTTGAATGAGTCAGGATTTGACCGGCCAGGTCGCGATTGTGACCGGCGGCAGCGACGGGATCGGTCTTGCAACGGCGGCGCTGCTCGTGAAACGGGGTGCGCAGGTGGTGATTTGCGGGCGTCGTCAGGAACAGCTCGACATCGCCCGCACACACATCGAGGCAGAGGGCGGCAAGGTGGAAGCCGTGAAGCTCGATGTGACGGATTTTGATGCTTTTGCGGCAATGATCCAGGATGTTGCGGCGCGCCATGGCCGCCTCGATATGCTCGTCAACAACGCGATGTCGACGCATTACGCACCGATCAGCAAGCTTACGCTCGATCACTGGCGCAAGGATTTTGCCGTCAATTCGGAAGCCGTTTTTGTGGGCACCAAGGCGGCGATGGCGGTGATGGCCAAGCAGGGCAAAGGTTCCATCGTCAACATCTCATCGACCACGGCAATCCGCGCGATGCCCAATTATTCGAGCTATTCGGCGTCGAAGGCGGCACTCATCCAGTTTACTGCGGTTGCCGCGATGGAAGGCGCGCGTCAGGGTATCCGCGTCAACGCCATCGTGCCGGGGCAGGTGAACACCGCTGCCACGGCAGACTTTGCGATCAAGGCACCAGAACTGGCAGCTAAAACGGCAGACGCCATCCCGATGGGCCGCGGCGGCAAGCCGGAGGAACTGGCTGAGGCGATTGTCTTCATGCTCTCCGATGCGGCCAGCTATATCACCGGCGTGGCGCTTCCGGTCGATGGCGGCAAGGCTGCCCAGCTCTACATCCCGTCATGAGTGCGCAGTCCAATCCGCTCGATTATTCGGGCAAGACCGTTCTCGTCACCGGCGGTGGCGTGGGCATCGGGCGCGGCATTGCCGAAGCTTTTGCACAGGCGGGTGCAACGCTCATCATTGCAGAGATCGATGCGGATCGGGCGGCAGAGGTCAAAACGGCGATCCCCGGTGCGCACGTCGTTATATGCGATGTGCTTGACCGCGCGACGCCTGCGCTGCTTGTGGAGAAGGTGAAGGCCGTTTCCGGCAAGCTCGATGTGCTCGTGAACAATGTCGGCCATTTCGTCCACGCTCTGCCGTTCGCCATGCTGGGCGGCGATCAGATCGACGAAATTCTCGATGTTAATATCGGCCAGCTTCTGCGCATGACGAGCACGATGCTGCCGATGCTGCGGGCCGCCGCGCCGGGATCGTCGGTCATAAACGTCACGTCGATCGAGGCGTATCGCGGTATCCCTTATTGCACCGTCTATGCCGCCGCCAAGGCAGGCATTGCGGGTTTTACGAAAAGCCTCGCGCTTGAGTTGGCGCCCGAAGGCATCCGCGTCAACGACATCGCGCCGGAAACGACCGACACGCCGCAGGTGGCGCTCGACATCATGATCCCACCGGAAAATCGCGAGAATATGGACAAGTGGATTCCGCTGGGTCGCTTCGGCAAGCCGGAGGATTGCGCGGGCGCGGCGCTCTACCTCGCCAGTCCGCTGGCAAGCTGGGTGACGGGCACGGCCATCCATGTCGATGGAGGCGCGCTGGCGGCGGCAGGCTGGACGCGCACACCCACGGGCGAATGGACCGTTGTTCCGATGGTCGTCGGCAATGGCCTCAAGATACCGGGGCAGTGACCGTGCCCCTGGAGGAGTTGGCCGATCAGGCTGCACTGCGCCGCACGGCAGAGCTTTACGCACAGGGTGCCGACCGCAAGGACAAGGCGCTCTGGCAGCAGGTTCTTGCCGAAGATTGCGTCATTGAGGGGCCCGGCTTCACCATCGCGGGGCGTGATGCCAATCTTGGTTCGATTGATGCGCTGGAGCAGATGTTCCGCGCAACCGTCCACCGTGTTCACAATCTCGTTGCGACAATCACTGGCGATAGCGCGACGGGGGAAACCTATTGCACGGCAGATCATCTGCTGCCCGATGCCGACAGGATCCTCGTCTGGACGATCCGCTATCAGGATCAGTGGCGGCGTCAGGATAACGAATGGCGTTTCACGCGCCGCAAGCTCGTGGTCGAGTGGGAAGAAACAAGGCCCGTGACCGTTCGGGACGCAGGGCAAGCTTAAGGAGAGACCGGATCATGAAAGTTCTCGTAGTCGGCGGCACAGGCGCGCTCGGCGGGCATTGTGCCCTTTATCTGGCCTCGAAAGGGCATGACGTGACGATAGGCGGGCGCAATCCTGCCAATTCTGCCACGGGTATGGCGAAGCTGCCGTTCCTCAAGGGTGATTATGTCGCAGGCGACTTCACGCCAGAACGGCTGAAGGGCTTTGACTGGGTGGTGTTCGCGGCGGGCAATGATCCCCGCCACGTGCCGCAGGGTGCGGATTTCGAAGCCTTCCTCATCAAGGCCAATCATGAGGCGGTGCCTGCCTTTTTCGCAGCCTGCCGCGCGGCAGGCGTGAAGCGTGCGGTGCAGCTGGGCAGCTATTATCATCAGGCAGCGCCTGAGCTTCTGGCAGGCAACAGCTACATCCGCTCGCGCAAGGCGGCGTGCGAAGGCGCACGCGGCGAGGCGCGCCCCGGCTTTGATGTGATGAGCGTCAACGCGCCCTTCATGGTCGGCAATGTGCCCGGCCTGCCGAGCGTGATCTTCGATCCCTATGTCCAATGGGCGCAGGGCAAGATCCCCATCCCGCATTTCGGCCCGACGGGCGGCACCAATTTCATGTCGTTCCAGTCACTCTCCGAAGCGATTGAAGGCGCGCTTGAGCGTGGCGAAAGCGGCAAGGCCTATCTGGTGGGGGATGAAAACCTCAGCTTCACGCAATATTTCCAGCTCTTCTTCGATGCCGTTGGCAGCGACGTGACGGTTGAAGAGCGTGATGAGGAAAATCCGCTTTTGCCCGACATCGCAATCCCGCAGGGGCGCGGCAATTGGGTGCGCGTCAATCCTGATCCTGCGGAAGTCGCGCTGCTGGGCTATCGTCGCAATGACGTGGCGAACGCGGTTGTCGAAGTGGCGGCGGAATTCCGCACATGACCGTTGCCGTCATCACGGGTGCGGCCAGCGGCATCGGTGCCGGGCTGGCGCATGAGGCGGTGCGACGCGGGATGCGCGTCGTGCTCGCCGATCGCGATGCCAGGGGGCTGGAGGCCGTGGCCCAGGCGCTGGGGGATGCCGCAATCGCTGTTCCAACCGATGTCACCGATCCTGCCTCGCTGGAGGCGCTGGCGGAGCGCGCCTATGCGGCACATGGTCAGGTCGACCTGCTGTTCAACAACGCAGGTGTGCTGTCGACGGGTTTTACGTGGGAAATTCCGGCTGACCGCTGGCAGATGTCGCTCGACGTCAATATTGGCGGCATCGTCAACGGATTGCGGGCCTTCGTGCCACGCCTGATCGCGGCGGACAGGCCTGCGCGGATCATCAACACGGCTTCGGTCGGCGGTTTTTTGCCTGCTCCGTTGATGGCCCCCTATTCAGCGACCAAATTTGCAACGGTTGCGCTCACCGAGTCACTCGCGGGGGAGCTTGCGATGCTCAAGAGCAAGGTGCAGGTTTCGCTGCTCGCGCCCGGTCCGGTCAAGTCCGAGATATTCCGTGAAGCGCCGAGCGATGCCTCGCGCCAGTTCCATGAAACGATGGTCGGTATGCTCGACCAGAATGGGCTGACGCCCGATGAATTCGCGCCTCTGGTATTTGAGGCCATCGCGCGCGGTGATTACTGGATCATCCCGCAGCCGGAGGCACTGGACGAGGGCTTTGCGGCGCGCAATGCTCTTATCACGGCGCGCAAGGCGCCCCAATTCTATCTGACAGGTGATGACGCATGACACAGGCCAATGAGCAGGCGAGCGCGCAGGCCAATCAACTGGGCTGGGACAAGGAAGTCGACGTTCTCGTCATCGGCTCCGGCGCGGGCGGGCTGCTTTCCGCGCTTGTCGCGTCGCAGAACCGGGCGGATGTGCTTGTTGTTGAAAAGGAGGCGCTTTGGGGCGGCACGTCTGCCACATCGGGGGCCGGCATCTGGATTCCGGCGAGCGATCAGGCGCGGGCGGCAGGCTTTGACGACAATACCGACGATGCCTTCAAATATGTTCGCAAGCTCTCCAAGGAGAATGTGCCGGATGCCAATATCCGCGCCTTTGTGGACAATGCGGCACCGATGCTGCGGTGGGTGACGGCGAACACAGAGATTGACTATCAGGCCTTCCCTTACCCCGATTACCATGCGGAAAACCCCGGCGGCAGCCCAACGGGCTTTCGCACGCATATGCCGCTTCCGATTGATGGCAAAAAGCTGGGGCGCGATGTGGAAACGTTGCGCTTCTCCTCACCTGCGGCAAGCCTGTTTGGCTATCTGAACTGGCATTTTGATGAAACCTACATCATGCTGTTCCGCGCTCCGGGCTGGTGGTGGCATCTGACCAAGAGTCTTGCGCGCTATTGGTTTGACTGGCCGTTCCGCTTCCGCTCGCGCAAGGACCGTCGCCTGACGCTCGGCAATGCGCTGCTCGGCGGGCTGCGGCTCGCCATTAATGAGCGCAAAGTGCCTGTGTGGCTCGAAGCGCCGATGCAGGAGCTTGTCTCTGAAAAGGGCAAGATCGTTGGCGCGGTCGTGCGCCATGACGGCAAGGATGTGCGCGTGCGCGCGCGCAAGGGGGTGGTGCTGGCCGCCGGCGGCTTCGACAAGAACCAGGCGATGCGTGACGAGAATGCGCCACTCTACCGCAATGCCTATCTCTCCGGCGGCACCAGCGGCAACACGGGAGACAGCATCCGCGCGGGCAAGGCCGTGGGTGCCGACACGCTCAATATGCAATCGGCCTGGGCGGCCCCGGTGTTCTACGTGCCGGGCGAAGATCGCGGGCGGCTCTGCACCATCGAGCGCGCGCTGCCGGGCTGCATGATGGTCAACCAGAAGGGCGAGCGTTACCTCAACGAAGCAGCGTCCTACCATGTGGTTGGCCAGCAGATGGCGCGCCGCGAAGCCGAGCATGGCGACGCGAGCCCAAGCTGGTTCGTGTTCGATCACAAATATCGGCACAATTATCCGGTGGGGCCGCTTTATCCGCTGATGCCCGATTGGCTTCAGCGCGGCGAGGTGCGTGGCATTTTGAAGAAAGGCCGCACCATCGAGGAACTGGCCGAGAATATGGGGGTGCCGGTGGATACGCTTGCCGCCACCGTATCGCGGTTCAATGACCATGCAGCAAAGGGCGAAGACCCCGATTTTCATCGCGGTGAGGCGGCCTATGACAAAATGTATGGCGATCCGCGTGTCGCGCCCAATCCGTGTCTCGCGCCGCTCGCAAAGGGGCCGTTCTACGCGATGCCGATCTATCCGGGCGACATTGGCACCAATGGCGGGCTTCTGACGGACGACAAGGCGCGCGTCATCGACGCCAACGGCAAACCCATTGAGGGGCTATATGCCGTGGGCAACAATGCTGCCTCGTCGATGGGCGAGAGCTATCCGGGCGCGGGCGTGACCATCGGCCCCGCCATGACCTTTGGCTATATCGCCGCCCGCCACATGACAGGAGCAAATGACTGATGGGACGTTTTGATGGCAAAGCCGCCATTGTAACGGGCGCCGGCCGGGGGATTGGCCGCGCGATTGTGGAGCGGCTGACCGCCGATGGCGCAAAGGTCGCCGCGCTCGACATGAACATTGACGAGGCAAAGGCGAGCGGCGCGGCCCTTGCCGTCCAATGCAACGTCGCGGACTCCGCCTCGGTGATCGCTGCTGTGCGGCAGGCGCGGGCTGAATTTGGCCGTCTCGATTTCGCGGTCAACAATGCGGGCATCGGCCAGGCCGCAAAAGACGGCTCCGAGCAGTTTTATGGCGCAATGGCCCAGCGCAATGCGGAACTGGCCGAAAAGGGCAGTTCAGACATCATCGTGGATCAGCTCATCCACATGGAAGATGAAGGCTGGGCGGGCGTGATGGCCGTGAACGTCAACGGCGCCTTCTACGTGTGTCGCGAATTCGCTCGTGTGCTGGCTGAAGACGGCAACCCCGGCGCGATCATCAACATCAGCTCAACCAGCGCGCAATCGGGCGAGGGATCACCGCATTATGTGACCTCAAAGGCCGCCATCATCGGCCTGACGCGCCAGCTTGCACGCGAGTTGGCCCCCCGCAAGATCCGCGTGAACGCGGTTGCGCCGGGGCCGACGAATACGCCGGTCATGGCGGGCATCCCCGATGAATGGATCAAATCGATGGAAGCCTCGGTGCCGCTTGGTCGTATGGCGGACCCCAGCGAGATTGCCGCAGCTGTCGCCTATCTTGCCAGCGATGACGCAAGCTTCGTCAACGGCTCGGTTCTGGTGGCGAACGGCGCGAGCTATTATTTCTAAGGGACGCGTTCGATGGCTGCACCAGATTTGATGCCTGCGCTCGACACGCCGGGAACGGGCGTGATCGTGACAGGCGGGGCCTCCGGCATTGGGCTGGCATCCGCGCGGGCGCTGGCCGCTGTCGGGCGCGCCGTTGCGCTATGGGATATTAACGGCTCGCGTGCGCGCGATGAGGCGGCACAGATTGCCAGCGACTATGGTGTTGCAGCTCTCGGCGTCGCCATCGACCTGACCGACCTTGCCGCCTATCCTGCCGCAATCGAGGCCAGCCGTGCAGCACTTGGCACGCTTGGCGGCCTTGTCCATTGCGCGGGCATTGTCGACACCGGCTCGCTCGATGGGTTGACGGAAGAGGTTTGGGCTGCGGGGATCAACACGCACCTGCGCCCGCTGGCGATGCTCACCAAGGCGTTGCTCCCCGATTTCAAGGCCAATCCCGGCTCTGCCATTGTCACCATCGCCTCGATCAACGCGACGCTCGGCCATGCGGCCAACCCGGTTTACAGTGCTGCAAAAGCGGGGATGCTAGGCATGATCCGCTCGCTTGCGGACCGGCTGGGCGGTGATGGCATCCGCATCAACGCCGTGTCGCCGGGGCAGATATTGACGCCGATGCTCAAGCCTACCGTCGATGCCCTGCCGACCGGCGCGTTCGAGCGGCGTATCCTGCTCGCCCGGTTGGGCCAGTCCGAAGAAGTTGGGCGAGCGGTTCGCTTCCTGCTGTCAGATGAAGCAAGCTATGTGACGGCCGCCGAACTGGTGGTGGACGGCGGCAACATCTCGTCACAGCGGATGTAGGAGGGGGCGTCGTGCTGGCTCAATCCAGCGCGGCGTTGATTTCCAGAACCAGCTTGCCGCGCACGTGCCCGGCTTCGATGCGGCGGTGCGCCTCGGCAATTTCTGCGAGCGGCATGATTTCGATCTGGACCGCATCAAAGGCACCTTCCGCCAGCGCCGCAACAAGTGCGCGTAATTGATGGCCCTGATTGGCAAAGCTGGAAACCGTTGGCACCACGCGCACACCGCGCGCGGCGGCAAGGTCTGCATCATGGGGTGTTTCGTCTGCGATGAGCGTGCCGATGGCGGCGATCGTGCCGCCGGGGCGCACCCAGTCTATCGCGCCCAGAATTGAGCCTTGGCCGACAGCATCGACCACCAGGTCGAGCCCGCCCGGTGCCCAGCTATGCACCGCAACGCCCACATTCTCGTGGCGATAGTCGATGATGCGTTCTGCGCCGAGTGCGCGGACATAATCGGCATTGTGCGCGCTGCACGTCGCGATCACGCGCGCGCCTGCACGAGCGGCAAGCGCCACGGCAAAGCCGCCTGTGCCGCCAGCGCCGCCGTTGACGAGCACATACTGGTCCGGTGCGATGTTGCCGACATCGACAAGCGCTTCGAGCGCGGTCATCCCGGCGGTCGGGAGGGCGGCAGCGCGCGCCATCGATAGTGACGCGGGCAGGGGGATGCATCGCTCTGCCGCTGCCAGTGTGAACTCGGCATAGCTGCCATTCAGCCCCATGCCTTGGTTGCTCGCGGCAACGACACGATCACCCACCGAAAGGCCTTCCACGCCTTCGCCAAGTGCCGCGATGCGACCGGCCGCGTCGAAGCCGAGCACGAAAGGAAAGCGATAATCAAAATAGCGCGAAAGCCAGCCCTCGCGCGCCTTCCAGTCGGCCGGATTGGCCGCGGCATAGGCGATTTCGATCAGCACCTCGCCGGGGCCGGGCAAGGGACGCTCGATCTCTGCCATGTGCAAAGCATCCGGCCCGCCAAAGTCGTCTATGACGATGGCACGCATCAGGCCGGTCATTGTGCGCCGCTGACGATGGCGGGATCACCTTCGCGGCACGAAAGCGCGTAGATGCGGTCTTTCACGCGCCAGCCTGAGGCGGTGCGAACGAGAAGGTCAGCATATTCGCCCCACATGACATAGCTCTTGCCTTCAAGTGGCCCGGCACCTGCGTGTGCGGCGATATAATGGACCTTGGCGCGGGCCGTGTCCCCCTCCACTGCGATACGGAAATTGGTGACGTTGTGATGTGTCGCCCCGCAGGCCGAATGGGTGCCAAGATTGGCGTGCATCGCACCGATGATCGCTTCCAGCCCCTCGGTCACCACGCCTTCACCGAGCGCCTGACTATAGTCGCCGTGCGTGTCAGCGGTGAACACTTCTCCCAGCCTGTCAAAGTCCTTGGCGTCCACAAGGTCGCAATAGAGCATATAGATATGCTGGATCGCGCGTTCGTCGTTGAGGGTCTGGAGATCAAGCATCAGTCGGCCCGCACCTTTACCTTTGGCGCCACCGCGCCGCGCCGCATCGCGTTGAGAAAGCCGTCAAGCGGTGCAGGCTCGGCCACCGGGCCACCATGGTCCCCGTTGCGCGCCCAATATTCGGCATAGCTCGGGAAGAGCTTGTGGAAATTGCCTTCTACCCAGTCCGTGCCCGGCCAGCGCATCTTGTTGGGGCCAACGGGTGGCTTGTTGAGGTCGGTCGCATACCAATAGAGCGGCAGGCGGCGGGCAAAGTGCCAGCGGCCCTCCTGCCGCACATAATCGTCAACATACATCATCTGCATGATGACCCATTCATCCTGCCCGCCTTCAACCGGCGTTTCGTGCTCGTTCTTGGAATAGACGACGCCATGTGCATGGTCGGCGTCATCAAATTCGATCACATGGCCGCCAATATGGTGCGACGTGCCCGTGAAGGGCGAGCGCAACGTGCGATCCATATAGGCGCGCAAGGCCGCCCGGCCCGTCGCATCCTTGCCGACGCGAACATCGGCGGGGAAGAGCGAGACCATGGCGTCCATATCGCGCATATCGAGCGCGAGCGCATATTTGGCGGGCAACTGGCGGATTGCATCGAGCGATTCCAGACGATCAATACGGGCTTCAAGCGATGTCATGTGTCTTGTCTTTCTATTGGTCGATGCGTTCAACAGGCGGCAGCACGTAGCGGCCATCCAGTGCTTCGGCGCGCGGCAAATACATACGCGTCACGAGATGGAAGGGGCCGGCGGGAACGGGCAGCCAGTTCGACTTGCCTTCCTTGGGTTGGGTTGCCGAAAGGGCGATGGTGAGTGACCCGTCCTTGCCATATTTCGCGCCCTTGGTGCGGTCTCCAAACTGGTAGCGGCCAATGGAATTGGGCACGAGCTTTGCCGTCGCAAGATCATAGGCGGTGACGGACCAGAAGGCGTCAACGGGCGGCAGCTTTCCGGCGGCAAAGCGGATGCGGTAGCTGCGCTTGCCGGTGAGCATCTCGCCGCGATTGTCCATGATGGCCGCGGGATAAATCGCCTCTTCCTGCGCGTTCACATAGCCGCCGCGCACGGACTCTGCGCGCAGCAGGTAATCATGGCCGGGATCGGCGATCTTGCTGTTGCGCATCCAGCCATTTGCCATGTGCGTCGGACGGAAGCCCTGCTTTGCGAGCACGCCGGGGCCAAGCCGAACGGCGCAGCCAAGGCCAAGGCGCTGGGCGGGTGTGAGCTTTGCGGCATCAAAGGCAACAGCAGGGCCAAAGCCTGCGGCGTTGAAAGTGTCCGCAAGCGCGGCTTCGTCTGCCGGGAGCTTCAAATTGTGAAGCGCGCCGTTGAGCAGCGTGAAATATTGAAGGCTGTCATAAGGCCGTATTGGCTCCGCCGTCTCGACCGCGCCAGTGCTGGGGCTGACCATGCGGAAGCTCTTGGCGATCATCGACGCGCGGGCTTCATCGGCCTTACCATCGGCAAGGATGCGGCCCAGCATCCACGCGGTGTCGGTCGGCAGCGGGAAGGCTTCATATCCTTCAGGCACGGTGCCGCCCGCTGGGCCGACGAGTGAATATTTCATCGGCTTGCCGCCGTTGGTGCGCGTGCCAAGATGATGCGGCTTTGCAAACAGGTCCATGAAGGCGAGTGTGTAATAGCGTGCGCCCATTGCGGGGACATCGAGCAGGACGGGGCCTTTGGAAAGGTCAACCCAGGCGTTGAGGTAGAGCGTGTCTGCATTGGGCGCGCGTAGCTGGCCCTGCGTGTCCGGCGTCAGGATGTGCGGATAAGGCACGATCTGGTTGATCGGGGCGACGACGGGCTGATCTGCGTTCACCCTGTGCGTCTCATTATGCATTTGCTTGAGCATATCGACCACGGGGTAGCCGTAGATAAAGCCTTGAAGGCCCGTGCTGAAGGCGATTGTGGCCGCTGGATCCTGCGTAACTCCCTGACATTCCGTCACTTCTGGAAGCGCGGCTGCCGCCATGAGCAAGACTGCTATCAATTTTCTCTCCTCATGCGCAGGATTTTTGCGCATAGCGCTACGCTATTTTGATAATTTATATTATTGACGCACGAAGTTCGTAGCATATAGGCCAACATAATACGCAATTGTCAATCGTTTGCAGGCTGACAATAATTTCCGGGAGGTTTATATGAAGAGTTTCCGCATTGCCTTGCTCTGTGCCGGATCGGCTCTGGCGGCACCAGCCTTCGCGCAGGACGTCGCAGGTGATGACACGGGCATTGGCGACATAGTCGTCACGGCTCAGAAGCGCGCCGAAAACGTGCAGGATGTTCCCATCGCGATTTCGGCGGTGAACAGCGAATATCTCGAATCGCGCGGCGTCTCGTCGATCGATACGCTGGGCGCCATCGCGCCGAACGTGAAGATCGAGCGTGCGCCGTCGTCAAAGACGATCTCGCAGATCGCCATTCGCGGCTCGGTCACGATCAACCCGGCGATCACCTGGGAGCCGGCTGTCGGTCTGTATCTGGATGGCGTATATATCGCCAAGGCGCAGGGCTCGATCTTCGATGTGGCCGACCTTGAACGCGTTGAAATGCTGCGCGGCCCGCAGGGCACGCTCTATGGCCGCAATGCGCTTGCAGGTGCCATCAACCTCGTCACCAAAAAGCCTTCGGGTGAACTGGGTGGCTCGGCCGAAATCAGCTATGGCAATTACAACCAGCGCAAAGCCAAGGCGATTGTCGATCTGCCGCGCATGGGTATCTTCTCGCTCAAGCTGTCGGGCCAGATCGCCAAGCGCGATGGTCTGGTGAATATCACCGCGAATCCCTATCCGGCAGCGTTCCTTGCAGGGCCGAACCTCGTTACCGAAACGGATACGCTGGATAGCAAGAGCTTCATGGTCCAGCTGCGTGCCGATCTGTCGGATACGATCACGGCGGACTATACCTACGACTACAACAAGCAGAAGCAGCTGCCGCCCTTTGCACAGTTGATGGGCGTCAACACCAATGGCGATCCGCGCGACATCTTCGATCCGGCGTCGGCAAGCTATATCGCGGTTGCGCCGCTCAACCTCTATGCAAACCCGAACCGCGTTTCGACCGCGAGCATCGATGGCGATGTGTATGAAAGGTCGCGGGCCTATGGCCATGCACTGACGCTGACGGCTGACCTTGGCGACGCAGAGCTGAAGTCGATCACCGCCTATCGTGACCTTGCATGGGCGGATGGTATTGACCTTGACGGCTCGCCGCTCGACATCGCGTTCACGCAGCGCATCACAGACTATCACGCACTTAGTCAGGAGCTTCAGCTCACGGGCACTGCGCTCGATGAGAAGCTGTCTTATGTGCTGGGCGGATTCTACTTCAAGGAAAAGGCTGAAACGCTTGGGCCGCAACGCTTCTTCGGCCTGTTCGGGCCGTTCGGCAACTA
The DNA here is from genome assembly GCA_937873035.1 of uncultured Sphingomonadaceae bacterium. Classification (GTDB taxonomy): domain Bacteria; phylum Pseudomonadota; class Alphaproteobacteria; order Sphingomonadales; family Sphingomonadaceae; genus Aquisediminimonas. The sequence continues at coordinate 9,231 of CALMVA010000039.1, read as the reverse complement.
TTACCAGTCAGACTATGGCTCGCACACCGAAGCCTATGCGGTTTACACGCAGCTGGATTATAAGCTGAGCGACGCGCTCAAGCTGACGCTGGGTGGCCGCTACACGCACGAGAAGAAGGACATTCGCCGCTTCTTCGCGGCTGGTTCTCCCCTCGTGACGGTTGTTGATCTGCCCTATGGCGGCGTGCCTGATGCGACCTACAACAACTTCTCGCCGGCAGCGACGCTCAGCTATGCGTTTGACCGCAAGATCAACGTCTATGCCCGCTTTGCGCGCGGCTTCAAATCGGGTGGTTTCAACGGCGAAACCAACGTGTTCTTCGATCCGGCGGCACCTGCCAACTGCCCGATGGGCCTGACCGAGCTGTGTCAGCCTTATCGCCCGGAAAAGGTTGATAGCTATGAAGTCGGCTTCAAGAGCAAGTTGCTCGACAACCGCCTGATCTTCAATGTCGCCGCCTTCTACGACAAGCATAAGGACATCCAGCTGTCGATCTTCACGGCGGCGGGTGCGGCATCATCGGTCGTTCGCAATGCCGCATCGGCGCGCATTTCGGGCCTTGAAATCGAAGCTGTTGCCAAGCCTTCGGATGCGATCACCGTAAATCTGGCGCTGGCGACGCTTAGCTCGAAATATCTGAGCTATATCGACGGCGGGGTGGATGTGGCGAACAATCGCGCCTTCCCGCACACGCCCAAATATACGGCGAGCGTCGGGCTCGACTGGCGCGTGATTGAAGGGGATTGGGGCAAGTTCAGCCTCAATGGCGATCTGAACTTCGTATCGTCCTACTTCACCTTCCCCTATGCGCTGCACACGGCAACCGCATCGGACCAGAACGCCTATAACACCAAGTCGGATGGCCGCACGATCGTGAACCTGCGTGCAGCCCTGAGCGACTTCAACATCGGTGGCGTGAAGACCGAGCTTTCGGCCTGGGTGCGCAACCTGACGAAGGAAAGCAGCCCGTCGAACTTCATCGACTTCGGGCCGGGCTTTGGCGGGCTGACGCTCGCTTATTATCCCGACCCGCGAACCTATGGTCTGACGCTGGGCGTCCGCTTCTAAGGTTCAGTGAAAAGGATCAGCCCTCGCCGAATGTGGCGGGGGCTGGCCCCATGACGGCGACCTTGGCGTCGCCCGCCTCGTCGACCGAATGGATGAGGCAGGATGTGCGGCGCGAGCGCGTTTCGGCAATCCACCAGCGCCCGTCTTCCTTTACATAAACATCGTCATATTCCACGCCCATCTGCGTCAGCGTCCGCCCGGCGAGGTTGATGTTGTGGAAGTAGAGCGACCATTGGCCCCGTGCGCGGCTATCGCTCTCAAAGCTGATGATGCCGTTCGCCGCGTGGTGGATGTCGAAGATGTCGGGCGTGCAGCCCATCTGCCGGTAAATGGCGACGAAATCGTCGCGATTGTCGAAAGGCGGAAAGCCTTCATAGGCAATCACCGCGCCCTTGGGGGCCAGCGTGTCGAGCACCGTATCGGGGTCTTTGGTGTCGCACGCGCGCAGATAGCGCGCCTTCAGGTCGCGGATCGCGCGATCATCTTCCAGCCGTTGCAATCTTTCTTCGAGAGTCATCCTCATTTCTCCTTTGCGTAGAGGATGGAGTGATATACTACGCAAATCAAGCAAATAGCTTGGTGTTGGGAGAGAGATATGCGGTTTGAGGGCAAGAGCGTTCTCGTTACAGGTGCAGCATCGGGGATCGGGCGGGCAACCGCCATCCTGTTTGCATCGGAAGGCGCGCGCGTCACCATCGGCGACCTCAATGGCGTCGGGCTGGAAGAGACGGCAAGCATGATGATCGCCAAACCTGTCATCAAGACTTTCGATGCTGCCGATTTCGATAGCTGCCGTGCGCTCGTGGCGACTGCCGCCAAGGACCGGCTCGATGTGCTGTGCAACGTGTCGGGCATCATGAAATGGGGACCGACACTCGACTTTAGCGAAGACGATTTCGCCCGCATCCTGACGATCAACACGACGAGCACTTTTGCCATGTGCAAGGCGGCATTGCCGCACCTCATCAAAACCAAGGGCAATATCATCAACACCGCCTCCACCGCGGCACTTCAGGGCATCGCCTATACGGCGGCCTACGCCGCTTCCAAACATGGCGTGGCGGCAATCACCAAGAGCCTTGCCATCGAATTTGCGGCCAAGGGCGTGCGCATCAACGCCATCTGCCCCGGCCATGTGAACACGCCGATGGGCAACGCCGCGCCGCCAACGGGTGATGTTGATTGGGCGCTCGTCATGCGTAATGCCCCCAAGCTTGAAAACGGAACGTGCGAGCCGAGCGACATTGCCGAAATGTTTGCCTTCCTCGCCAGCGAGCAGGCCCGCAAGGTGACGGGCGCGCTCTTCACCATTGATGGCGGCCAATTGGCGGGTTGAGGAGGATCAGGAGCCGCGCAGCAGCAGTCGCGCGGCTTCCGCTCCGTCAAGCAGCGCATTTTCACGCCGCGTGACGCGCCAGCCGTCGGCAGTGCGCGCGAGCGCCCAGCGGTTGGCGGATGCACGTGCAACCTCAAACCCGCCCTTGCCATCGGCACGAAAGACGATGCTGTAACCGCGCGCGGTTGCGGTGTCTCCGGCAAGGTCGATGGCGACGGGGCCAAGCGCGTGCGCGCAACCATCGGCCATGAGTTGCTGGTGGACCTGCCCCTCGATAAGCGCGGCTATGGCGGCGCGGCCCTTCGCCTCGGTCATGCCGCCCACCGCATAGCTGCCGTCCGACGTCCAGAGCGCGGCGACACCTTGAGCATCGCCCGTATCCGCCAGCGGACCGTAGCGCGCGATCAGATCACGAATGGCCTCGCGGTCTTCAAGCGCCTGAAGCCGGGCCGCAATCTCTTCAAGTGTGGGCGGCATGAAACGCTTCTGCGCGCGCCTTCAGGGCGCGGGCTGTGTCATCAAAGGCGCGCTTCACCCAGGGGCCTGCAAAGCGGAACACATGGATACCATTCGCGCCAAGGAAAGCGTCTGTCGAATGATAGCGGCAGCTTTCCGGGCCTGTCGCCTCGATGATCTGGTCACGCCGGGCAGGGTAGGGCCATTCGGGCGTATGCTTCATCTCCCAGGAGATGAGGCGTTCCGGCTCGAACGCGCAGATATATTCAAGATTGGGCACAAGGCTGCCGGGCACTGCATAGTTGGCGAGCGTCATCTCGACGGCCGCGCCCATTTCCAGCGTGGAGACGGCGCGAACGCAAAAAGGGTTCCACTCGGCATAGCGCGGCATATCGAGAATAATGTCCCAGACCAGCCGGGCAGGGGCCGCGATGTCCACGGTTTCGGAAACCGTCACGGCATCGGGATCAAAGCCTGAAACCGGGTCTTGCGCCAGCGTGGGTGCGGTCTTCATCCAGTCGAGCATCACAAATCCTCCAGTTTCACGATCCGCGCGTTGGGCAGGGGATGTTCGCTTGCACCGGCCCAGCGCAGCAGGGCGGTGCCCTCTGTGTGGCCGCAGGTGTCGATCCAGTTGCCAATGCCGGGGTCACGCGCGGCACAGATGATGCGCAAGGAGCCATCGGGCTCAAGCCGAGCCGAATGTTTGTTCACGGTGATCTGGCGGAAGCGGTAGTCGAAGCTCTCCATCCACCAATTGTCGAGCTGGAAGTTCCAGTAATAGCAGTCGGGCGGGCGCACCTCGATGACCCAGGCCTCGTCGGGCGCGATGCGCCAATAGGCGTGCGCATAATAAATGTCCTTCGCGCCGCCGCCCTTCTGGAACATCGACTGGTCGATGTCTGGAAAGCTGTTGGCGTGCTCGCGGAAGAGCCGCGTCCACCCTGCGAAGGTGCCCGCAACGCCGTTCACGAACTGCGCGGCGGCCGCAAAACCACCAACGAGTTTTGCAGGATCGAGCGGGGCGGGGACTGCGGGGCCGCCGATCCGCTCGATGCGGAAATTGCCGGGCTTTTCGACCGTGCGGTCAAGCGCCGACTGGCGCAGGACGATGACGCTCGCATCCGGCTCCAGCCGCAACCAGTTTTTGGGCTGGGGATTGCATGAAGCGATGATCTCCACCTTGCCATTCGGCTCCCATTCTATCTCGTCCATCATCAGACTGCCGGTTGCGTGCGCGCTGCCATCGATATGGTAGCGCATCGCGTTGGCGACGATGGAGAAATAGAACATCGAGCCGCGCGTGCCGGTGATGCGATAATCGCAATCGCCGCGAATGGCGGCGTTCAGATAGGCATTGTCGGGGTTGTCTGCGCCGATCTTCCCCGTCTCGTGGCTCAGCTTGTAGAAGAAGGGAAAGTCGGTGTCGGTGGCCTCGACATATTGTTCAAGCGCCAGCTTGGTGAGGCGCGAGAGATAGCGGAAGCCCTCGGCGCGGACGAGCGGATCGTCCGGCACGTCTGGCGCAAGCACGATCTCGCCCGCATCGGCAAGCTTTGCGCAAAAGTCCCGCCAGGCCTGTGCCGGGTCAGCCGCGCCGCTCATGGCGCGACCCAATCCCCGCCATTCACATCAAGTGCGGCACCGGTGATCTCGCTCGCATAGTCGGACAGGAGGAAATAGACGGCCTTGGCGCAGGCCGCATCGGGCGGGATGTGGCCAATGGGAATTTCCGAAGCGCGCTGGGTGCGGAAGGCGTCGCCACCTTCACCCAAAGACGCGAAATAGGACTGGAGCGGCGCGCCATCCATCCAACCCATGAGTGCGGTGTTGATGCGGATGCCGGTTCCGCCCAGTTCAACCGCCAATTGCCGGCTCATCTGGTTCAAGGCCGCCTTCGCCATCGCATAGCCGCCCTCTCCGGGCATTGGCTTGCGCGTCGCGAGCGTAGAGATGTTGACGATGGAGCCGCTGCCTTGCGCCTTCATCGTGGGGATTACAGCCTGTGCCATGCGCAGGCCGCCTGTCGCGATCACGTCGAACGCGGTGGTCAACTGGTCAATGGAGTGAGCCTCAAGGTTCATCCAGTCGGGATGATAATAGGCTGAGTGCACCATGCCGTCGATGCGGCCCCAGGTGTCGAGCGCAGCCTTGGCGAGCGCATTGCAGTCCTCCGTTTTTGAAACGTCGCAGCGCACTGCGATGGCGTCTCCACCTTGCGCCTTGATGTCGGCGACAATCGCTTCGATAGCCTCGACCGAACGCGCCGAAACAACGACCTTGGCGCCTTCTGCCGCCGCACCGCGGCACGTGGCCTGTCCCATGCCGGGCCCTGCACCCGTGATGATGACAACCTTGTCCTTCAGGATCATCTCTCTCTCCTCAGACGTTATATTGTTCGTGATAGGCCGCGAAGTCGGACGCGATGCCCTCTGGCGTCAGGCCAAACTCCTCGGCGGAATAACGATGTCGGGGTCGGCTTTCGCGCTGATTGGCGTCAATGCACGCTTCCAGCCCCGCAATGTCTTGCGGGCCAACCTCCAGACCGATCGCCTTCAACGCGCGCGTCGCGGTGCCGATGGGGTCTGTAACCGTATCCTCATAGCGCACATCGACGATGCGGCCTTCGGGCAGAGACTGGCGCAACTCCATGAAGCGTTCCAGCCCCGTCTTGAAGCGGCGCGTCCAGTGCGCGCCCTGATCTTCCTTGCGATAGCTGGTTGAGCTGTTGACGCTCATCGAGGCGCACATACTGCAATAACTGGGCAGCACCTGCGCGACGTTGCGATGCGTCATGACGAGCGGCACATCGGGAAAGACCTTGAGCAGTCCGCTCATCCCGCCGAGCAGGTGATGCGGCGTTTTCAGCACCCATTTCCGGCTGCGGCGCGCGGGCGTCTGGTGCTGGAGCGCCTTCATCCAGAGCAGCAGGTCGCGATAGGCGGGTTCCTGATCCTGATCTGCCTGCCAATAGCCGAAGGAGGGGATGGGCATCATCGAGTCATAGCTGGTTGAAAGGAAGGTCCGGTCGAGCAGGATGACTTCTTCTGCCACCACTTCGGCTTCAATGGGGTCGATGCTCTCGAAATCGGGCCAGTTTTCCAGCAACTGGTCCACCACCTGATGCGCGGCGGCAATGCGGGGGGAGGGATCGCCCGGCACCTCGCCCTCAAAGGGCAGCGGAAAGGTCGTTTCCCACCACATGAATGAGGTCGTTTGCGGCGTTGAGGCCAGCAGTCGGTGCATGATCGTGGAGCCGGTGCGTGGCAGGCCTATGATGGCGCACGCCACGTTGATCTGCTCGTCCAGTGCTCCGGGGTGATCCTTGAGATAGCGGATAAGCTTCAGTCGGTCCGCAAGGCCGCTCTGGATGCGGTATCCGGCCCCTGCATCGGGTGCGATCAGCCCGGCTTCGGCATTGACGCAATCAACCAGCTTGGTGAGCGGGGCAACAAACCAGTCGTCGCCAAAATCATCAAGGCCGGTCTCGGCGCGTGCCTGCGCCATCAGGGTTGCAACGTCGAGCCGGGTTGTCACGTTGTTGGATGTCCTTGTTGTGCGAGATTTGAAAGAAGGGGCATCGCCCAGGATGGATCGTTGCGGTCTGCGGTGCCGTGGGTGGCATCCGCCCCCATCATCGCAAAGCCCGCTTCATCGACGGGGTTGACGCTGCCATGATCGAACACGAGCGTGCGGTGGAGAAATTTCCACACGCCATCGCGGCGCTGGTAGCGATCAAGATAGCGGCCCCAGACGATCAACTCGCGCCGGCCGGGCGGTGGTGTCCGGTGAAAGGCCATCACGACGTGCTCGCCTTCAGCACTGTCACCGTCTATGGCGAAAAGACTGTTGCTGATGCTGTGGATGGTCGCATCCCAATTGGCCATCATCGTCGGCAGCCATGCGACGAAATCGTCCGGCCCGCCGCAAAACATCACGCCATGATCGTCGATGGCATCATCATGGTAGCAGGCGCGGACGAGCGCATAGTCGCGGCGATCGATGCCGCGACAATAGCGCATGACAAGGTCCGTAAGCGCGATCCGGTCAAGGAGCGCGCGCTCACTCACCCTTGCGCGGCCTTTTTGCCAGCCTGACGGCCGAAGAAAGTGCAGTCGGCAAGGCTCATGCCAGAGCTGTAGCCATGCCCCCATGCGGGAAGCCCGCTTGTGCAGCGTCCTGCTGCAAACAGGCCGGGGACGGGTGCACCAGCACGATCCAGCACTTCGCCATCGGTTGATGTCTTGAGACCGCCGAGTGTGAAGAAGCTGAAATAGCTGTTCTGGAAGTGCAGTTCGAGCGCAACAAACGGCCCTTGGTCGAGCGGCGTCAGAATGGGCTTTTGCTTGTCGAACAGCGGGTCACGGCCTTCGCGCGCATGGCGGTTGTAGAACTCCATCGTGCGCGAGAGCGTGCCTTCAGGCATTTCCAGCTCACGTTCGACCTCTTCCCAGTCATCGCCCGTGCCCGCAATCGACATCCGCCCGAATTCCGGCGGCTGTTCAAAATGCGCGCTGTCGAGCAGCAGATAGACGCGGTCGCCCGGCTGGTCGACGGCGGTGCGCGACACGCGGCCGTGATAGCAATCTTCGTTGATGAAGCGCTGGCCCTGCACGTTCACGAACACGCCCTTGGCGTGGCTTTCCGGTATGGTCCACGGGCAGGTCGTGAAGAACTGCTCCATATGGATGGCATCGCCGCCTGCACCGAGAGCAAGGTTGATGCCTGTGCCATCATCCTTATCGCCAATGGGATCGTTGATCTTGAAGGTTTCGGGGCAATATTTGCGCCGCATCTCCTCATTCATCACGAAGCCGCCGGTCGCCAGCACCACGCCCTTGTTTGCCTTCACGAAGACGGGCTTGTTGTCGATGCGGAAGATTGCGCCGACGATCCTCTCACCATCCTGCACAAGCCCGATAGCGCGGGCATCGACAATGACGTCGACGCCAAGCGAACGCGCTTTGGCTTCGAGAATGTCGATGAGCGGGCGCCCGCCGCCCCAGCCCATATGCTGGATCACATGGCCGCGCGGTGCCGGTTTCGCCTTCTTGTAAAAGGGCGCGGCGGCCTCGCTGCCAGACCAGATAAGCGTTGTATCATCCATCGGCTCGATGATCTTGCCGGGCATATAATTGCCGCGATAGGGCACGCCCTGCGCCTTGAGCCACGCGAAATGGCTGACCGCTTCACGGGCATAAAGATCGCACTTGGCGTCGTCCGCACAGGCGCCGCCCGCCATTTTGAGATAGGTGGCGAAATCCTCGGTCGTGTCTTCAAAGCCCGCCGCGCGCTGCGCGTCCGTGCCGCCATTGCCGCCGAGGTAAATCTCGCCGCCCGAAAGGCCGGATGCGCCGCCGCTGCCGGAGTTGCGCTCAAACAGCTTCACGCTGGACCCGGCGGCAGCGGCTTCAATCGCTGCACAAGCGCCCGCTGCGCCAAAACCAATGACGACAACGTCTGTTTCCATGCCCCATTCGGCCACCTCAGCAGCGGGGAAGGGCTTGTGCAGCGAGATTTCAGCCATTGCGTGCCTTCAACATATCAAGGGCGACATCGACGATCATGTCTTCCTGACCGCCCACCATCTTGCGGCGGCCGAGTTCGAGCAGGATTTCGCGGGTGTCGATGCCATAGGTTTCGCTCGCCTTTTCGGCGTGGCGCAGGAAGCTGGAATAGACGCCAGCATAGCCAAGGCTCAGCGTTTCGCGGTCAACGCGCACCGGGCGGTCCTGCAACGGGCGGACGAGGTCTTCGGCGGCATCCATCAGCAGGTTGACGTCGCAGCCATGGTTCCAGCCCTTGCGATCGACAGCGGCGATGAAGACTTCAAGCGGGGCATTGCCGGCGCCCGCACCCATGCCGGTGAGGCTGGCGTCGATGCGCACCGCGCCGCACTGGGCCGCGACGATCGAATTGGCGACGCCAAGGCCAAGATTGTGGTGCGCGTGCATCCCGCGCTGCGTTTCAGGCTTCAGCACACGATCATAAGCCTCAAATCGTGCCCGCACGCCATCCATGTCGAGCGCGCCACCGCTGTCGGTCACATAGACGCACTGCGCGCCATAGCTTTCCATCAGCAGCGCCTGCTGGGCGAGATGTTCCGGCTCGATCATGTGGCTCATCATCAGAAAGCCTGACACATCCATGCCAAGGTCACGCGCGATGCCGATATGCTGCTTCGAGACATCTGCCTCGGTGCAGTGCGTCGCCACGCGAACCGAGCGGACGCCAATGTCATAAGCGCGCTTGAGTTCTTCCACCGTGCCGACGCCGGGCAGGATGAGCGTGGTCAGCACGCACTTGTCGAGCACGTCGGCCACGGCTTCGAGCCATTCCCAGTCGGTATGCGCGCCAAAGCCGTAGTTGA
>CALMVA010000038.1 GCA_937873035.1 uncultured Sphingomonadaceae bacterium | reverse complement strand
CCGAGACCTGGGCCTCGGTGCCGAAGCTGGCGATCTGGTCCTTGATGACCTTCGAAATTTCAGCGGCACGGATATCCATGTTCAGCCTTTCATCGCGTTCGCGAGAGTATTGAGACGGGTGCGGATCGACGAATCGATCATCTGGGAGCCGATCTTCACGACCAGCCCGCCAAGAATTTCGGGATCGACCTTGAGATCAACCGCGACATCGCGGCCAACCTTGGTCTTGAGCTTGTCCTTCAACGCCGTGACCTGCGCGGGGGCAAGGGCATGGGCTGAAACAACTTCGGCCGTTGCTTCACCGCGATGCGCGGAAGCAAGGGCGTTATAGGATTTGATGATGCCGCCCAGCTCACCAAGGCGGCGGTTCTGCGCGAGCACGCCAACGAATTTGGCGGTCAGTGCATCGACCTTGAGCGATTTGGCGACCGCGGCCACGGCTTTTGTCGCGGCATCGCGCGAGAGCAATGGGTTGGTAGTAAGATTTGCGAAATCGTCAGACTGGGCGAGCGTCGCTTTCAGCGATTCGAGGCTCTTGCCGACTGAGTCGATAGCCTTTCCATCACGCGCGAGTTCGAACAGCGCGGTCGCGTAACGACCGCTGAGACTAGCTTGGATGCCGCCGGAATTCTCCACGCGTGTTGTTTCCTCAAAGTCAGGAATTGAGCCTGCCGACATGGGACCAGAAGCTTTCGCCCCCGCCAAAGTCGCCGCGCGGCTAGCAATGATTGAAAGCCAATGCAAGCGGGGTTCCCCAAAATGGGGTGTCTATCCACGGGATATTTCATAATGGTCGGGTGCGGCTTGTCCTTTGCTTTTACCCGCCAGAGCCGTCGCGCGCTTCACCTTTGCGCGCGCGCCACTACAACCTGCAGCAGCGAGGGAGAGGCCGATGGGCGAAATGATTCGTATGACAATGTCCGACGGTGCGGAGATCGCCGTCTATCACGCACTGCCGAAGGGCGCGCGCCGTGGCGGGCTGGTGCTCATTCAGGAAATCTTCGGCGTGACCGATCACATCCGTGAATTGTGCGATGAATATGCGGCGGACGGTTATGAGGTGCTCGCCCCCAGCCTCTATGATCGCGAACATCCCAATTTTGAGGCAAGCTATAGCGGCCCTGATTTTGATCGCGCGATTGAACTCGCGCGCAAGCTCCACCCTTTTGAAACGAGCCTTGCCGATGCGCAGACCTGCATCGATGTGCTGAAGGGCAAAGGCCCGGTCTTCATCACGGGCTATTGTTATGGCGGTTCGGTTGCCTGGCGGATGGCGCAGATCAGCCCGGATCTCGCGGCGTCGAGCAGCTATTATGGCAGCATGGTGCCCACGCTGTTTGCGAGTGAAGCGCCGCGCTGTGCGACGATCGCCCATTTTGGCCGGTTCGATGCCGGTATCCCGATGGAAGGTGTCGAACAGCTCATCGCGACGGCGCATCCCACTGCGCAGATCTTTGTTTATGAGGCCAATCACGGCTTCAACTCGGATCGTCGCAAGGACTATCACGAGGAAAGCTCGGAACTGGCGCGTGAGCGAACACTCGCGCTGTTCAGGGCCTGTGGCGGCTGATCGCGCATGAGCCGCGCGCTCATTTTGCTGCCGCAGCAGGGCTTTGACCCCACCGAAGTCGCAGTGCCATGGAAGGCGTTGGCAGAGGCCGGGCATGAAGTTGTCTTTGCCACCGAAACAGGCGCGAAGCCCGCTTGTGATGCTGTCACGCTGACGGGGCAGGGCCTGCCTCTTTATGCTCGCTTCTTGCGCGCGCATGAGGCGAACCGTGCGCTCTATGGGGAGATGGCGGCCTGCGCCTCATTCAACACGCCGGTGGCATGGGCAGATGTCGTCGCTTCTCACTATGCGCTCATCCATTTTCCCGGTGGCCATGCGCCGCAGATGCGGCCCTATCTGGAATCGCCTGTCATTCAGGATGTCGCCCGTGCGGCGTTCAAGGGAGGCCAGCCCGTGTCGGCGATCTGCCATGGCGTTGTCGCGCTGGCGCGGGCGGGTGTGCTTAAGGGCTACCGCACCACGGCATTAACGGCAGTGATGGAGAATGTGGCAGTGTGGCTCACGCGTGGCACGCTGGGGCTGCACTATCGCACCTATTCACAAGGCGTGGAGGAAGAGGTGCGCGCAGCCCTTGCTCGGCCTGAAGATTTCGCGCGTGGGCCGCTTATGGGGGGATATGCGACGCGCGAAAGGCCCATGGCGGGGTTCATCGTTCGCGATCGCAACTATGCCTCGGCGCGCTGGCCCGGTGATGCATGGACGTTGGCAGCGGAAATGCTGCGGATGCTTTGATCGCAAGTTCCGGGACGCGGCGGGCTATGTGTGCGTGTATCACCATGGGTCTGATAGCACAGGAAATCGTCTTATGATGGATGATGATACCGCATGGTCGGCGGTTCTTCGGCGCGACCGCGCGTTTGACGGACATTTTGTAACCGGCGTGCTGACGACAGGAATTTATTGCCGCCCCAGTTGCGCGGCGCGCCATCCGGCGCGCGGCAATGTGCGTTTCTTTGCCGATGGCAGCGCGGCGCGCGCGGCAGGGCTGCGCGCCTGCCTGCGCTGCAAGCCCGATGATCTTGCGCGCGATGAAGCGGCGCTCCAGTGCGCATTTTCCCGTCTTGCAGAAGGGCATCCGCTTTCGCTTGAGATTCTGGCGGCAGAAGTCGGTTATGCGCCGCACCATTTTCAACGCCTCTTCAAACGGGCGACGGGCGTTTCCCCTGCGCAATATGCGCGGGGTCTGCGCGCTGCCCGTGCCGAGGCCGCCTTGGACGGGAAGGGAAGGATTGCCGATGCTATATATGATGCGGGCTATTCTGGCCCGGCACGCTTTTATGAAGACGCCGGGCGGCGGCTCGGCATGACCCCATCAGCATGGCGCAATGGCGGGGCGGGCGCGGTAATCCGCTGGACGATTGCTGAAACCTCACTGGGGCAGATGCTGGTTGCCGCGACCGAGAAAGGCATCTGCCGCCTGTCCTTTGACGAGGATGAGAGCGCGCTCTTCCGGCGCTTCCCGAAAGCGCAGATCATCGCCGGTGGCGCTGTGCTCGATAGTCTTGTGGCAGGGGCTGTGGCCGCCGTTGAAAACCCGTCGCGGATGCCGGATCTTCCCCTCGATGTAGCGGGCACGGCCTTCCAACAAGCCGTATGGGCGGAACTGCGCCGCATCCCGCCGGGTGAGACGCGCAGTTACGCGCAGATCGCGGCTGCTGTCGGCAAGCCGGCTGCCGTTCGTGCTGCCGGATCGGCCAATGGGGCCAATAATGTTGCCGTCCTCATTCCGTGTCACCGCGTTGTGCGGACCGACGGCAGCCTTGGCGGCTATGCCTATGGCCTTGACCGCAAAAGGGCGCTGCTCGACAAGGAAGGGGCAATGATAAAGGATTGAGGAGCCAGACCATGCCCATAGCCCTTCCCGAAGGCGCACCTGCAACGCTGGGCGAGGCATTCGCCCGCATCAACAGCGTGGCCGCCCCGACTGTAACGGACATCAAGGTGATGGTGCTCGTTGAGGCGGCCGGACAGACGCTTTACGAAAAGAGCGCCGAAGGCGCAGGCCATCCGCGTGTGAAGGAACTTCTGATTGAAAACGGGCATGAGGAAATGAAACACGCCCGCCGTGCAGCAGATGTCGTAAAGCTGCTGACGGGCGAAGACTTTCCAGCACCGGCTGCTGCCGACAATCCCTATTTGACCGGGCATATTCCGGTTGCCGCCATCACGCCCGAAGGCTTGCGCAAAACCGCCGAGAGCGAATTTGCGGGCGAAAAGCTCTACGAGAATTGGGCCGCGAACATCGGCAACGCGGCGGCGGCAGAACTGCTTCTCGCCAATGGCCGGGAAGAAACCGACCATGGCAACCGCCTGCTTGAAGCGGCGGCGCTGCTCGAAGGCGAGAGCGATTTCGAGTGAGGTGGTAACACCGAACGGCTCGGAAATCGCGGAAAACAGACGCTTTAGGATCAGCCTTCGCCCATCATCTCGGAAATGATGGTCCAGTGGGCGTCGCTCACTGGGACCACCGACAGGCGTGACTGGCGGATGAGGGCGAGATCGGCCAGCCGTGGCTCCGCCTTCATCTCCGCCAGCGTCACTGCGCGCTTCACGGGGCGGACGGGGGCGACATCGACCATGACGAAGCGGCCTGCCTCGTCACCCGGATCGGGATAGGCCGTGCGGACGATCTCGACGATGCCGACGATCTCCTTGCCTTCATTGCTGTGGTAGAAAAAGGCCTTGTCGCCCACCTGCATCGCCTTGAGGTTGGCGGCGGCCTGATGGTTGCGCACGCCATCCCAATGGGTGCGGCCATCCTTCACCATCATGTCCCAGCTATATTTGTGCGGTTCAGACTTCACCAGCCAATTGGCCATGTGCTTAATCCCCCAAGCGATCTGCCGAATGGCGTGCGACAAAGAAACGGCCCCCCTCTGTCACGTAAACCGCAATGAGTGCAACCATGCCGCTGATAAAGAAGCCGGTATAAAGCGGCAGCGTCGTGCCGTCGAAGGCTTGCCCAATGATCGTGCCGAAAATCGTGCCGGCAAAATTGGCGAGGGAACCCTGAAGCGAACTCGCCATGCCCGCGACACCGCCCATATTCTCCATCGCCATCGCGCCGAAATTGCCTGCGACGAGCGAAAAGCCCATCATCATCACCATTTGCAGGCCAATGAAACTGTAGAGCGTTTCATGGCCTGACCATGCGACGAGCATATGGACTGCGGCGATGGCGGTGAAAAAGAAGAGCGCGGCATGGCCGATGAGGCGCATCCCGAAACGCTTGACGATGGCGGCATTGGCGAGGGAGGCAACCGCCATGCCAGAAGCCATGATGGCAAAGCCCATCGGCAGCAGATCGGGCCGGTTGAAGCTGTGCTCGAATATTTGCTGAACCGAGGTGAGAAATCCGAAAAGCGCACATGAGATCATCGCCATCGCAATTGAATAGCCCACTGACATCCGGTCCGTGACGACGGTGCGGGCCGAGGCGATGATGGTCGCGCGCTCGATAGGGATGCGCTTTTCGGCTGCCAGCGTGTCTGGCAAGCGCCACAAAACCCAGGCCCAGATCGCAATGCCGATGGCCGCAAGCGCCGCGAATATCCAGCGCCACGGGCCGAACAGCAGGATCGTCTGCCCCATGGTCGGTGCAAGGATGGGCGCGGCCATGAAGATCATGCTTGAAAGGCTCATCACCTGCGCCATGTCGCGGCCTTCAAAGCGGTCGCGCACCGTGGAGGTGACGATGACGCGCGCGCCAGCGGCAAACAAGCCCTGCACCATACGCGCAAGGAGCAGATGGTCGAACGTGGGCGCAAGCGTCGCCGCAAGGCTCGCAACCGCAAAGCCAAAGAGCGACCAGAGCATGAGGCCGCGTCGGCCATAGCGGTCGGAAAGCGTGCCGACAAAGAGCTGGGCGACGGCGAATCCCAGCAGAAAGCTGGAGATGACAAGCGGACGCTTGCTCTCGTCGCCCACGCCAAGCGCGTGGCTGATGGCGGGAAGCGCGGGCAGCATCGAATCAATCGCAAAAGCGACGATCATCATGATCGCCGAAATGAGGACGACAAATTCGGTCCGGCCGGGGCCGTTGGGTGCGGGATGAGGGGAGTGCGTCATTTTGGCGCTCCCCTAGATCATTCAGCCCGCGCGTTGAAGCCGCGACGCCATGAATTTCACTTATGGCAGCAGGATTGTTGATCCGGTCGTCTTGCGGGCCTCAAGATCGCGGTGCGCCTGCGCCACATCGGCGAGCGCGTAACGCTGGTTGATGTCTACCTTGACCGCGCCTGTGCGGATCATCTCGAACACACGGGCGGCACCAGCGGCACGCTCAGCGGGGTCAATATAATAGTCATAGAGCGTCGGGCGCGTTGCAAAGGCCGAGCCCGCACCCGCAAGGCCGCTCAGGTCGATGCCGGTCACAGGGCCGCTCGCATTGCCGTAGCTGATGACAAGGCCGCGTCGTCCCACCGATTTGAGCGAGGCCTCCCAAGTGTCTTTGCCGACGCCATCAAACACCACGCGCACCCCGGTGCCGCCGGTCAGTTCCTTGCAGCGCGCGCCAACATCTTCATGCGAATAGTTGATGATATGGTCTGCGCCTGCCGCGCGGGCGATGTCTGCCTTTTCGGTCGTGCTGACGGTGCCGATGACGGTTGCGCCGACCTTCTTGAGCCATCGCACCAGCAGCAGCCCGACGCCGCCTGCCGCTGCATGGACCAGCACGGGCCAGCCGGCCTCCACCTTGGCGCACCGCTCAACCAGAAACTCGGTGGTGCAGCCCTTAAGGATGGCTGCGGCAGCGATTTCGTCCGAAATATCGTCGGGCACATGAAACAGCATAGCGGCTGGTATGTTACGCGCGGTGGCATAAGCGCCGACCATCAGCCCGAAGGTGCAGACGCGATCACCCACGCGCAGGCTGGTCACGCCTTCACCAACTTCCTCAACAACGCCTGCGGCTTCCACGCCGAGACCGCTCGGCAGCTTCACTTTGTAAACGCCGCCGCGATGATAGGTATCAATGAAATTCAAACCCACGGCGGTATTGCGCATACGCACTTCGCCGGGGCCAGGCGGCGGCAGATCCACATCCACCCATTGGATCACGTCCGGCGATCCCTGCTCGGTGATCTGGACTGCCTTTGCCTTGGTCATCTTCATCTCTCCTTGGAAATGTTGTCTTCGCAGAAATGCGAGGGGCGGGGCAAGCGGCAATCAATGCGCAAATTCCATGCGCCATGGCACTTGCGTTGGCTTGAGGAGTGGCCTAGAGGGCCGCTCTCGATTTGGTGTGGCGATCGTAGCTCAGTTGGTTAGAGCGCCGGTTTGTGGTACCGGAGGTCGCGGGTTCGGATCCCGTCGATCGCCCCATTTCCTTCCGACATGACTGGCGAATCATGGCGCGCAATGATATTGCGTATCTCTGTTATTTTATTTCTAGCAGGAGCTGCCAATGCCCGCACCATGGATGCTGCCCGATTTTGATGACCATGAAGGCGTCCACATTTTCCGTGATGCCGATGCCGGGCTGACCGCGATCATTGCGATCCACTCAACGCATCTGGGGCCAGCGGGAGGCGGCACACGCTTCTGGCATTATGCCGATCCCAATGCAGCGTTGACCGACGCGCTGCGCCTGTCGCGCGGGATGAGCTATAAGAACGCGATGGCAGGGCTCGCCATGGGTGGCGGCAAGGCGGTGATCCTTGCCGATGATCGCCGCTCCAAGACGCCGGAATTGCTGGCGGCCTTTGCACACAGCGTTGACAGTCTTGGCGGGCGTTATGTGACGGCGCAGGACGTTGGCATTAGCGCCGATGATGTGCTTGCGATTTCAAAAGGCACAAAGTTCGTTTCCGGCCTGCCGCCCAAAGAAGGTGGGGCAGGGGGGGATCCCGGCCCGTCAACCGCGCTTGGCGTCTATCTTGGCGTCAGGGCGGCGGTGCAGCGCGCGCTGGGGCGTGATGACATGGCGGGCGTCCATGTGGCCATTCAGGGCGTTGGCAGCGTCGGGGGCGGCCTTGCGCGTTATCTTGCGGCAGAAGGCGCGCGGCTGACGCTGGCGGATGCCGATGCAGCCCGTGCCGCAGCACTCGCGGCTGAACTGGGTGGCGCAGCGGTTGATGCTGATGCGATCATGACGGTTGAGGCCGATGTGTTCAGCCCCTGCGCGCTGGGTGCGATCCTTGATGCAGCGTCGATTGCCCGGCTCAATGTTCCCGTAGTGGCCGGTGCCGCCAACAACCAGCTTGCCCGGCCTGAAGATGGTGATCGCATACAGGCGCGCGGGATTCTCTACGCGCCCGATTATGTCATCAACGCGGGCGGCATCATCAACGTCGCGCTTGAATATCTTGAAGGCGCTGGTCGCGCTGCCGTGGAAGCCAAGATTAAGGAAATTCCCGCGCGGCTTGAAACCATCTGGGCCGAAAGTGCTGTCACCGGCGATAACCCTGCGCGTGTGGCGGACAGGATGGCGCAAAAGCTTATTGGCCGGGGCTAAAAGCCGGGCAAAGAAAAGCCCCGCCAGATCACTCCGACGGGGCTTTTTTTCAGTCAATCTGCCGTCAGGCGAAAGTGACAGCCGTTGCGGTGCGGCGGCGACGCATCGAGCCGCCGACCAGTGCAAAGCCGCCCAGCAGCATCGCCCATGCAGCCGGTTCGGGCACGCCCGTGACCGCGACATTATCAAGCGCCGGGCCGAAATAGGTCTGCGCGGTGCCATTGGTGGTGAAGGTGAGTGTCGTGTTCGCCCCCGTCGCCAGGAAGGTGAAGGACTGGCCTGTCCAGTTCATGCCCGCCGCATCATGGCCGGTCGAGCCAGGGTGCGTGAAAGTGATCGGCGTGCCGCCATTAATCGAAACGAGCAGGTCGCGCGCGCCCTGAAGGTCGGGGTTCGACGCCAAATCGAACGTCACCTTATAGGCGTTGCCCGCAACGGTGGTGAAGCTCTGCGAAAGTGCGCCAATGGCGCTGCCTGCAATGTCGATGCTCCGTGCGCCGTCAGAGGCAGCCCAGTAGCTGCTGATATAGTCCACCGAGCCGGTATCGACCGTCCAGCCGAAAATATTTGTGGAACCCGCGCCTTCATTGGAAAAGCTGCCGCTGGTGTTGCCATATTCAAAGCTGCCATTGGTGATCAGGCTGGCTGCCTGTGCGGGAAACGCTGCAAGCAGTGCTGCACCAAGTGCCATGGCTGCGCTTGTGATGTGCTTTTTCATGGTCGAAACCTCACTCAACTAAACTACGATGGGCGCGATGCTAACGCGCCTGCCGCGTCGCCATGAGGCGAGGCTGCGCAGCCGTCATGACCAAGAGTTAATGCAATCACAACCATGTTGACGGTTAATTTGCGCCATTCAGGATGGAATGCGCTGAATGCCGGACAGGACGTGGATTTATGTTCCGTTTTGAGACATTCGGCGCCGCATTTTAGGCCAGCCAGTCGGGGATGCGCTCCGCCGCGAGGATCGTTTCTGCGGCAATGCGATCAGCAACAACGGCATATTGATCGCCATCCACCATCACTTCGGGCACAAGCGGGCGACTATTATAGGTGCTCGCCATCGTCGCGCCATAAGCGCCCGCAGTGCGGAAGATTGCCAGATCGTCGGTCGTGACCTTGTCGATCTCGCGTCCCATCGCAAAGGTGTCGCCGCTTTCGCAGACGGGGCCTGCGATGTTGGCGATCATGGTTTCTCCCGTTGGGCGGACTGCCGCAAAATCATGCCATGCATCATACATGGCCGGGCGCGCGAGATCATTCATTGCTGCATCGACAATGACATAAGGGTTGATGACCCCCGGCTTCACCCAGATAACCTTGGTGAGCAGCACACCGGCGTTGCCCACGATCACCCGACCCGGCTCAAACATGAGCGTCACATCCCAGCCTTTGGTCACGCGGGCGACCATCTGGCCGTAATCGGCAGGTGAGGGCGGGTTTTCAGACGATTGATAGGGCACGCCAAGGCCGCCCCCCAGATCGACGCGCTCGACATTATGGCCCATGCCGCGCAGATCGGCGACCAGTTCGCCAATGCGGCGATAGGCGGCCTCCAGCGGATCGAGATCGAACAACTGGCTGCCGATGTGGAGCGCCACGCCTTTCATGGCGAGGCCCTGCAGCTTTGCCAGCCGGTCGAAGATGCCGGGCGCAAGATCAATCGCGACGCCGAACTTGTTTTCCTTCTTGCCGGTCGAAATCTTGGCGTGCGTGCCTGCATCAACATCCGGGTTGACGCGCAGCGTGGCGGCCGCGCGCTTGCCCTTTGATGCAGCGATTTCGGCGAGGACGACGCCTTCTTCTTCCAGCTCGATATTGAACTGGCCGATGCCTGCATCCAGCGCCTGCTCAAGCTCTGCCCGCGTCTTTCCGACGCCAGAGAACACAATGTCTTCCGGCTTCATGCCGGCGGAAATGGCGCGTGAAATCTCACCGCCCGAAACCACGTCGGCGCCATAGCCCTGCTTGGCGAGCACACGCAGCACCGCGCGGTTAGGGTTGGCCTTGATGGCAAAGGCGATGTGCGAGCGGCCCACCGGGGCAATGCCTTCACGAAAAACCTGCGCGTGTCGCTCCAGCGTGGCACGTGAATAGACGTAAACCGGGGTTCCAACCTCTTGTGCGATGCGGGTCAGGGGAACGTTTTCGGCGTGGAGAACGCCGTTCTTGAGCTGAAAATAATCCATGGAAACTTAGCCTTTCGGCGGGAGGTCAAACTTGTCTTCGCGGCGTTCTTCCGAGCGTTTCAACAGCTCGTCGCTGCGTTTGGGCCGGGCCTGTGCTGATGGATTTATCATCTCGTCCACAGTTGGCTGGGTTTCGGCTTCTTCAGGTTTGACGGGCAGGTGCTGCCCCTCGGCCGGTTTAAGCTGCACGCGCCCGCCGCACGCCGAAAGGGCGAGACCAAGAGCAAGCGTGAGGACGACCGGGCGAATCATGAAAGCCCCAATAGCGCCTTTGCATCGGCAATGCGCGCGCGAACCTGCGCGGGCGCGGTGCCGCCATGGCTCATGCGACTGGCCACCGAGGCGTCCACCGTGAGAACCGAGAACACGCTGTCATTGATCGCAGGGTTGATTGCCTGAAGCTCAACGAGCGGCAGGGCTGCGAGCGCCACGCCTTTTTCTTCGGCAAGCTTTACGGCGCGTCCGGTTACGTGATGTGCTTCACGGAAAGGGAGGCCCGCCTCACGCACCAGCCAATCGGCAAGGTCGGTGGCTGTTGCAAAGCCACTTTCGGCCAGCGCGCGCATCCGGTCTGTGCGGAAAGTGACGCTTTCCGCCATGCCCGTCACCGCAGCGATGGAAAGCGCCAGCAGATCATGGGCCTCGAACACGGGCGGTTTATCGTCCTGCATATCCTTTGAATAGGCGAGCGGAAGCCCTTTCATCGTCATCATGAGCGCATTGAGGCAGCCGGTGATGCGCCCGGAATGTCCGCGCACCAGCTCAACCGCGTCGGGATTGCGCTTTTGCGGCATGATCGAGCTGCCCGTTGACCATTGGTCTGGCAGCGAGATGAAGCCAAAGGGCTGTGACGCCCAGATCACGATCTCTTCCGACATTCGTGAAAGGTGAAGTGCGCACTGGCTTGCGGCCATGAGATAATCGAGCGCGAAGTCGCGGTCCGACACGCTGTCGAGGCTGTTATCGGTCGGCTTGTCGAAGCCCAGCGCCTTTGCCGTTGCATGGCGATCAAGCGGAAAGCCGGTGCCTGCAAGTGCGGCGGCCCCAAGCGGACATTCGTTCATCCGGCGGCGGGCATCGGCAAAGCGGCCCAGATCCCGGCGGATCATTTCATACCATGCCATCAGGTGGTGGCCGAGCGTAACCGGCTGCGCGCTTTGCAGATGCGTGAAGCCCGGCATCACGGCATCCGCATTTTCTTCTGCGCGAAGAACGAGCGCCTTTTGAAGCTCCAGCAGGCCAGCTTCCACAGCATCAATAGCGTCACGCACCCAGAGGCGGAAATCGGTGGCGACCTGATCGTTGCGCGAGCGCGCGGTGTGGAGGCGGCCTGCGGTTGGCCCGATCAATTCGGCAAGGCGCGCTTCGGTCGCCATGTGAATATCTTCCAGCGCGAGATCAACGGGCACCCCATTTTCGGCATATTCGGCGGCAATCTTGCCAAGGCCATCAGAAATCAGCGCGGCGTCAGCCTGAGAGACAATGCCCTGCGCGCCCAGCATGGCAACGTGCGCCTGCGATGCGCGGATGTCCTGCTGCCACAATCGCTTGTCGAAGGGTATGGAGGCGTTTATCTCGCGCATGACGGCGGCCGGGCCTTCGGCAAAGCGCCCGCCCCACATGGTATTGGAGTCTGACTTGCGGCTTGTAATCTCGAACATCCTTCTCGGTGCTGGGCTTGTGCTGGGCCTGACTGTTGCGGGCTGCGATAGGCAATCCGGGCAAAAGCCGCAAGGCGAAGCCCCCCAATCATCGGCTGAGACGCCCCAAGCGCAGCTTTCAGGCGCGGATGAACTTGTCGGTGCGCTGGACCGAAGCCGCAAGGGTGAGGCGATGCCCGATGTGTCCTTCGAGGCACCTTCGGGTGAGATGGTGAAGCTTGCCGACTTCAAGGGGCAGCCGCTGCTCGTGAACATCTGGGCGACATGGTGCGGGCCGTGCGTTGCTGAAATGCCCACCATCGAAAAGCTGGCCACGCGTGAGGCGGGGCGCCTTCAGGTGCTTGCCGTCAGTCAGGACATGAAGGGGCGTCCCGCTGTAGAAAAATGGTGGAACGGGCAAGGCTTTAAAACGCTGCAACCCTATGTCGACAAAAAGGGTGATCTCGGCTTTGCGCTGGGTGGCGGGACGCTGCCGACGACGCTTCTCTATGACCGCGATGGCAAGGAAATCTGGCGGATGGTGGGCGCTGCGCACTGGGACAATGCAGCGCAGAAAAAGCTGATCGAGGAAGCCTTCGCAGAATAGCGTGCCGGATCAAACCTCGACGGTTTCGATCATTTCCATCAGTTGCGCGATCAGCGCCTCAACTTGCTCACACGCTTGTGCGATGTTCTCCGGCACGTCCATGACATAGGCGGAGGCGAGCGCGTCGCGTGCGTTGATGGCAAACATCAACAGCTTCGACATATCGACCGGCATTTGCTCCATCCTCTTCCGTCCCAGAGTGCACTGCGTGTCACGCCCCATTTTGAAGTGCGCGCTTTTTAGTGACGTGCGACACCTTCGCCAACGTGAAACGCTGCCGCATCGGTGGGAAATTGAAAAAAATTGAGCAATTTAGAATGAAATTCGAGTTGTTAACTATAGAATTTGATATTTAACAGATAGTTGAGCTGTGGATCAAATAATACGAAAGCAAAGTAATATTATTCACAAAAAATATAGATATTATTTGGACATTAATCTTTCGGCTGAAACTTTTTCAGGCGTTATGCCCAAATCTGCCATTTCTTCAGGCCATTCCCGACCTGTCACCAATGTCGCTGCGAGTGCAGACATGGCGGGGGACGTTTGCAAGCCGAAGCCGCCTTGCCCGGCGAGCCAGAAGAAGCCGGGGGCATCGGGCGCAAAGCCCGCCACCGGGATTCTGTCTTTCACGAAGGAGCGCAGTCCCGCCCATCTGCCAGTAATGCTGCCAACCTTGAGCGATGTGAATTCTTCCACGCGCCACGCCGCGAGCGCCTGATCCAGCTCTTCGGGTTGCGCGTCGCACGGCTCGCTGTCGGTCTCGTCATTGGGGCAGGCGAGCAGGCGGTTGCCTTGCGGCAGAATGTAGAAAACATCGCCGGGAGGCTTGGTGAATGGCCAGGCGCGCACGTCCATGCCTTCCGGCGGGTCAAAGACGATGATCGTCCGGCGCCTGGGCTGGGGGCCGATGGGGGCAACGCCCGCCAGATCCGCAATCCGGTCTGCCCACGCGCCCGCCGCATTGATGACAATGGGTGCTGTAAAGCTGTCGCCAGCCTCGGTGGTAGCTGTCCAGTCCGCGCCGTTGCGGACGAGTGCGGCGACGCGGTGGCGGACGAGCACGGTGCCATGTGCCCGCGCCTGGCGTGCAAAGCCTTGCAGCAGCGCATGAGCATCAAGACTGCGGCCGCCGTGATCGACAAGCCCTGCCACGATGTCGCCACCGCCCAGCTTGAGTGCGGGGCATAATGCGTGCATCCGGGCTTCGTCTGCGTCTTCCACCGTATCTGTGAAGCGGCGCATCTCAGCACCCAGCGCCTCCAGGTCAGCGCGCATTTCGTCTGTGGCGATGAACAGTGCGGGCTTGGGTGTAGCGAGCGGCGTTTGGGTGAAGCCTTCCGGCGGTGCATCAAAGAAGGGGCGGCTCCACGCCGTCAGCCCGCGGACCAGCGGATTTCCGAGGCCGAAATGGTAGAAGGCCGCGCTTCGGCCTGAGCTGTGATACCCAAGGGCCTCTTCGGCCTCCAGCACGACCACACGGCCTTGCGCCGCAAGGCGGGCGGCGACAGACAATCCCGCAATGCCGCCGCCGATGATGATGAAGTCGGCTATTTCCGCCATCGCCTCAGTCGCGCAGCAGTTCGTTGATCGCGGTCTTGGCGCGGGTTTGCGCATCGACGCGCTTTACGATGACTGCGCAGGCAAGGCTTGGGCCGGGTGTGCCATCCGGCAGCGGCTTGCCGGGCAGAGCGCCGGGGACGACAACCGAATAAGCTGGCACACGGCCCACGAAAACTTCGCCGGTGGTGCGATCTACGATCTTGGAGGTGGAAGAGAGGAATACACCCATTGCGAGCACCGCGCCTTCTTCCACGACCACGCCTTCAACCACTTCTGATCGTGCGCCGATAAAGCAATTGTCTTCGATGATGACAGGACCTGCCTGAAGCGGCTCAAGCACGCCGCCAATGCCGACGCCGCCTGACAGGTGCACGTTCTTGCCGATCTGCGCGCAACTGCCGACCGTCGCCCATGTATCGACCATCGTGCCTTCGCCTACTGACGCGCCCAGGTTCACAAAGCTTGGCATCAGCACAACATTCTTGCCGATATGCGCGCCACGGCGGACGATGCTGCCGGGGACGGCGCGAAAGCCTGCATCGCGGAAGCGGTTTTCGCCCCAGCCTTCAAATTTAGAGGGCACTTTGTCCCACCAGTGCGCGCCGCCGGGGCCGCCGGGGATGGCCTCCATGTCGTTGATGCGGAACGAGAGCAGCACGGCCTTTTTGAGCCACTGGTTGACTTGCCAGTTGCCGTCGATTTTTTCGGCCACGCGGCGCGCACCGCTATCAAGCAGTTCCAGCGCCGCGTTAACGGCATCGCGCGCATCGCCGGTGGTGGCAGGCGAAAGGCTGTCGCGGTCGTCCCAAAGCGTTTCGATGGTCAGTTCAAGGGCGTTGGTCATATCTGGTCTGTTCCTGATGGTTCAGCCCGGCGAGCCAGGCAGTGATTTCGTGGGTTTCGTGGTCAATAAAGGAAGCGCAGGCCGCGCCGCCCGCTTGTTCGGAGCCATTGTTGACCCAAAGCGTCGTCATGCCGATGTCCTTGGCGGGCTTCAGGTTGCGCGCCATGTCTTCAGCAAAGAGTGAGGTGGTGGGTGCGATGCCCCAGGCGCGGCACAGCCCGGCATAGGCGTCGGGATGCGGCTTTGGCTGATAATCCATGGCGTGAATGTCGTGCACCGCCTCAAAGCAGCTGCCAAGCCCCAGTGCGTTCAGAACGCGCTCGGCATAAGGCACATCCCCATTGGTGAAGACGATCTTGCGGCCCGGCAGCGCCGATATGGCGGCGCGCAGCTCCGGGTTTTCCGACACGCGATCAAGATCGATGTCGTGCACGAAATCGAGAAAATGATGCGGATCGGTGCCGTGCAGCGCCATCAGGCCGGAAAGCGTTGTGCCATGCTCATAAAAATATCGCTTTTGGATGCGATGCGCTTCTGCTTCATCCGCGCCAAGTAGTTGGCGCAAATAGAGATTCATTCGCGCATCAATGAGCGCAAACAGATCGCAAGAGGCCGGATACAGCGTGTTATCGAGATCAAAGATCCATGTGTCGATATGGTCGAGAGCCGCGCGCATGGCCGCCCCTTATCACACGCCCCGCAAACTTAAAGGACCTGCTGCCGTTAAGGCGAACATGGCAGCATTTTGCCGCCAGAACGGATGGGAGATTAAAGCCGCATTATCGCGCGCGAGGCTTTGGTTGGCAGAAGAATAAAGGTGGGAATCTAAATATCATGACGCGTAAATCGATTTTGGCATTTGGGATGATGTTGGCGCTGGCCCCTGCGCTGGCTGCCTGTGGAGGCGCGACCGGTGCCACCACAGCGCCGCAGACGCCGAGCGCGATTGCCCCACCTGCCGTGTCTCCCGCGCCGTCAACGCCCGCGCCCGTCAACTATGACACACCCGAATATCAGCGTTCGAACGCGGCGAACAAGCTGGGCGCGATCAGCGCCTATGCTGCCGGAGCCACAGGCAGCGGCATTGTCGCGGCAGTCATCGACAGCGGCGTCAATCCATCACTGGCAGAGTTCAGCGGCAAGCTGAGCGCGGCGTCTGCTGACATTGCTGGTGCACGTGGCGTGACGGATGAAGATGGCCATGGCACATCTGTTTCCGCTGTTCTTCTGGGCGCCAAGAACGATTCCGACACGCACGGCGTTGCCATAAACGCCACGCTGCTTGCGCTGTGCACAGACACGCCGGGCAGTTGCGCGGATATGTCCGCAGATGGCGGGTGCAGCCATTCGGATGACAATATCGCCCGTGCGCTGGATGTCGCCACGCGCAATGGTGCCCGCGTCGTCAATCTGTCGCTTGGTGGTGCAGGCCCCAATTCCTTGCTGCGCGCCGCGATCAACCGTGCGACGCAGGCAGGTGTCATCATCGTCATCTCAGCGGGTAATGACGGGCTGGCAGACCCGGATGCCTTTGCGCTTGTCGCCAATGATCCGGTGGCCAACGGCTTGGTTGTGATCGCGGGCGGCGTTGATGACAGCAACCAGCTCTCAGTCTATTCTTCGGGCGGCAGCAACAAGGCAGGGCTGGGCGCGAGCCATTATCTTGTTGCGCTCGCAACGCGGGTGCGCACCATCAATCAGGATGGCGCGGCGATCCTTGCCAGCGGCACGTCTTATGCTGCCCCCGCAATCGCAGGCGCGGTGGCGTTGCTCGCACAGGCTTTCCCTAACCTCACAAGCGCGCAAATCCTCAACCTGCTTTACACATCGGCGCACGATTTGGGCACTGCGGGCAATGATGATGTGTTCGGCTATGGTCTGGTTGACCTCGCCGCAGCCTTTGTGGCGCGTGGGGCGACTTCGGTTGCAGGCACGAGCGTCCTGCTCTCGACAACGGACAACGGCACGTTGTCTGCCCCGATGGGTGATGCAAGCCTTGCCGGTCTTTCAACGCTGTTTGTCGACAGCTACGGTCGCGCCTATGAGGTCGATCTTTCGGGCAGCTTTGGCCGTGCCTATTCCGGGGCGCGGCTTTGGAGCGCACTTGACAGCAATGGCCAGACGGCGGGCGCGGGTTTTGGCGCCACAGGGATCGCGCTTTCCGTCAGCGGCGCTGATCGGGGTGATCGGGCCGGGCTAGGGCCGCTCTCGCTGACGGCGCGGGATCGGCAGACAGCGCGCGCGCTCGCGGGGTGGATTGTCTCGCGCTTGTCGCGTGATACGAGCTTTGCAGTGGGCGTCGCGCGTGGAAGTGGTGCGCTTATCGACCAGATGGCGCTGCGCCGGGCAGCCGGGTTTCTGCTGGCCGATGCGGCTGGAGACAGTCTTGGGTTCCGCGCTGCCCCTGCTTATGCGTCGGCGCTCCGCCATCAGATAGGCGGCTGGGGTGTGTCTGCTGCAATCGATAAGGGCGATGCGCTGGTGTGGGATCATGGCCTGCGGCAGGGCTATGAGCATTATCCCTATATCATGACGTCCCTCAGCCTTGATCGCCGGTTTGGCGCGGCGAGGCTGGGGCTCAAGGCATCACAGCTCGATGAAAAAGGCACGGTGCTGGGCGCGCGCTTTGGCGGGATGCTGGGCGCGCCGGGCGCGACGACGCGCTTGCTGGGGTTGACGGGTAATGTTGCCATGCCGTCTGGCTGGCGCGTTGAGGGGCGCTACCAGCGCGGCTGGACGCGTGTCGGGGCAGGGGGCGTTCGCCGCTCAGTCGATGCGCTGGCCACCGAAGCCTGGTCGTTTGATCTGCTGCGCGATGGCCTGTTTCAACGGGGCGACGCCTTTGGCCTGCGCGTTAGCCAGCCCGTGCGTGTTGCATCAGGCGGGTTTGATCTGACGCTGCCGGTAGCATGGGACTATGCGACGGGCGCCGCGACCAATGCCGTATCGCGGATGAACCTTGCGCCGACGGGGCGCGAGCGGGATGCCGAGGTGCATTATGCGCTGCCTGTGCTTGCCGGTTCCTTCTCGACCTCGCTCTTCTTGCGGATGGACCCTGGCCACTATGCAGCTGTGCCTGATGATCTTGGTGTCGCGATGCGCTT
The DNA here is from genome assembly GCA_937873035.1 of uncultured Sphingomonadaceae bacterium. Classification (GTDB taxonomy): domain Bacteria; phylum Pseudomonadota; class Alphaproteobacteria; order Sphingomonadales; family Sphingomonadaceae; genus Aquisediminimonas. The sequence goes on along the minus strand of CALMVA010000038.1, from coordinate 5,585 downwards.
TGCCATGGCGTTCTGATGCGCTGCGGAATTGACAAAAAAGTGCGTTTCCTCTAGGGGGCTGCATCTCCACTTCCCGTCGGGACATGGGGCGCCGTCGCGCAGCGCCTCGAACGAATAGACGGGAAGCGGTTCCTGGACGCTGTAAGCTGCTGCTTTCCTTGCAGGAAAGCTCGCGGCTTTTTGCGTTTTGATGCGTCTGAAATTCGAGACTAAAGGCGAGAAATCCACATGGCGAAGCAAACAGCGCAGGCATCGACGAACGTCGCGATTGCCAAGAAGCGCATCCGCAAGGTGTTCGGCAACATCCACGAAGTCGCTGAAATGCCTGACCTGATTCAGGTGCAGCGCGAATCATATGAGCAGTTCCTGCGGTCCGATCCGTCGATTGGCTATGTTTCGGGTCTGGAAAAGACGCTGCGCAGCGTGTTCCCAATCCGTGATTTTGCGGGCACCGCCGAGCTGGACTTCGTCAACTATGAACTGGAAGATCCCAAGTTCGACGTCGAAGAATGTCGTCAGCGCGGCATCACCTATGCCGCGCCGATGAAGGTGACGCTTCGCCTGATCGTCTTTGAAGTCGATAGCGAGACGGAAACCCGCTCGGTCCTCGATATCAAGGAGCAGGACGTTTACATGGGCGATATGCCGCTCATGACTGAAAACGGCACCTTCTTCATCAACGGCACAGAACGCGTCATCGTGTCGCAGATGCACCGCTCGCCTGGTGTTCTGTTCGACCATGATCGTGGCAAGACCCACTCGTCGGGCAAGTATCTGTTCGCTGCGCGCGTCATTCCCTATCGTGGTTCGTGGCTCGATTTTGAATTTGACGCCAAGGACATCGTCAACGTCCGCATCGACCGCAAGCGCAAGTTGCCGGTTACGGCGCTGCTTCTCGCGCTCGGTCTGAGCCCGGAAGAAATTCTCCATCACTTCTACAACACCGTCACCTTCGTGCGTGCGTCGGGCGGCTGGGAAGTGCCCTATGTCGCTGAAAACTGGCGTGGCCAGAAGCCGCTTTACGATGTGGTTGATGCCAAGACTGGCGAAGTTGTGTTCGCCGCCGGCCAGAAGGTGTCGCCGCGCGCCGCCAACAAGGCTGAGAAGGACGGCCTTCAGGCGCTTCTGATCCCGACCGAAGAAATTTTCGGCCGCTATTCGTCGCTCGACCTCATCAATGAAGCGACTGGCGAAATCTACATCGAAGCCGGTGAAGAAGTTTCGGCTGAAAATCTTGAAAAGCTGGACAAGGCGGGCGTTGACCGCCTCGAACTGCTCGACATCGACCATGTCAACACCGGTCCGTGGATCCGCAACACCTTGAAGGTGGACAAGGCGGAAGACCGCGACATGGCGCTGGACTCGATCTACCGCGTCATGCGCCCCGGCGAACCGCCGACGAAGGAAACCGCTGAAGCTCTCTTCGCGGGCCTGTTCTTCGACAATGAACGCTACGATCTTTCGGCGGTGGGCCGCGTAAAGCTCAATATGCGTCTTGGCCTTGATGCGCCGGACGATCTGACGACGCTGCGCAGTGAAGACATTCTGGCGGTCGTAAAGACTCTTGTCGATCTGAAGGACGGCAAGGGTGAAATCGACGACATCGACAACCTTGGCAACCGCCGTGTCCGCTCGGTGGGCGAGCTGCTGGAAAACCAGTATCGCATCGGCCTCCTGCGCATGGAGCGCGCGGTCAAGGAGCGTATGTCGTCGGTCGATGTGTCGACGGTGATGCCGAATGACATGATTAACGCCAAGCCGGCTGTTGCCGCGGTGCGTGAATTCTTCGGCTCGTCGCAGCTCTCGCAGTTCATGGACCAGACCAACCCGCTTTCCGAAGTGACGCACAAGCGTCGCGTTTCGGCGCTTGGGCCGGGTGGTCTGACCCGCGAGCGCGCAGGCTTTGAAGTTCGCGACGTTCACCCAACGCACTATGGCCGCATCTGCCCGATCGAAACGCCGGAAGGCCCGAACATCGGTCTTATCAACTCGCTGGCCTCGTTCAGCCGCGTCAACAAATATGGCTTCATCGAAACGCCTTATCGTCGCGTTGTTGACGGCAAGGTGACGGGCGAAGTCGTCTATCTGTCGGCCATGGAAGAAGCCAAGCACACCATCGCGCAGGCAAACGCTGAACTGACGGCGGACGGCGGCTTTGTGGAAGAAATGATCTCATCGCGTCAGGCCGGGGAATTCCTCATCGCCCCGCGTGAAATCATCACCCTCATGGACGTCAGCCCCAAGCAGCTCGTTTCGGTTGCGGCCTCGCTTATTCCGTTCCTGGAAAACGACGACGCCAACCGCGCGCTCATGGGCTCGAATATGCAACGTCAGGCCGTGCCGCTTGTTCGTGCTGAAGCGCCGTTCGTCGGCACCGGCATGGAAGAAACGGTTGCGCGTGACTCCGGCGCTGCCATTGCGGCTCGTCGTGCGGGTATCGTCGACCAGGTCGATGCGACCCGTATCGTCGTGCGCGCCACGGGTGAAGTTGATGCCGATCAGTCGGGCGTCGACATCTATCGTCTCCAGAAGTTCCAGCGTTCCAACCAGAACACCTGCATCAACCAGCGCCCGCTGGTGAAGGTCGGCGATCCGGTTTCGGCGGGTGACATCATTGCGGACGGCCCCTCGACCGAACTCGGTGAACTCGCACTTGGCCGCAACAGTCTCGTCGCGTTCATGCCGTGGAATGGCTACAACTACGAAGACTCTATCCTCATTTCCGAGCGTATCGTGAAGGACGACGTCTTCACCTCGATCCACATCGAGGAATTTGAAGTCATGGCCCGCGACACCAAGCTTGGGCCGGAAGACATCACGCGCGACATCCCGAATGTCGGCGAGGAAGCACTGCGCAACCTCGACGAAGCGGGCATCGTGTATATCGGCGCTGAAGTTGAGCCGGGCGACATCCTCGTCGGCAAGATCACGCCGAAGGGCGAAAGCCCGATGACGCCGGAAGAAAAGCTGCTGCGCGCCATCTTTGGTGAAAAGGCGTCTGACGTGCGCGATACCTCGCTTCGCCTGCCGCCGGGCGTTGCGGGCACGGTGGTCGAAGTCCGTGTGTTCAACCGTCACGGCATCGACATTGATGATCGCACCCGCGCAATCCAGACCGAAGAAAAGGAAGCACTGGCGAAGGACCGTGACGACGAGCGCACGATCCTTAACCGCGCCACCTATTCGCGCCTCAAGGAAATGCTCATCGGTCAAGTCGCAACGGCCGCGCCGAAGGGCCTGAAGAAGGGTGCCGAGATCGACGCTGCCGGTCTGGCCGAAGTCGAAAGCCATGAATGGTGGAAGATTGCGGTGCAGGATGATCGCGTTCAGGGCGATCTTGAAGCCGTCAAGATCCAGTATGACGAGGCCGTGAAGCGCATCAACGCCAAGTTTGAAGACCGCGTTGAAAAGGTCGAGCGTGGCGACGATCTGGCACCGGGTGTGCTCAAGATGGTCAAGGTCTTCGTCGCCGTGAAGCGCAAGCTTCAGCCGGGCGACAAGATGGCCGGTCGTCACGGTAACAAGGGCGTCATCAGCCGCATCGTGCCGGTTGAAGATATGCCCTTCCTTGAAGACGGCACCTCGGTTGACATCGTGCTGAACCCGCTGGGCGTGCCTTCGCGCATGAACGTCGGGCAGATCTTCGAAACGCACCTTGGCTGGGCCGCGCGCGGCCTTGGTAAGCAGATTCAGGCAGCGCTTGAAGACTGGCGTGCGGCAGGTGGCAGCGCGGCGGGTGCACCGCCCGCGGTCGTGCGCGAGCGTCTCCAGACGGTCTATGGCGACAATTACAAGGACGAAATCGCTGCTCGCAGCGATGGCGACATTGTGGAAATGGCCGAACTGCTGCGCAACGGCGTGCCGATGGCAACGCCGGTGTTCGACGGTGCGCGTGAAGCAGACGTTACGCATATGCTTGAACTCGCTGGCCTTGATGGTTCGGGTCAGGTGACGGTCTATGACGGCCGCACCGGTGAATCGTTCGACCGCAAGGTGACGGTGGGCTATATTTATATGCTCAAGCTGCATCACCTTGTTGACGACAAGATCCACGCGCGTTCGATCGGGCCATATAGTCTTGTCACCCAGCAGCCGCTGGGTGGTAAGGCCCAGTTCGGCGGACAACGCTTCGGTGAAATGGAAGTGTGGGCGCTCCAGGCTTATGGCGCTGCCTATACCTTGCAGGAAATGCTCACGGTGAAGTCCGACGACGTTGTCGGCCGCACCAAGGTTTATGAAGCGATCGTCAAGGGTGACGATACCTTCGAGGCCGGCATCCCCGAAAGCTTCAACGTTCTCGTGAAGGAAATGCGTTCGCTCGGCCTGAATGTCGAGCTGACGAGCCTTGGCGATGAGGATGATGACAGCGACGGGCTTGCCATCGCAGCCGAGTAACCGATCCGTCCCTCCCCGAAAGGGGAGGGGCCGGTGACGGGCCGGAACCCCGTCCACATGACCAATTCCACCCTTACTCCTCCCCAAAGCTGTGGGAGGGGAAACGGAGCGAAAAATGAACGACCTGATGGCCTTTGCCAACCCGATGTCCAAGCCTGAGACTTTCGACCAGATCCAGATCGGAATCGCGTCGCCGGAACGTATCCGTTCCTGGTCTTTCGGCGAAATCAAGAAGCCGGAAACGATCAACTACCGCACGTTCAAGCCGGAACGTGACGGCCTGTTCTGCGCGCGCATCTTTGGCCCGATCAAGGATTATGAGTGCCTGTGCGGCAAGTATAAGCGCATGAAGTATAAGGGCATCGTCTGCGAAAAGTGCGGTGTCGAAGTGACCGTGTCGAAGGTCCGCCGCGAGCGCATGGGCCATATTGAACTGGCAGCGCCGGTTGCGCACATCTGGTTCCTGAAGTCGCTGCCGTCGCGCATCGGCCTGCTGCTCGATATGCAGCTCAAGCAGCTTGAGCGTGTTCTCTACTTCGAGAACTACATCGTCATGGAACCCGGCCTGACGCCGCTCGAAAAGTTCCAGCTGCTGACCGAAGACGAATTGCTCGACGCGCAGGACGAATATGGCGAAGACGCCTTCTCGGCCGGCATTGGCGCAGAAGCGATCCGCGTTCTTCTTGAAGGTCTGGACCTCGAAGGCGAGCGCGAAGACCTGCTGAAGGAACTCGCTGAAACCAAGTCGGAACTGAAGCCCAAGAAGATCATCAAGCGCCTCAAGGTGGTTGAGAGCTTCATTGAATCGGGCAACCGTCCTGAATGGATGATCCTGCAGGTCGTGCCGGTCATTCCGCCAGAACTGCGTCCGCTTGTTCCGCTCGATGGCGGCCGCTTCGCAACGTCGGACCTTAACGACCTTTACCGCCGCGTCATCAACCGCAACAACCGTCTGAAGCGCCTTATGGAGCTTCGCGCGCCGGACATCATCGTCCGCAACGAAAAGCGTATGTTGCAGGAAGCCGTTGACGCGCTGTTCGACAATGGCCGTCGCGGTCGCACGATCACGGGTGCCAACAAGCGCCCCTTGAAGTCGCTCTCCGATATGCTCAAGGGCAAGCAGGGCCGTTTCCGCCAGAACCTGCTCGGCAAGCGCGTCGACTATTCGGGCCGTTCGGTCATCGTGACCG
>CALMVA010000037.1 GCA_937873035.1 uncultured Sphingomonadaceae bacterium | reverse complement strand
GGGTTGGGTGCATGAGATGCCAGCCTTCGCTGGCATGACGGGAGGAGGTTTTGGCCCGCCGGTTCTTTCATCGTCACCCCGGCACAGGCTGGGGTCTCCGCCGGGCTGGGCGTGTGAGATGCCAGCCTGCGCTGGCATGACGGGGTGTGGGCGGAGCGGCGCGCGGTCAGCGAGTCAGGCCACCCCACCCAAATACCGACCGGCTATCCCCCGTGCGAAATTGCCCGACCACAATCGCTTGTGGCATTTGCGCGTGACCTCCCCTAAGGGGCGCGTATTCGAGTCAATTCAGTCAGGGGTGCAGGCGTCAAATGCGCATTGCGATTGCTTCCGATCATGCCGCGCTTGAGCTGAAAGCCGCGCTTGTCCAATGGCTTGGTGAAGCGGGGCATGAGGTATCAGACCTTGGTCCGCATGATGCATCGAGCGTCGATTATCCCGATTATGGCTATAAGCTGGCGCAGGCAATCGCCTCTGGTGACGCAGAACGTGGCATCGCATTGTGCGGGTCAGGCATCGGCATCTCCATCGCGGTCAACCGCAATCCGGCCTGCCGTTGTGCGCTCGTTTCCGAGCCGCTGTCCGCCCGCCTTTCGCGCGAACATAATGATGCAAACGTCATTGCCATGGGCGCGCGACTCATCGGCATCGAGATGGCCAAGGCCTGCCTCGACGCCTTTCTTTCGACGCCCTTTGGCGGTGACCGCCACCAGCGCCGCGTCGATAAGCTCTCCAACCCCGTTTTGTCATAAGGATCCCGCATGAGCACCAATCCCGCTTCCAGCTATGCCGTGACTGAGGGGTTCTTCACCCGTGGTCTTGCCGAGAGCGATCCTGAAATCGCGGGCTGGATCGGCAAGGAACTGGGCCGCCAGCGCGACAAGATTGAGCTGATTGCGTCAGAAAACATCGCCTCGCGCGCGGTGCTTGAAGCGTGCGGCTCGATCCTCACCAACAAATATGCCGAGGGCTATCCCGGCCGCCGCTATTATGGCGGCTGCGAATATGTCGACGAGATTGAAACGCTCGCCATCGAGCGCGCCAAGACGCTGTTCGGCGCCAATTTCGCGAATGTGCAGCCCAATTCGGGCAGCCAGATGAACCAGGCGGTGTTTCTCGGCCTGCTCCAGCCCGGTGACAGCTTCATGGGGCTTGATCTTGCCGCAGGCGGCCATCTGACGCACGGCTCGCCCGTGAATATGTCGGGCAAATGGTTCAAGCCGGTGCCTTATGGCGTGCGCCGTGAAGACCAGATCATCGATATGGACGAGGTCGCCCGCATCGCGCGTGAAAACCGCCCCAAGCTCATCATCTGCGGCGGCACCGCCTATTCACGCTTCTGGGATTGGGCGCGCTTCCGTGAGATCGCGGATGAGGTCGGCGCCTATCTTCTGGCGGATATGTCGCATATTTCGGGCCTTGTCGCCGGTGGCGTGCATCCCAGCCCCGTGCCGCACGCGCACGTGACGACCACGACCACGCACAAGTCGCTGCGCGGTCCGCGCTCTGGTATCATTCTCTCCAATGACGAAGCCATTGCCAAGAAGATGAACAGCGCCATCTTCCCCGGCCTTCAGGGCGGTCCGCTGATGCACATCATCGCGGGCAAGGCCGTTGCCTTTGCCGAAGCGATGAAGCCGGAGTTCAAAACCTATGCGCAGGCAATTGTCGATAATGCCAAAGCACTGGCGGAAAGCCTGAAGGAACAGGGCCTCGACATCGTTTCAGGGGGCACAGACAATCATCTGATGCTGGTCGATCTGCGGCCAAAACAGGCCAAGGGCAAGCACGCCGAGCACGCGCTCGACCGTGCGTCGATCACCTGCAACAAGAACAACATCCCCTATGACGATGAAAAGCCTGCGCTCACATCGGGCGTTCGGCTCGGCACGCCTGCGGGCACGACGCGCGGCTTTGGCACCGCCGAGTTCCACCAGATCGGGCAGATGATCGCTGAAGTCGTCGACGGCCTGCGCAAGAATGGCGAAGCTGGCGACGCGCAGGTGGAAGCGCACGTCCGCGCCCGCGTGGAAGAGCTTTGCGCGCGCTTCCCCATTTACGAGGGGATGTAAGCCTTGCGCTGCCCGTTTTGCGGACACGAAGACAGTCAGGTCAAGGACTCGCGTCCGACCGAAGATAATTCGGCGATCCGCAGGCGGCGGCAGTGCGAAGCCTGTGGCGCGCGCTTCACGACTTTTGAGCGCATCCAGTTGCGCGAACTGACGGTGGTAAAGTCCGAAGGTCGCCGTGAGGCCTTCGAGCGTGAAAAGCTGGAGCGGTCAGTGACGATTGCCTGTCGCAAGCGCCCGATTGATCCGGCGAATATCGAGCGGCTGGTGTCTGGCATCCAGCGCCAGCTTGAAACCTCTGGCGAAAGCGAAGTCAGCGCAGCGACGATTGGCGAGTTGGTGATGGAAGGGCTGAAAGGTCTGGATGGCGTCGCCTATATCCGCTTCGCCTCGGTTTATCGCGACTTTACCGACCCCCGCGATTTCGAGGATTTCGCCGGAAGCGTCGCGGAAGCGGCGCGGAAATAGCCATGCCGCCCGTTATCGTTCTGGTGCGGCCGCAGCTTGGCGAGAATATCGGCAAGGCAGCGCGGGCCATGCTCAATTTCGGGCTGGCTGAAATGCGTCTCGTCGCGCCGCGCGATGGCTGGCCCAACCCCGCCGCAGGGCCGGCGGCGTCGGGGGCAGATATTGTGCTCCACGACGCCAAGGTGTTTGACAGCGTTGCCGATGCCGTGGCGGATTGCACGCACGTTTATGCAACCACGGTGCGCAAGCGCGGGCTGGTGAAGCCGGTGGTGACACCGGAAGTTGCAGCGCGCACAATCCATGCCGAACCGGGGCGCAGCGCCATATTGTTCGGGCCGGAACGGTCGGGGCTGGAAACCGATGACGTCGCCATTGCCCGCACCATCCTGACCGTGCCGATCAACCCGGAGTTTGGCTCGCTCAATCTTGCACAGGCCGTCATTCTCGTTGCCTATGAATGGTCAAAGCACGTCGCGCTTGAAAGCCCGCCGCTGGTGGAGCTTGATCCCGTTGCACCACAGGCCGAGCTGGATGGCCTTGTTGGGCATCTGGAAGCGATGCTGGAGGGTGCGGGCTATTTCTTCCCGCCGGATCGTGTGCCCTCCGCCAAGCGCACGCTGCGCTCGGTGCTGACCAAGCCCGGCTGGAACAGCAACGAAATTCGCACGCTGCGGGGTGTGCTCAGCACGCTTCAGCGGCGTTAAATAGCGAAAAACTTGACTCTTGGGCCGCGCACGTTAAACGCGCGGCCTTCCGCAATTGACCCTGCACTCCGGTGAAGCAGGTGTCCGGCCCGGTTTTCCGGCGTCGCGCGGTCCCGGAATGTTACGAAACGCAATTGGAGAATCATCATGTCGAAGCGCCAGAGCGCCAAGCACAAACTTGATCGCCGCATGGGCGAAAACATCTGGGGTCGTCCGAAGTCCCCGGTCAACAAGCGTGAATATGGCCCCGGCCAGCACGGTCAGCGCCGCAAGGGCAAGATGTCTGACTATGGCATCCAGCTGCGCGCCAAGCAGAAGCTGAAGGGCTATTACGGCGACATCACCGAAAAGCAGTTCAAACGCTGCTACCAGGAAGCCGACAAGATGAAGGGCGATACCTCGCAGAACCTTATCGGCTTGCTTGAGCGCCGCCTTGACGCCATCGTCTATCGCGCCAAGTTCGCCCCGACGATCTTCGCGGCCCGCCAGCTCGTTTCGCACGGCCATATCCGCGTGAACGGCGTGAAGTGCAACGTCGCATCGCGTCGCGTTGATGTCGGCTCGGAAATCAGCCTGAGCAACAAGGCGCAGGAAATGGCGCTCGTCATCGAAGCGCAGAGCCTCGCCGAGCGTGACATCCCCGATTACGTCGCCCCCGATGGCGCGGCCAAGGTCACCTTCACGCGCGTCCCGACGCTCGATGAAGTGCCCTATCCGGTGAAGATGGAACCGAACCTCGTCGTCGAATTTTACAGCCGCTGAGGCGAGGATTTAGCACCGCTAAATCCAGCCAGTGTCAGCGGCCCGGCCGGCGGGGCTATTTGCCTCGACCGACGGTGTGGCTTTGCCGCGACGGGCTACAGAATAAAGAAGGGCGGTCCTGCGGGGCCGCCCTTTTTCATTGGGACGGCAGCTTCATGCTCGCCCGCAAAAAGGCGTCGCTCTTGGCGAGCATTTCGGTGCGCGCAGCAGAATCGACGAGGCCGTGATCGAGATTTTCATATGTGACGAGATCGACTGACTTGCCTGCGCTTTTCAGCTTGTCGGCCATCAGCGTCGCATGGGAGTAGGTGACGTTTCGATCAAGCTTGCCGTGGAACATCAGCACCGGCGCGATGATCGACTTGGCATTTTGTGCCGGCGACCCTTCGGTCAGGTGCGGGCCGGTGCCAACAAAGTCTTTGACCAGAATTTTGTTGGTATAATATTGATATTGGCGGCGATATTCTTCGAAATCAGTCACCGGTGCGATCGCGACAATCGCCTTGAACAGATCAGGCGCGACAACGCCGGACTGGAGGGCGGCATAGCCGCCATAGGACCAGCCAAGGATGGCGAGCTTCGCAGGATTGGCAATGCCTGACGAAATGAGCCAGCGGCCGCTATCGACAATATCGCCGATCGCCGACTTCCATGACTGGAAGCCGTTGATCTGCAACCAGTCATCGCCATAGCCCGCTGATCCACGGAAATTGGGCTGGAGAACGGCATAGCCTTTGTTGGCATAATATTGCGCCAGCCAGTCAAAACCCCATTCGTCGCGCGCTGACGGGCCGCCATGCGGCATGACGATGGCGGGAAGCCCCTTGCCCGAAGAACCCGGCGGCAGCGTCAAATATCCGGGCACCTGCACATTGCCGGACACTGTAATGCTCACGGGCTTGACCTGTGCGAGCGTGACGCTGGCGAGTTCCGGTCGGGAGGGGAAAAGTTCACCCATCCGCTTCGTTGTCCGGTCGAGCAGATAATAGCGGCCAGGGTTGATGTCGCTGCCGACACGCAGGACGACCTTTTGTTCGTCATTGCTCGCATCAATGATGTCGACGCTCGATCCCGCAGGCAGCGCCTTGGCAAGGCGGACCCGCAAGTCGGAAAAGCCCTTGTCGAAATAGACGCTATATCGCTTGTCGGTGGCGTAGCTGACGCCGATGACGCGGCGTGACTTTCCGATTTGAAGCAGTTCATCCACATCAACGTCAGGATTGGCATAGGCCAATGTCTGGGTCAGCGATCCATCAAGCGCGATCTTGTAAACCGCCTGCCGCCCATCTTTCTTGCGAAAGCCATAAACGGCATTTTCGGCAGGATCGACCGACTGAGGGTTGAAGCCTTCGTCGCTTTGCGTGTCGTAAAGATCCAGATCTTCCCACGCTTCGCTGCCGACCTTGCGATATTTGTAGCGGATGAGCGATTCCGAAAATCCGTCAAGATTTGAGCGGCGCGTGCCCATGACGCGGACATTGCCCTGCCCGTCAGACAAATATTCAACTGCGTCTCTATAGGGTTGGACCACGCGTTTGCTTTTGAGCGTGGCGGTATCAACCTGATCGACCCCCAGCCCCTCAAGCCGCTTGGTGATGTTGGAGCCAATCTTGGCTTCGGGCACATAAACGCGCGCCATCAGGATGGTGCCATCCTCCTTGGGCAGCCAGTCGACCACGTTGCCGCCATAGTTTGAGCGGCCCAAAGATGTTGCCTGCTCGCGTAGCGAAAGCAGCTTCACATCGCCGCCTTCGGATGAAATCGACACAAGCCGCGTCGTGCCGTTCACCCCCACTTCCTCATCGCGCACAAAATAGACGAGGCAAACAAGGCGGCTGTTGGACGACCAGCGGCACCATTGCAGCCGCTCAGGCTTGCCGGAGGCGCTGATGATGCGTTTGGGCGCGCCGCCACCGATGGTTGCAGCATAAAGGGCGCTGCCCTGCCCGGTTGTTGGGCTGATATAAGCAATTTTAGTGCCATCGGGTGAAAGGCTGACATCCGACACGGCTTCGCGCGCGCCAAATGCGGCTGCGGCGTCGAAATTTTGTGCAAATGCGGGAGAAATAAATGTCGATGCGGCAAGAAATACTGAAAAATGACGCGTCATGACTTGAAATTTACTCCTTCTGCTTGATTCAAAACACTAAGAGGAGGGTCTGCATTGTCAAGCGCGCGCCGGTGCTTGCGCCGGTCCCGTCGCAATGCCATTGCGGGCGCAATATGTTTTTCGGAGAATCCGCATGAAACGCGCCTTTGCCGGTATTGCCGCCTTTGCCCTTTGCGTCCCCGCCTTTGCCGCAGACCCCGACATTTCGGTCGGGACGTTGAAGGAAGTGACCAAGACGCTCTCGTCCGACGCGTTTGAAGGCCGCGCGCCGACGACGCGGGGTGAGGACAAGACGGTGGGCTATATTGCCGGGCGTTTCGCCGCAGCGGGGCTTCAGCCGGCCAACAAGGGCAGCTGGTTTCAGGACGTGCCGATGGTGCGGATGACGGTCAATCCCGCAACAAGCCTCAAGATCACGGGCGGCAAGGCGCCGCTTGATCTGGCCTACAAGACTGACCTTGTTGTTTCGAGCTACCGGATCGTGCCGCACACCGAAATTCGCGACAGCGATGTTGTGTTTGTCGGCTATGGCATCAACGCGCCGGAGCGTGGCTGGAACGATTACAAGGGCGTGGACGTGAAGGGGAAGACGGTCGTCATCCTCATCAACGATCCCGACTATGAGGCGAAAGACCTGAAGGGCCCGTTCGGTGGTCGCGCGATGACCTATTATGGCCGCTGGACCTACAAGTTTGAAGAGGCGGCCCGGCAGGGCGCTGCCGCTGCCATCATCGTGCATGATACCTTCCCGGCAGCTTATCCATGGGGCGTTGTCGTCTCCAGCTGGACGGGCGCGCAAATCCACATGGATGCCGCCGACAACCATATGAACGAAACGGAAGCCAATGGCTGGATCACCAATGAGGCCGCGCAAAAGCTGATGGCTTCGGCAGGGTTTGACCTTGTCAGGCTGACAGCGGCGGCAAAGAAGAAGGGCTTCAAGGCGGTTCCGCTCAAGCTCAAGGCCTCGCTCGCCTTTGATACGGCCATCGAGCACCAACTGTCGAAAAATGTCGTCGGCATTTTGCCCGGCAAGTCGCGCCCGGATGAATATGTGCTCTATTCGGCGCACTGGGATCATCTGGGCATTTGCGAGCCGGTAAAGGGCGACAATATCTGCAATGGCGCGCTCGACAATGCGACGGGCACGGCAGGGCTTGTCTCGCTCGCGGAAGCCTATGTGAAGGCCGGGCCTGCCGAACGCTCGGTGGTGTTTGCGGCGGTGACGGCGGAGGAATCGGGCCTGCTGGGGTCTGAATTTTATGCGGCAAACCCCATCTTCCCGCTCGCCAAGACCGTTGGTGGCATCAACATGGATGGCCTCAACATCCTTGGCCGCACCAAGGATGTCGTCGTGATCGGCCCCGGCAAGTCGGAGCTGGAGCCGATGCTGGAGAAATATGCCAAGGCGCAGGGCCGCGTGGTGATGCCGGAGCCGACGCCTGAAAAGGGCAGCTTCTACCGCTCAGACCATTTCAGCCTCGCCAAGCTGGGCGTGCCGATGATCTATTTTGATGCGGGTGAAGACCTAGTGAATGGCGGCAAGGCGGCAGGTGCTGCCGCGTCGGAAGACTATACCACCAACCGCTACCACAAGCCGCAGGATGAATATCGCGATGACTGGGTTTGGGATGGCGCGGTGGAAGATCTGACGCTCAACTATCGCATCGGTCGCGATCTCGCCGATGGCACGGCCTGGCCCAACTGGTATCCCGGCGCGGAGTTCCGCGCGGCCCGCGATGCGAGCCGCAAGTGAGCACTGTTCAGCCTGCTGAATGGGCGCAGCATGACAGCGTGTGGATCGGCTTTCCGTCGGCGGCAGACTTGTGGCTTGACGATCTGGAGGGTGCGCAGGCTGAAGTCGCAGCATTCGCCAATGCGGTCGATGCCAATGGGCGCGGCGAGACGGTGCGGCTTGTGTGCGCCAATGGCCTTGCCGAGGAAGCCGCGCGTCGGCTTGTGTGCGAGACAGTCGAAATTGTCTCTGCGCCCTTTTTTGACATTTGGCTGCGCGACACCGGCCCGGTGATCGTCCATGCAGACGGGATGCCGCTCGCGCTCGATTACAAGGGCAATGGCTGGGGCGGGAAATATCCCTCGCCGATTGATGACGATCTTGCGCGCGTGTTGTGCGACAAGCTGGGCCTGCCGCGCCTGCCGCGTGAATGGGTGCTGGAAGGCGGCGCGATTGATGTTGATGGCGCGGGACTGTGCGTCACCACGGGCCAGTGCTTGCTCAACCCCAACCGCAACCCGGAGCTTTCGCGCCGCGACATTGAGCAGCGGCTGATCGACGATCTTGGTTTGCGTGAGGTGCTCTGGCTCGGCGTTGGCCTGATGAACGACCATACCGATGGCCATGTCGATAATCTCGCGCGCTTCGTGGCGCCCGGCGTGCTCGCGTTGCCAGAACCATTCGGCACGGATGATCCCAATGCGGAAGTCTTTGCCGATGCGCTCGCCCGCGCGAAGGATTGGCCGGTCGAGGTTGCGCTCATCCCGTCTGCAGGGCTGCATCTTGATGAGGATGGTGAGGCAATTCCCGCAAGCCATATGAACTTCTACATCGGCAATGCCGCAGTTGTTGTGCCCACTTATGGCGGGCCGAGCGACGATAAGGCGGTCGCCGCCATCGCAAAGCT
>CALMVA010000036.1 GCA_937873035.1 uncultured Sphingomonadaceae bacterium | reverse complement strand
GCGGTCGCACCCGCGAACTTGGCATCAAGACAGAACTCGGTCGCGATCTGGCCCGCGACCTTGCCGCCTCCATCACGATGGAGCGGAGCCGCTCAATCGGCATGGGCCTGTAGGAGAAGCGTAATGGATACCGATGCTGATGACCTGGAACTGACCCTGGACCTTGAGCCGGAGCCGGAACCCGATCCCGACCCACTCACCTCGGATACCGTAACCGATCCCGCCGCCGAGGCGTTTGCCCGCCTTGAGGGCGAGTTGGCCCTGATGCGCCGGGCGGTGCAGCACCTTGCCTCCGAGCGTGCAGACATTGTCATTCCCGACTACGGCGCGACCCTGACCGACTTGGCCAAACGGATGGGGGCGATGGGCGAGAGCCTGCAGGGCATAGCGAGCCATCCCGCGATGCAGATGACCCCTGACAGCATCGGCAATCGGATTGCCGCCGCAGCCGAGGCAGCGCGGCGCAGCGATCAGGACAGGATTAGTCAGGCCCGGAGCGACTTGAACCACGCCGCCCAGGAAATGCGCAGCGTCACGGCCCATGCGCGCACCGCCGCCGAGCAGCGTCGGCAGCTTTACCGGGTGGCAGGCGGGGCTTTGCTGGCTGGCATCCTGCTATGGTCCTTCCTTCCCGGCACCATTGCCCGTGCCATGCCCGAAAGCTGGCACTGGCCGGAGCGCATGGCAGCGCGGATGGTGGGCGCACCCTCACGCTGGGATGCAGGCGCGCGGCTGATGCAGAGCGAAAGCCCTGAGGCATGGAATGCACTGGTGCAGGCCGCTGACATCCAGCGCGACAACCGCGATGCCATTGACGCTTGCCGCAGGACCGCTGCAACCTCGCAGCAGCCAGCGCGATGCACCGTCAAGATTCGTCCCGTGTCGCAGCCAAAAAGCAGATGATGGTATCAGCGAGGTTGGGTTGGCGTCCCAGAGAGGGCCGACGAGGATCACCACGACCCACTCAAAATGTGGGAATCAATGTGGGATCACTTTTCCCGGAACTCCACTTTATCGTGTAAAAACAACACGATAAAGTGGTTGACTGGTGCCCCTGGGCGGAACAAGCTCGAACCAAAACAGCTCCGTTACAGTCCCCAATGAGGACTCGAACCTTGGCCCGCATAGGGACTCGAACAAGCTATTCGAAACCCTCTCTAGCTGGAATGTGATACTTGAAGGGTTAGCCAAAGCACCCACAGGAAATCCAGGCGACAAGCTGCCGCAATCTAAGAAGCCGCGCCCCTCACCGCCTGTCCGGCGTCGTCACAAGAAGATGGGCGGTGCGTCATGAACGAGCGTCACCCCCTCCATCCGTTATCGCTTCGGGTCACGTTTGACGAGAAAGCCAATCTCGAAAAAGCAGCGGCAGGCATGTCGTTGTCGGCATACATTCGTTGGAAACTGTTCGATCCCTCATCGCCCCCGCCGCAACGTCGCGGCGGGTTTCCAGTGAAGGATCATCGCGCACTCGCGCAGGTTCTGGCGATGCTCGGTCAATCGCGATTAGCGAACAACGTGAATCAGCTCGCGAAGGCCGCGAACACTGGAAGCCTCGCCGTCACACCTGATACCGAAGAGGCATTGCTGACGGCTGTGCGTGAAGTCGCGCACATGCGCGCGCTGCTCATCCAGGCACTCGGCGTGGATGTGATGCCATGATCCTCAAAGGCTCTCAGCGCAGCGGCGGAAAGCAGCTTGGCCTTCACCTGCTCAAGACGGAAGAGAATGAGCATGTGGAGATTCATGAAGTGTCGGGCTTCGTGTCCGACAACGTCATGGGCGCGATGAATGAGGCCTACGCCGCATCGCGCGGCACAAGGTGCAAGCAATATCTATTCTCACTCTCGCTGAGTCCGCCTGAACGGGAATCCGTTCGCATCGAAACATTCGAGAAGGCGCTCGCCGATGTCGAAGAGCGGCTGGGATTGACCGGCCAGCCGCGCATCGTCGTCTTCCATGAAAAGGAAGGCCGCCGTCATTGTCATGCTGTGTGGTCGCGCATCGATGCCGAGACCATGAAGGCAAAGGAGCTTCCCCATTTTGGGTTGAAGCTCAAATCACTCGCCAAGCAAATCTTCCTTGAAAACGGCTGGAACATGCCGCGCGGATACGAAAGCGCGAAGCTGCGTGATCCGCGCAGCTTCTCACTCGACGAATGGCAAAAGGCTAAACGGGCAGACATCGATCCGCGCGAGCTGAAAGCAGCGGTCAATAACTGCTGGAAGCGAGCGGACAGTGCCAAGGCTTTTGCCGCCGCGCTCGAAGAGCGCGGTCTATTTCTCGCGTGCGGTGATCGCCGTGCGTTCGTCGTCACCACACTCGATGGCGACGTGTTCGCCATCTCGCGCATGATCCCTGAAAAGGTGAAAGTGATCGGGGAACGTCTCGGTGATCCTGCACGTCTGCCATCGGTTGCTGATACCCAGCAACGCATCGCCAATGACATCGCGCCCCGCCTCTCCAGCTATATCGCTGAGGCAAAACGCATCGCCCGCCACAACATTGAACCACTGATAGCCAAGCGCGAAGCGCTCAAGGTTCAGCATCAAGCTGAACGCCAAGCCATCGATCAGAAAATCTCGGCTCGCTGGAACGACGAGCATCGCGCCCGCGCATCACGCCTGCGCAAAGGCATTGCCGGTGCATGGGATTTCCTGACGGGAAGATATTTCAAAACCCGCAAACAGAATGAGATGGAATCGAAATTTGCACGCGAGCGCGATAGCCATGAGCGGCACGCTCTGATCCACGCGCAGCATAAGGATCGCCAAGCCCTTCAAGAGCTGATCAAAGAGAACCGTCGCAAGGAAGCTGAACGCATCCTCGGTCTGTATCGCGACGCTGCCAAGTTCCGCCGGATGCGAGAGGGGGAACGCGACACAGATCGGGATCGCGGCAGAACCGCTCCCAAGCCCAAGCGTGATCGCGGATTAGATTTGGGATGATGAGCTTTACGACCTCGCAAACCCAATCAAGGCTTCGAAGTCATGCGCATCTGCCGCGCGCAATGCCGCGACATAGGCTTGGCGGGTTTCGTTTGGATCAACGAGATTGGCACTGCCCCACGAAAAGCGAGGCTGACCTAATTGCTGGGCAAGCAAGTCGCCGACCATGCGCGAGAAACGCCCATTGCCATTGGGGAATGGATGGATCGCGACCAAGCGATGCGAGAAGCGAACGGCGATTTCATCGGGAGAATATGTGCCGTTCGCGACCCAGAATTTTGCATCGTCGATGGCCTGCGCAACATCCATCGGAATGCGCCACGCCTCGACGCCGATATTGCGCGGCGTTTTGCGATAGTCGCCTGCCCACTTCCACACTTGGCCGAACATGCGCGTGTGCAGATTGCGCAGAAACTTCTCGTCGAGAACGTCGCGCTTGCGCGATGCGAGCCATTTGGTTGCATCGGCAATGTTGACCTGCTCGGCTTCGTTCAACTCGCGGCGAAGTGTGATGTAGGATGGAATGAGCTGTTCACGCTCCTCGGCTTCGAGAGGCGTGTTTGCTTCATCATCTTCATCGAATAATGGATCGCTCATTCTTCATCCCACACGCGGCGAAGTGAACCGGCGAGCATATCGGCGACAAGCCGCTCGCGCTCGGCGGCAAGGTCACGCTTATCCATCGCCTGATTTTCAAGGCGCATGGTGTGATGATGGCGCGCGAGTTCAACGTCGGCCTTCTTCGCCGCCTGATCGCGTAGAATATCGTCGAGTGAAGTGCGCGGCACAATGGCATATACGAGCACGCAATCCATTGCTTCCGCTGCCTGACGCAGCGATTTGAGTGTTGTCGAGCCGCTTTGCTCCGCCTTTTCAAGCATGTTCACGCGTGGGCGTGTGACGCCCATGCGCGCCGCCAATCGTTGCGGCGTCATGCCGAGCGCCTCGCGGATTGCCCGCACCCAGCCATAGGGCGGCACAAGCATTGCCTCCCGCGCGATCTGACTGAATCGGCGATCAAGGTTCTTGCGGGCAAGGCGGGTTTGGTCAGGGCTCATGTCACTATCCTTGATTGTATAGTGACATATTTATGTTTCATCGTCAATCACAAATTGAAACATATATATTTCATAATATGCTCCGATTTGAAACTCATATGTTTCATCATGCGGCGCATCGTTCGGGTTCAGAAGCCCAAATCGAGATCACCGTTTCCCCCGTCAGATGGTCGTGCGAACTTCGGTGCGTCAGCCCTTTCATAGCGATGGCGATAAACATCATAGGAATCGGCGGCAATCGTAACCCCACTCACATGGTGAACCTGCAAGCTCTTGGCATCGAGGTTGAGCGTTGCCACGCGGTGATCGTTCAACTGCGAGATTTCGTCATCGTCGAGAGGATCGGGTATGTCGAAACCGAACGGCCATTCCGGCTCGGCAGCCTTATCCTCCGGCTTTGGAGTGCGCTCGCTCACCCAATAATTGATGCTGCCCCCATCATCATCCATATCGAAGGTGCGCGCATCGATCTCTGTTCCCTTGGGAATCTCCCAATCGGCAACGCGCGCGGCATGATTGAACAGCACGACGTTCTGATGCTCGCCAGCACACTGCACCGACCGATAAAGCATCCCATCGATAGGCGGCTCACCCACTTGTGCGACGAAGTCGGCGATCATCTGCGTGATCAAATATTCCTTTGGCTCATCGTCAGGCATGACCGGCATCGTCATGCGTTCGCTCAACCTTCCCAGGAATTGCGCGAGTTCAAGATGACCGATGTAGGCCGGATCAAAGATGCTGCCACCGACATAAACTGAACGCAGCGCCTCGACATCAAGCAGGCGCACTGGTCGCGCAAGATCAAATTTGCCGACCAGCACGCGGCTGCCGACTGGCGGGCGAATCTCGGCGAGTGCGGTGGCGAGATCGCTTGCGCCATAGAAAACCGAAATGCCTTGCGCGTTCATCCGACCGGCACGCGCAAACGCTGGCGGCGGAGAGCCGAGTTCGCGATCCGGTCGCTTCAATGCGCGTATGATTTCATCGTCGTTTCCGCTGTGGAAGGCTCGTGCGCGATAGAAGGACTTTATCTCGTATTCAGGCCCCGCTTCCACGATGACGGATCGGCCTTGCCGATCTTTCAGATTGTCGAGATTTCCGAACAGGCGCGAGAGGAAGGCATCGGCCTCACGGTTGAAGAACCGTGTTCGCTGCTTGATCGACCGTTCGACCCAATTCCATTCAGTGCGGAATTCGTAGTCGTCCGCACCCTTCTCCTCATAGTAGCTATCGGAATCGAATTCCTGCTCCTCGCCCACGTAGTCGCTGCCTGCGACCGCGTGCCGCTCTTCGAGAATCTCAAGAACGTCCTTGGCAAGCTCTTCGTCGATGCTGGCGGCGTTCGCGATAGCCCACACCACCTGCTCGCCTTCGCGCCACCATTCGTAATCGATTTCCTTGTCGCGAAGCATCGCTGACTGGAAATCATCAGGATCGGGAGATGTACGTTCATAGTGACGATCAAAGGCACCTTCGATCTCATCAGCCAGCTCGGAGATCGTGATCGTTGGTTCTTCGTCGTCGTTACAATAATCGCAAAGAGCGATGACGCCATTCTTTGCGATGGCCTCGCTCAGATAGGCTTCGCCCACGCAATTGTGGCAAACACGCTTTTGATCATCACCATCGCTCATGGTCAGACTTCAACGGGATTCGCCAACGCTGTCAACGTGTTCTGCATAGCAATACTCGCGCTCAAAAGAGCGCGAGTTGCTTAGGCTCAGGACCCATTGATCCGAGAGGCATGATCTGATTCAGGCTCCGCAAG
>CALMVA010000035.1 GCA_937873035.1 uncultured Sphingomonadaceae bacterium | reverse complement strand
CAGGCGGCCATTGATCGGGCGTTTGGCAATCGTCATCGAATGTCCTTTATGCGAGCGAATGTGCGGCGTTCAGAAGATCAATATGTTCGGGCGCGAGTTGCAGTGTGGCTCCTGCGACCAGATCGGCGACCTGTTCGGGCCGCGAGGCGCTGGCGATCGGCGCGGCGATGCCCGGCTGTGCATTTATCCACGCCAGCGCGATATGCGCGTGCTTTGCGCCCGTGGCCGCGGCCACCTTGTCCATCGCGACGAGAATGGGCTGTCCCTTCTCGAAATAATCACGCACGCGATAGCCGCGCGGCCCTTGATCCAGGTCAGCAGTCGTCCGGTATTTGCCGGTGAGGAAGCCTGAGGCCAGACCGAAATAGGGAAAGGATGCAACGCCCTCTTCCACACACAGCGTCTGAACCGGGCCTTCGAACTGCGCGCGGACGACCAGGTTATACTCGTTCTGGATGGCCATATAGGGGGCAACACCCTGTGCTGCGGCAGCAGCCCGCACCGACGCCAGCCGCTCTGCTGAAAAGTTGGACGCCCCAAGCACGCGCACCTTGCCCGATGCGACAAGCGCACCAAAGCCCCTGGCAGCTTCGTCTTGCGGCGTCTCAGACTCGTCACGATGCGCGTAATAAAGGTCGATGTAATCGGTTTGCAGTCGCGCCAGCGAGCCCTCTACTGCCGCTGCCACCTTGGCGGGTGCCAGATCGCCGGGCTTGCCATACATCCCTGTCTTCGTGGCGATGTGCATCTCCGCGCGATTGCCGCGCGCAGCCATCCATTTGCCGATCACAGTTTCAGACTCGCCACCGACATGGCCGGGAATCCAGTCCGAATAGCCTTCGGCCGTGTCGATCATGCGACCACCGGCCGCGTAAAAGGCGTCAAGAATGGCAAAGCTTGTGTCGAGGTCCGCCGTCCAGCCAAATACGTTGCCGCCAAGAACGAGGCGAAGCCCCCGATGTTCAAGTTGCGTTGCCGCTGCCATGGTTGATCCTCCCAAAATCCGCCCGTTTGCCGGGCATCCTCATTCTCGCGGCTCTCGGGCGGCCGTCAAGCGGCTCCGAGCCAGAGCGGCCCGGAGCCGGACGCTCAGAACTGCAATTCCAGATCGTGCAGAACCTTATAGCAGGGCAGCACCTGCGCCACCGACGAATTCGGCTCACGCCCCTCGCGGATCGCCGCGATAAATTCACGGTCCTGAAGCTCAATACCATTCATCGACACATCGACGCTCGAAACGTCGATTGGCTCTTCCTTGCCCGTCACGAGATCATCGTAGCGCGCGATATAGGTGCCGGTATCGCCGATATAGCGGAAGAACGTGCCGAGCGGCCCATCATTGTTGAACGAAAGCGAGAGCGTGCAGATTGCGCCCGAAGCCGCTTTCAACTGGATCGACATATCCATGGCGATGCCAAGTTCCGGGTGATGCGGCCCTTCAATGGCATTGGCCTTGACGATGGGCCCAGCCTGATAAGCAAAAAGGTCCACCGTGTGCGCCGCATGGTGCCAGAGCAGATGATCCGTCCACGACCGCGCTTCGCCCTTCGCGTTGATGTTCTTGCGGCGGAAGAAATAGGTCTGCACGTCCATCTGCTGGAGGTTGAGCTCACCCGCCTTGATCTTGTTATGGACATACTGGTGCGACGGGTTGAACCGACGCGTATGGCCGACCATGCAGACAAGGCCCGTTTCCTGCTGCTTCTTGAGCACGGCTTCGGCATCCGCCCAGCTATCTGCCAGCGGAATTTCAACCTGCACGTGCTTGCCCGCGTTCATGCAGGCGATGGCCTGCGCGGCGTGCATCTGCGTCGGTGTGCAAAGAATAACCGCGTCCACGTCATCGCGTGCAAGCGCATCTTCCAGTTCGGTTGAACTGTGCTTGGCGCCGTATTTTTCGGCAACAGCGGCCGCTTGCTCGGCTGTGCGACTGATGATCGAAACAATCTCGACCCCATCGATATTCTTCAGGCCGTCAAGGTGCTTTTCGCCGAATGCGCCGGCGCCTGCGAGGGCTATTCTCATTTTTGTCTCCGCTTTTGCGTCACCCCAGAGAAGGCTGAGGTCTCTCATGCCTCAAGAGATGCCAGCCTTCGCTGGCATGACGGGTTAGTCCTGATTGTCCGGTTCCAATACGATGTGGCCAATGGCCGTGTTGCTGCAGGGAATATGGTAGTGGCGGTGCAGGCACTTGGTCGATTTACCAAGCGCCCCGCGCATGATGAGCCACATCACCATTTCAATGCCTTCGCTGCCCGTTTCGCGCAGATATTCAATATGCGGAATGAAGCGCGCGGTATCGCTGTCTCCCACCAGCAAATCGAGGAACTTGTTGTCCCATTCCCGGTTGAGCAAGCCCGCCCGCGGCCCCTGAAGCTGGTGGCTCATGCCGCCCGTGCCCCAGATTTGCACGTTGAGATCTTCCGGGAAGCTCTCAACGGCACGCTTGATCGCCTCGCCCAGCGCCCAGCAGCGGTTGCCCGATGGCACCGGATAGGTCACGACATTGACCGCCAGCGGCACAACCTTGACCGGCCATTTTTCCGGCTGGCCGAACATCATGCTCATCGGCACGGTAAGGCCATGGTCAACGTCCATCTCGTTGATGATGGTCATGTCGAACTCATCGAGGATCAGACTCTGAGCGATGTGCCAGGCAAGATCGGGATGGCCTTCCACATCGGGCACCGGACGCGGCCCCCAGCCCTCATCGGCAGACTTGTAGCTTTCGCCGCAGCCAATTGCGAAGGTCGGGATGATCTTCATGTCAAAGGCAGATGCGTGATCGTTATAAACGAGGATCACGACGTCGGGCTTCGTGTTCTTCTCCCACTGCCGGGTCCATTCATAGCCAGCAAAGATCGGACCGAAATAATCGTCCCCGGTCTTGCCCTGATCGACAGCAACGCCGAGCAACGGCACGTGGCTTGATCCCACACCTGCGGTGATACGTGCCATGTTCAGTAAGCTCCCTTGATCGAGCGGTTGCCTTCCGGCGAGCGTCCGCCCTTGTTCATCATGTCCCGATATTCGGGAAACGTCATATCGGTCATCGTCGAGACGGCTTCGGCAAAGCTCAACCCGTCGGTCGAGAAGACCTTGGCGAGAAAATAGACGTTGCCGCCCAAATCGAGGCAGCGATTATAGTCGCGCGCGAGGATTGCCTCCTTCTGCGCGTCGGACATCGGCCAGTTTTCGAGATATTTGCGCTCATCAGCCTTCCACGCATCGCGGTTTTCTGCCTTCATAAGGCTCATCGCAAACTGGTTGAGCCAATAGCCCTTGCGCGCACGGGCTGCTGTAAACACGCGCGTGCCGGGAATGTCATCAAACTCGGCGAGATAATCATGGATATTCTGCTTTTCGGTGGGCGCGATCATAGCCCTTTCTCCTTCAGGAAGCGGTCAAGCCGGGGGAACACACGCCGGGCATTGCCCTCAAAAATGGCGTGGCGTTCCGCGTCGGAAATTTCGAGCGCGTCAACATAGCGTTTGGTGTCGTCGAAATAATGGCCCGTCGTCGGGTCGATGCCGCGCACCGCGCCCACCATCTCCGAGCCGAACAGGATGTTTTTATTGTCGATCACGTCGGCCAGCAAGTTGATGCCCGGCTGGTGATAGACGCAGGTATCGAAGAACACATTGTTCATCAGATG
>CALMVA010000034.1 GCA_937873035.1 uncultured Sphingomonadaceae bacterium | reverse complement strand
GAAAATGCCGCCCGCTGGCCAAACCCGAATTTACACCACATTGACGGACACGACCACATCGGGCGCTGGCGCATAGCGTAGCAGCACCGATTGTGTGTTGAGGCGCGATGCATTTTGATAAGGTTGACCTTCGGCATAGATGCCTGCACCAAAGGCGATACCGAGCCGATCACCATCAATTGGCAATTGGGCGTCAAATTCAGCACCCTTCGATTTCCATGGGCCAACGCTCACATCGATGGAGGCCATTGGTTCAGCGCCCGGCCTGCGCAATTCATAATCGGCAATGCCGGTGGGCGCTGGAAAGGGATAGCCCTGTGCGGAAATGCCGACATGAATGGTCGTGCCGCCAATCAGGCGCTGGGTAGGGTTGGACTGCTGATCGAAATACAAGCCCTCAATCCGCAGATTGCCCGCTGCGACCGGCGAAAACCCACGCACCAGCCCGGCATTGTAGATGCCAATCTGCTCATCGCCCACGGATTTGCCAAAGGCGTCTTCGGCCTGCTTGACGGCGTTGTCGTCAGTTCGTTGCGCCAGTGCGGGCGTTGCGATGCCCGCAAGAAGAAGTGCGATGAGAAGCGTTTTTTTGTTCATGCCTCTCTGTCGTATGATTTGGCCGCCGGCGTAATTCTTCTTCGACCAGAGAACCCATTGTTCGACCAACGGGCGTTACAGATCGACCACCAACTGCGCCATGAAGGTGCGCGGGTTGGAATAGGTGAAGCCACCACTTGTGGAGACTTGCCAGCCATAATCGTTGAACAGGTTCTGCGCCTGCGCCCGAATGAGCGCGTGGCTCGTCCCCAGATCGAAACGATAGCGCAAACCGAGGTTCACATTCTCGCGCGGCGGCACGACAAGCGTGTTGAGCGCATTGCCCATGCGGCCCGACAGGCTTTCAACTGCGAGGTCAACAGACCACGGGCTTTTGCCACCCGCAAAGCGCCAATCGAAATTGGCGATGCTGCGTCGCCGGATCGAGCCGACCGGCTGATCGCCGATCAGGCCGTTCTCAACCGCCTCACCGACAATTTGCGGGTCAAGGAACAAGGAGCCTGCGACCACCGTCAGCCCCGGCGCGAGCGAACCGGCGAGCGAAATTTCAATCCCACGATTGTCGACCGCGCCCAACTGGCGATAGCGCAGCGCGGGATCAAGGTTGAAATATGGCTTCTTCACGCTGAACAGTCCGGCAACCAGCGTCACCTTTGAGGTTACAGCATAGCGCAGCCCCATATCCACCTGCCGCGTCCTGATGGCGGGTGGCGCTTCTGACCGGTTGCTGGCAATGTCAGGCGCAATCAGCGCCTCTTCCAGCCCGCGCACAAAACCACCATAGACCGACAGGCCATGTGCAAGCTTGAACGACCCTGCGGCCGTTACAAGAATGGGATTGTCCTTCGTTTCCACCAAGGGCAGCGCGGGGTTCGCAAAGTCGATACGCTTTGTATATTCCGCCCGCGACGCGGAAAGATCGAGCGTCGCGCGCTCGCCCCAGTTCAGGCCATAGGCCAGTCCCCAGTTCATTTGCTGAACATGGTCACGGTCCTTATCCTGCGGTAGCAAGGCAGGTTCTGCGCGAAAATCGGGCAGGATGGCAGAGCTTTGCCCAAGGTCCATGCGCTGTGTGCCGCCGAACAGGCGGTTCTTGATCCGTCCACGCGCGCTCAGCGTCACGCGGTGACGCACATCGCCCACATGCCACACCCGCGTCACGCGGCCTTCGCCAGACAGCGTGTGCGTCTTGCTATCGGGATCATAAATTACGGTGCGCCGGGCAACGCTGCCATCTGAATGAACGCCGCTCAACAGATCGGCGAAATTGGCATCGTTCTTGAGCGTGAAGTCAAACAACCCGGCCTCGAACATCCAGTGCCCAACGGGAAACTTGGCGACACCACCATGCATGAGCGTGTAATTTTCACGCCCTGTCCATCGCTGGCCAAGGTAGATGCGCCGCGGCACATCGGGTGGCGGCTCACTTCCTGAAGGATAAAGCGTCACATGAGCTTCGTCGCTGTCGGTGGTGAACGCCCCGGCAAACACCGTCAGCAGCGCCCCTTGATAGGGGTGCCAGGCGAGGTTTCCGCCAACTGACCGGAAGGACCCATGCCCGCCTTCCGGGCGCTCCATTTCACGAAAGCCCACACCGCCTGCAAGGCCCAGCTTGCTGCCAGCCAGCGGCAGCTTGAACTCCGCATTGCCCGCAGCCCCGCCATAAGGCCCGCGCTCGATCATGAAGCTCTTTTCAGATTTTCCGGCATAATAAGTGAGGTTGTAGTCAACGATGCCCGTTGGCGCCGGAAAGGCAAAACCCTGCGCCGCCACGCCAACACGCACTGTCGAGCCATCGACCAGCCGCGATGGAACGCGATCAAGATGATCGAAATACAGCCCTTCGACGCGGACATTGCCCGCATCAACGGGGTTGAAGCCACGAATGTCATCAGAATTGTAAAGGCCAATCTTCTCGCTGCCGATTGATTTGCCAAAGGCATCTGCCGATTGGGTGACGAGGTTTTCTGCCGTGCGTTGGGCGTGCGCCGCTGCGGGCCATATCGCCATTGCACCTGCGCAAAGAATAAATCTGCTGTTCACGGCCCGCCCCCTGTTGCCCCGCTATAGAGGCTTCCGGGCAGCTATCAGAAATTCGACATTGCCCTCCGGCCCCTTGATGGGGCTTTCCGTGAGGCCTTCTACGGCCCAACCAATGTCGGTCAACCATGTTTCAACCTCATTGCAGACGCGGTTATGCACATCTGCATCGCGCACCACGCCGCCTTTGCCCACTTCCTCTCGCCCAGCCTCGAACTGCGGTTTGATGAGCGCGATCAGCCCGGCACCGGGCCGCGCGAAGGAGAGCGGGCGCTCCAGTACCTTGGCCAGCCCGATAAAGCTCGCATCGCAGACGACAAGATCAACCGGCTCGGTAATATGCGCATCAGTGAGGATGCGGGCACTCGTCTGCTCGTGGACGATGACACGCGGGTCTTGCCGCAGCTTCCACGCCAGTTGGTTCGTGCCGCTGTCCACCGCGAACACCTTGGCGGCACCCCTCGTCAGCAGCACATCGGTAAAGCCGCCCGTTGAGGAACCGACATCAATGGCGACCTGGCCCGTGACATCCCAGCCGAAGTGATCGAGCGCATGGGCCAGCTTGATACCGCCGCGCGAGACCCATGGGTGGTCGCGTCCGCGCACTTCGAGCGGCGCATCCTCGGCCATTGGCTGGCCTGCCTTTTCAATCTTGCGGTCGCCTGAATAGACCAGACCTGCAAGGATGAGCGCCTGCGCGCGGGTGCGGCTTTCGGCAAGGCCGCGATCAACGAGCATCTGGTCTGGGCGGGATTTTGCCATGGCTTGCCCTAAGCGCGCGATGGCGCGGCGGCAACCGCGCGGCGTTGACATTCCAGCGGGTGAGCGCCGATGAGGCGAGCGTGAAACACCTGTTGCCTCTCCTGCTGCTTGCCATCGCCACCACCGGCTGCGCGTCCGACGCCGCGCGCTTCCGCCATGAATTGCTGGCCGCCGACAGTGCGACTGCTGTGCTTCAGACGCATTGCCCCTTGGCGGGTGAGAAAATCCGCGCCGAACGCGATGCCGAAACAGCCGCCCCTGCCCCGCCTGCTATCCTGCGCGCCTTGGCGGTGCACCCCAGCGAAACGATCCGCCACCGCCGCGTGCGGCTGATGTGCGGGCCGCATCTCTATTCGGCGGCGGACAACTGGTATGTGCCGGAGCGATTGACGGCTGCGATGAACGCCGCGCTCGACGGCAGCGACACGCCCTTTGGCCGTGTTGTCGCCCCCTTGAAGCCCGGCCGGACCACGTTGACCGCCAAGCGCCACTCCGGCCCGGCCTTCCTCTCCGTCAGCGCCGTGCTGATCGCCGCAAACGGACAGCCAATTTCGGGCGTGATCGAGAATTATCAACGCGCCGTGCTCAGGCCCGCGCCTCATCTGCCACGCCCGCTGAATTGATCCGCAGCGCCTTCAGCACCGCATCGACGATGTGCGGCGCGTTGAGACCCGCGTCATCATATTGCTTTTGCGGTGAATCCTGATCCTGAAACACATCGGGCAACCGCAGCGTGCGCAGCTTGAGGCCCGCATCAATCAGCCCCTCATCGCTCGCCATCGTCAGCACGTGCGCACCCAGACCGCCAATGCTGCCTTCTTCCACCGTCACCGCAACTTCATGGCTGGTGAGCAGCTTGCGGATAAGGTCAACGTCGAGCGGCTTGGCGAAGCGCAAATCGGCAACCGTTGTGCTCAGCCCCTTGGCTTCCAGCGCGTCAGCCGCTTTCAGCGCCTCTTCCAGCCGCGTGCCAAGCGAGAGGATCGCGACCTTTTTGCCCTGACGGACGATACGCCCCTTGCCGATTTCCAGCACCTGCGGCGTTTCGGGAAGGGCAATACCCGTGCCATTGCCGCGCGGATAGCGCACCGCAATCGGCCCGCTGTCATGTGCTGCGCAGGTGTGGACCATATGGACCAGCTCCGCCTCATCGGCGGGCGCCATCACCACCATGTTGGGCAGCGAGGCAAGATAAGTGATGTCAAACGACCCGGCATGGGTTGAGCCATCCGCCCCCACCAGCCCGGCACGGTCAATCGCAAAACGCACCGGCAGGTTCTGGATGGCAACGTCATGCACCACCTGATCGTAGGCGCGTTGCAGGAAAGTGGAATAGATCGCGCAGAAAGGCCGATAGCCCTGTGCCGCCATGCCCGCGGCAAATGTCACCGCGTGCTGTTCTGCAATCCCCACGTCAAAACTGCGATCCGGGTGCGCCTGCGCGAACTTGTCAACGCCCGTGCCTGATGGCATCGCCGCGGTGATCGCCACGATGCGCGGATCGCTATCGGCAATTTTCGCAAGCGTTTCGCCAAACACATTCTGATAGGCAGGCGGCCCCGGCGGAGCCTTGACCTGCGCGCCTGTCACCACGTCAAACTTCTGGACGCCATGATATTTGTCAGCCGCCGCTTCGGCAGGCGCATAACCATGGCCCTTGCGCGTCACGACATGAACAAGGCACGGGCCTTCCGCCGCATCGCGCACATTTTCGAGCACGGGAATGAGATGCTCAAGATTATGCCCGTCAATCGGGCCGACATAATAAAAGCCCAGCTCTTCAAAGAGCGTGCCGCCCATCGCCATGCCACGCGCGAACTCATCTGTTTTGCGCGCGGCAATGTGCAGCGGCTCTGGCAAACGGCGCGAAATCCGTTTGGCCAACTGCCGCAGATTAAGGAAGGGCCGCGATGAAACGAGCCGCGCCAGATAGGCCGAAAGCCCGCCAACCGGCGGCGCAATCGACATATCATTATCGTTGAGGATGACGACGAGGCGATTTCCCGCTTCGGTCGCGTTGTTCATCGCCTCATAGGCCATGCCCGCAGACATCGCGCCATCACCAATGACGGCAATCCCCCGGCCCGCCTTGCCCGCCAGCTTGTTCGCCACGGCAAAACCAAGTGCGGCCGAAATCGAAGTGGAGCTGTGCGCCGCGCCGAACGGGTCATATTCGCTTTCGCTGCGCTTGGTGAAGCCCGAAAGCCCCCCGCCCGTGCGCAGCGTGCGGATGCGATCCCGCCTGCCAGTGATGATCTTGTGCGGATAGCATTGGTGGCCCACGTCCCAGATCAGCCGATCTTCGGGCGTGTTGAACACATAGTGGATCGCGGTCGTCAGCTCGACCACGCCAAGCCCCGCGCCCAGATGCCCGCCCGTCACCGAGACGGCGGAGATGGTTTCGCTGCGCAGTTCATCGGCAAACTGACGGAGCTGGTCAGGCCGCAATTTTCTCAAATCCGCCGGATACTCGACCGTATCGAGCAGCGGCGTTTGGGGTCGTTCACTCATGGCGCGCTAATAGACCAGCAATTCGTCCATGTCGAACGGATGTCGCAGGCAGATTGGTGATAAGGCGACGAAGCGCGCGATAATCTGGAAGTGGAGGAAGTTGAGGCCCCTGCGGCACGGATTTGCGTGCCCGCGACTGTGGCGAGGCCCTCCCTCAGCCCCTCCCGCAAGCGGGAGGGGAGTATGATGCGATACGCCCCTCGCCCACTTGCGGAAGGCGCGCGAGACTTGAGAGCGAAGCGATCTCGTCGCAGCGGGGAAGGAAATCGAAGCGAAAGACAGATGCAGCATCCGTGGACCGTGGCACAATCACCGCCCTGTAGGACAGCGCAATAGGATGAACCATTTGCCCCTAGTGCACGAACCTTGCGACCACATCGCGGTAGCTGCGGCTCACCTTGATCTGCGCGCCGGATTCCAGCACCAGGAAGCACTCGCCATTGGTGTGCGGCTTGACCTGCTTCACCAGATCGAGATTGACGATCGACGAACGGTGCACGCGCTGGAACTTGCGCGGGTCGAGCCGCTTTTCCATATCCTTCATCGTCTGGCGCAAGATGAGCGTATCCCCCCCGGTATAGATGCACATATAGTCACCGGCTGCGTCAATGCGCTCGATACTGTCGACATCCACCCGAAAGATCTGGCCCTGATCCTTGATGTTGATGAGCTTTTCAAAGCGGTTGGCAGCGGGCGCCTCCTCGCCTGCTGAATCCACCATCTCATCATGCACTTCAGGCGCGTGTTCGGCGAGCGCCTCTTTCAGGCGCTCTACTTCCTCAACGCCCTTCTTTTCCGAAAGCCGCTGGCGCACCCGGTCCAGCGTTGCCGCCAGCCGGTCTTCATCGACCGGCTTCATCAGATAGTCGGTCGCCTGCGCCTCGAATGCGCGGATGGCATGATCCGAATAGGCGGTAACAAACACAAAGAGCGGCGGCTCCACATCGGCAAGGCCGGAAACAACAGAAAAGCCGTCAAAGCCCGGCATCTGAATGTCGAGAAAAACAAGATCGGGCTTGTTGGTCTTGATCGCGCGGATCGCCTCGCGGCCATTGTTGCAGGTTTCAATGATCTCGACATCGGGATGCGCTTCAAGGCGCAGGGCAAGCCCCTGAATGGCGAGCGTCTCATCATCGACGAGAATGGTGCGGATGGTCATACGGCCTCCAGCCTTGGGGTTTCGGTTTGGAACGGGATGTCGATCAGCACCTGAAAACCCTTGCCAGTCATGGGCTTGGTTTCAAAGCGATGATCCTCGCCATAGGCTTGCGACAGCCTATCACGAATATTTGCGAGCCCGACACCGGTGGACCCGCTTGCCCCTGTTCCCTGTTCCCCGCATCCGGCTCCGGTATCGGAAACAGTGATTTGCACCCTGTCTCCAGCCAGACGCGCCGTCACCGCAATTTCGGCCCCCTCTTCCTGCGGCGTGACAGCATATTTAATCGCGTTTTCAACAAGCGGCTGTAGCAAAAGCGAAGGCAGCCGCGCCTTTTCAACCGCCGGTTCAACCTCGAACGACGGCCGCAGACGATCTTCGAAGCGCATTTTCTCGATTTCGAGATAGAGCTTCAGCGTTTCAACCTCCTGTTCGATGGTCACTTGCGCCGTCGCCTCATTCGCCAGCGTATAGCGGAGGAAGGACGACAGGCGAGAGAGCATCGCATTTGCCCGCTCGGTCTGCTTCAAAAGCACGAGCGTGGAAATGGAGTTGAGCGTGTTGAACAGGAAATGCGGGTTGAGCTGGTAGCGCAGCATGGCGAGTTGAGCCGATGTCGCCTGATTTTCCAGCTTCAAAAGCTGGTCCGCCTGTTCCTCGATGATGAGATAGAAGTTGATGCCGTAATAAAGCGCGGACCACGCGCCCAAAAGCAGCGAGTTGAGCGTGACGGCCCCAAGGAAGAGCGCGCCGTTGAACTGCCCGCCCTCACGCTCCAGCAGGTTGAACACCCAGGCGTCGATCAGCGAATGGACCATCACCGCGCCCACAAAGGTGGCGACAGACAGGCTCCATGTCACCACAGGGCGGCGATTGATGAGCCAGCGAAACAGACCGCCCATGATGAGCGTGAGCGAATAGCCCGTCGCGGTGGAGACGAGCAGCGGCACCGCCCAGGACAGACTCATGCCAGCACCCGCACCGCTCGCAAGACGCAGCATCATGTAGAATGACCAGCCGATGGTCTGGAGCGCCCAGAAAGCGCGGCTTTTGTCCGCAAAGAACGGCTGATTGCTAAGCCCAGGTAATGCCATGCGCGGGGGTCTAGCGCGTGTTCAGTTTTGAGGAAATCAAAACCTTCGCCTGCACGCGCCCCTCGCCCAAACGAAAACCGCCGCCCCTTTCGGGACGGCGGCTTTGTTTTGTGCTGTGCGTCAGGCTTATCAGAAGCCGATGACGAACGAACCCATCACCGTGCGCGGTGCGCCCATCTGCACGAAGATCGGCGACGCATAGCCGGTGATCGCGCCGGTGGCGGCGTTGTAGGTCGGTGCCTGGTTGCCACCGTCGAAGCTGCCGACATACATCTTGTCGAACAGGTTGGTGACGTTGAACTGGAAGTAGGTCTTCTTGTTCAGGCCCAGGAACTCAAGCGACAGGCGCGCGTCAATATCAACCAGCGTATAGGCCGAAGCCGCCGCCGAATAGAGTTCAACGCGTGAACCGCTCGCCAGACCGTAAACCGGCAGGTTCGAGTCATTCACATAACGCTTGCCGGTGCGCTTGGCCTGAAGGCCAAGCTCGATCGGACCCAGTTCGCCCTGCACACGGCCACCCAACGTATAAACGGGCGCGCCCGATTCACGCTTGCCACTCGTCGGCGAGTAGATCTTGGTGCCATCGTTCAGTTCGGTGAGCAGCAGATCGTCCTTGATCTTCGACTTCATGTAGGAACCGAAGGCATAGACCTGAAGCTGCGGCAGAACCGAGTAGGACACGCTGCCATCAACGCCGTATTTGTTGACGACGCCAAGGTTGCGATAGACGCTGCGGTCCAGTTCGGGATCATAAGCCGAGGCCAGACGGTTGGCATAACGCGTATACCAGCCAGAGAACTGCGCCATCAGCTTGCCCGAACGATACCGGAAGCCAAGGTCGAAATTGTCCGTCGTTTCCGGCTTGGGCTTGGCCTGCGCCGCCGTGGTCGGGAAGTAGAACGAGTTATAGAGGCTGTCCGTGCCCGGAACCTGAACGCCCTTCGAATAGTTGACGAACACCGTCGACGTCTGGTCGAGATCATAGGTCAAACCAAGGTTCGGAAGAATCTTGTTATATTTGAAGATACGCTGCTGCGGCCCCTGCACCGGCGATGTCGTGGCCGATGCGCCCGAACCGATGGTCACGGTCGGGTTCTTGGTAAGCCATGCGTTAAGAGCAGCGGTGTTGGTGCCGAAACATTCCACAAAACCGGCGGCGCTCGACGTGGCGCAGTTGTTCGTCAGGTCGCGCTTGAAGAACGGAGCACGGATGCCGAGGTTCACCGTCAGCGCCTCGTCGAAGAACTCACCGCGATATTCGCCAGCGATCTGGTTGAGAACCGCAAGCGACAGACGGTCACGCTTCTGGAGCACGTTGCCGCCAACATCCTTGAGCGGATCGTTGACCGGGAAAACATCCAGCGGTTCGCCATTGGTGTTGAGGAACATGGTCTCACCGGTCTGGCGGTGGCGCGCATGGTCAAGCGAATAAGCGACGCGGACGGTGTTGTGATCGTCCATTTCGTAACGCAGCGAAGCGATGACGCCATAACGACGCGTCTGCGTCTGGCTGGGCGCAAGAACGCGCACGGTATCAAGAAGATCGCCGTCGCCGTTGAGATCGCGTCCGAAATAGGGCGTGCCGCCGATATAGCCCGACTGGTTGGAAACGCCTGCCGTCGGATCGACGTCGCGCAGGGCTTCACGCGCGTTGGTGGTGCCGCCGCCATTGGCCTTTACATATTGGAAGCTCGGATCAACCGAGAGAACCAGCCCGTCGCTCAGCGTGAAGCGCGAAGCGAGACGGATGTTACCCGTGTTTGACGGGTTGTAACGCTCGTCAAAGGTCGAGCCGCAGCTGTTCGACGTGTCAGCAATGCCGGCGCGCGCGACCGTGTTGATCTGGCAGCGCGGGATCGAATAAAAACGCTCGTCCTTCGTCACCGGGTAGCGGTTCGGAACAGCGGTCGTCGTCGGGTTGTCGATGCGCAGCGGCACCGAACCGAAGAAGTTGTTGCGGTTCTGGTTATAATGGCCCGAAATTGCGATGAAATCGCCATTGTCGCCAATCGGCTGATAGATTTTGCCGTTATACTGCTGCTTGTGGATATGGCCGCGATCGTTGAACACGACATCGTTTTCAGCATTGCTCGCCGAGAAGAAGGCGCGCGTGCCAAGCGGCCCAAGCGCACCGGTATCGACCATGCCGAACATACGGAAGAAGCCATATTCACCCGCCGAACCGACGAGCTTGACGCCCATGTCTTCGCTCGGCGTGCGCGTGCGATAGTTGACGGTCGAACCCGAAGCGGCAGCCGTCGGGCTATCGACGTCGGTCGAGCCGAGGTTGACGTTGACCTGCTCGATCAGTTCGGGGTCGAGCTGCTGGTTCGAGTAGAGCGCATAGTTGCCCGAATCGTTGAGCGGAATACCGTCAAAGGTCTGCGAGATGCGCGTGTTGTCAAAACCACGAATGTACATCTTGCCGCCGGCCGAGCCGAACGGATCGTTGTTCTGGAAGCTGACGCCCGGAAGCTGGTTGATGATGTCGTTGACCGTCTGGCCCGGTGCCTGACGCTGGATGAATTCCTGCGTGAGCACGGCCTTCGCCTTCGTCGTGTCGGGCACGACAACGCCTGCAACGCCATCGTCAAGCTTGGCGGCGGTGACGACGATTTCGTCGTCAAAGTCGATCGAGCCGGTGGACTGGGCAAAGGCAGGCGCGGACGCCATGATGGCGATCGCGGCAACGCCGAGGTAGAACTGGTTTCTCATGATGCACCCCTAAGTGACTTGCACGAATGATTATGTGCGCCCGAAAGAGCGCGGTTCATGCGATTTGGTCGCATTATATTTCGGCTCGGTGACAGGCGAGTCGAATTATGACAGTCAGTGAAGATCGCTTATGTTGCGTTGCAAAAAAGCAACGCTTGTCGTCAAACGGGCGCTAAATCAGTCTTTTGCGCGGCGAATGGGGATGGGAATATTGCAAATATCCGCGCCACCGGCGGGGGTGATGAAAAAGGCGTCGCGCCGGTTTGCCCGCGCATCGGCATAGCGCGCAAAGCTCTGGCTCTCGGTTGAGAGATATTGGTAGCGCGGCAAATCCTTCACGTCGGTGCCCATGCGGATTGATGTGATAGCGGTTCGCTCTTGGGGCGTTTTGTAAAAACCCAGCGCCTCACTGCCGCGCGGGAGTGCGGAAAGATGCTCGATCCCCTCAATCACCCGGCCAATGACCGCGATGTTCCGGTCCAGATGGCGCGGCGCATGGCCGATAACCGCGTAAAGCTCCGCCCCCGACCCCGTATCGGGAGACATCCCCCGCCCCACGCCGACCGCGCCATAGCAGTGGACGGGCCAGTAACGATCCATGTCGCCCGCCAGCGGCCAGCCGCGATGATGGAATACCGAGGGCGCATAAGCATCCGCCATCCTGGGCAAAGACGCCGCAAATTTCTGATCCGGCGTGACCCATTTTTCAACGTCCGCCGGGGTGGAGATTTGCTTGGCGTCATGCGCGGGGAACAGCGCCTCAAGCCTGATGCTATATTCGCGCTCAGAGGGGAGCATGAGCCCCGCAGGCAGCGGTTTCGCGCGCGCCTTATCTTCGCCATCGGCGTCGCCCCATTGCGCGACGTAATTATCTTGCACGCGATTGACCGACAGCCCATCCCACCAATGCGCCGCCGCAAGTTTGCGGATATTGCCGATCCATCCTTGCAAAAACGGCGCGGGCATCAGCTGGATCACCACCCGGCGCGCCCTGCCCTGCGCGTCAGCCGCCAAATCCATGACAAGCAGGTCGGCAGGCGCAATCGCCACCCAGTCCCCCGCAGGAGCCGCCGCAACAATTTCGGACGGCGCGAGCGCGGGCTTTTCAGGAGCAGGAGATGCCGCCAGCAAGGGCAGCGCGGCAAGCGCGAGCGTCAGTCTTTTCATAAGGACG
Source organism: uncultured Sphingomonadaceae bacterium (assembly GCA_937873035.1). GTDB lineage: Bacteria > Pseudomonadota > Alphaproteobacteria > Sphingomonadales > Sphingomonadaceae > Aquisediminimonas. The sequence continues at coordinate 15,633 of CALMVA010000034.1, read as the reverse complement.
CAAGATTGCACAACACCAACCCTTGCGAAACCCCTCCACCCGCGATAGGGCGCGCATCGTCCAGGCAGATCCTAGGATCAAATGCGGAGCGGTGGCCGAGTGGTCGAAGGCGCTCGCCTGGAAAGTGAGTATACGTCAAAAGCGTATCGAGGGTTCGAATCCCTCCCGCTCCGCCACATATCCGTCTGAATGATTTGCCGTGCAAGGCTCCACCGAATACTCAAGATGATTTCCTGAAGCATCGCAATATCGCAATATAGATCTTCACCGCACACTTCGCCCTGTTATCACCCCGGCAGATTTCGCACTAAGTGCATCAACATGGGACAACTCCCTTGTCCCGGTGCTCTGCCCGTCTTCCGGCTGCGCGCTTCGGCACATTCCCCCCTTTTGAAATCCTTCCAATCTGGAGGCGCGAAAATTGCTCGGCCTGCAAGGCCCGGCATTCGCGATGAATTTGAAGTGCGACCTTAGGAGGCCATGAGAAGAAAACTTTACCGCTGTTGGCGGCCGCTCTCATCTCGTCAGGTGCTCATGCAGCAACGACCTGTGATGCTTTTACGTCATTCAACGGAACACAGGCCGCGGGCAATTTCAGCTGGCTCTCAAGCGCGCCAAACGGCGTCACCCCTCTCAGTTCTGAGTCTTGCGTCATCAACAACACCATTTGCCTGGGCTTGCCCGGCGCGCCAAATGGCCTTCCCGGCGTGTTCAAATCGACTGGCACGGCATCGACAACGCATACTTATATGCCGCTTGATCGCTTGCTTATTCATCCGGGCATCTCCTCGTCGCTGCTAGGAGCGTTTGTTGCGCCAACCGCTGGCGAATATAGCTACTCCATCCAGCTCGACGGCCTCACGGCTGGCACTTCGGCCAATACATTCGCGCTTGTGGTGAGGAATGGCCAATCGACGACGCTGGGGACCGGATTCCTGCTTGGGCTTGGCTCAACAGCGGTCTTTAATGGCACTCAAACACTGGCAGCCGGAGAATCAATCCTGATCGGTTTGGGCAATGCAGGCAATTACAGCAGCGACTCCACGGGTCTGCGCTTCACTGTGACGCAGCTTGGCGGCAATGGCGTTCCCGAACCCGCCGCTTGGGCGATGATGATCGCGGGCTTTGGCCTTGTCGGCGGCGCAATGCGTCGGCGCACCACGACCACGGTCACTTACGCATAATTGGGTAAATGGGGGCAGCGGCCAGACTGACGCCGTCCCCATTATTCAATCTGGCTGTGCGCCGCGGCGGCCTCGTTCACCAGGCGCTCACGCCAGTCCGGGGTGGCGGCGGCGGCCAGCAGCAGCGTCACGGCGTGACGCATCTCGATGGCAAACCTCTCGCTGGACCATTGATCGGCCAGCCAAGTTTGCGTCGTGACCGAGATGATCCGCAAGAGCAGGTCCGTCAGCGGTTTGGCGCGCACCCAGCCTGCCAATTGTCCGCTTGATATGGCGTCTTCAACCAGCGCCTCCCACAGCAGATGGCCTTCCTTGCCCATCAGCGCGCGCACATCATTATCTTCCACAGTCAGCGTCGCGCTGTAGAGGCCCTGATAAAAGGCCCGGTCCATCGCATATTGATCGACCACCGCCCCTGTCGCCAGCAACAGCCGCTCAAGCGGGTCTGCCGTTGGCAAAGAACTCAAGCGCACCTCAAAACGCGCAAATTCTGCGCGCACGATATGCGCCAGAATATCAGCCTTGGTGCCCAGCAAATTATAAGGCGTGGCCGGGCTGACGCCGCCTGCCGCGGCAAGCTGCGCCATGGAAAAACCGCCCACCTCGCGCCCCTGGCGGATCAATCCTTCTGCAACGGCCAGCAACTTTTGCTGGCGGTCGCGTCGTTTCTCTTGAGACAACGCCATATCTGCTCCCCCGAACCGTCCAACTTTATCGACGGCCGCCCCCGCGCCGTCTTCATTTTCTGTCAGCTTCTGGCCCATGCGCAGAATGACGATAAAATGCCGCAAAACAAGCATGGGCTGAACGAAATGCCGATTATACCCTGCCCTGCTCGCTTTGCCGCACCAGATTTGCGACGGAACGACTTGCCTTCCACCAAATCATCTGCTTATTTATATATCAATATAAATATATAGGCATCAATAAAGACGCCTGTGGAGAGGTGCTATGCGGGCAGCGGTTCTGCGGGGAAAAACCCTGACGACAATCGACATCGCCGAACCGACATTGGGCGAAGGCCAGGTGCTCGTGCGGACGCTGGCGTGCGGCATTTGCGGCTCTGATCTCCACGCGCATCATCACCTTGAAGATATTGTGTCACTGAGCCAGCAATCGGGTGCGGCGGACAATATCGATCCGGCAAGCGATCTTGTGATGGGACATGAGTTTTGCTGCGAAGTGCTGGAGCACGGGCCGGGCACGAGCAAACGCTTCAAAGCCGGAACGCACGTCGTTTCCACACCCTATGCCTTTGGCCCCGGCGGGCCGGAGCTGATCGGCTTTTCCACCCGCTTCAACGGCGCTTTCGCAGAGCGCCTCGTGCTGACGGAAGCCTTGATGCTTGAAGTGCCCAATGGCCTGGCTCCTGACATGGCATCGCTTGTCGAGCCATTGTCTGTCGGCACCCATGCTGTCGCACAGGCCAATGTCGGGCCGGCCTCGGTCTGCCTTGTGGTCGGCTGCGGCCCTGTGGGTCTGGCCGTCATCGTGGCGCTCAAGCGGCGCGGGATCGGCCCGGTCATCGCCTGTGATTATTCGCCTGCCCGGCGCGCGCTGGCCGAACGCCTTGGCGCCGACATTGTGATCGATCCCGCCAGCGCCTCTCCCCATGCCCATTGGGAAGCTTTTGATGTGCCCGCGACGCTGGCGACACTGGGCACGGCGAGCCTGATGGGACGCACCATCAGAGATGCGGTGATATTCGAATGTGTCGGCGTTCCGGGGTTGCTGCCCTCGCTCATCCAGAATGCACCGCCCACCGCGCATATCGTGGTTGTTGGTGCGTGCATGGAGGAAGACCGCTTCGTGCCGGTCATCGCCATCAACAAGCAGCTGCGGCTGAGCTTTGTCTTTGCCTATTCGCCCGACGAATTTGCCGAAACGCTGCACGCTCTGGCTGAGGGCGAAATTGATGCCGCGCCGTTCCTGACAGGCCGTGTCGGCATAAATGATGTCGCCGATATGTTCGCGCAATTGGGTGCGCCTGCACATCATGTGAAGGTCGTTGTCGAGCCGTGGCGCGCCTGACGACCATTTTCAGCCTGCAATCCTAAAGCCATTTTGAAAGGGAGAAGTTATGAAGTCATTTCGCGCGTCAGACAGGCGGAGCCTCCGCCTCGGTTCGGCACTCTGCGTTGCCATGCTGGCCATGCCCGCTTTTGCGCAGGAAGCTGCATCCGCACAAGGCGATGGGCTGGAGGACATTGTCGTCACCGCGCAGCGCCGCAGCGAAAACCTTCAGGACGTTCCCGTCGCGGTTACCGCAGCAACCGCACAGGTTCTGGCGGAAAATGGCATCACCAACGTTGCCAATCTCAACAACCTGTCGCCTTCCATTTCCTTCCGCATGACGAATATCGCGTCGAGCACCTCCAACATCCAGATCCGCGGCATCGGCACTGTGGGCAACGCCCGCACCTTTGAAGGGGCGGTGGGCGTGTTCATCGACGGCGTGTATCGCACCCGCTCCGGTCAGGCACTGTCCAACTTCCTCGATGTTGAAAGCCTTCAGGTGCTGCGCGGCCCGCAGGGCACGCTGTTCGGCAAGAACACCTCGGCCGGTGCCGTTCTCGTCAACAGCACCCGCCCGCAACTGAACGAAGTCGGCGGCAATTTTGAAGCCAGCTACGGCAATTACGATACCTATCTTGCCCGCGCCACGATCAACCTGCCGGTGGGCGACAATGCAGCACTCCGTATTGCCGCAGTCACCACCGGGTCGGGCGGCACCTATGTCAGCCCCGATGGTGACCATCTGAATGGCAATGATGATTTTGGCGTGAAGGCGCAGTTCCTCGTCGAGCCATCAGACAGCAGCCGCATCCTCGTGATTGCCGATTATGCCCGGTCCACCGGGGATTGCTGCTACGCCACCTGGGATGCGGTTCCCGGCGCGACGCAGGGCATGATCGACGGTTTCTCCATCGCCAACGGCCTCACCCCGCCGTCACGCGCAATTGGTGATCGTCAGGCGGTCGTCAATCCGCTGACGCGCAACAAGTCGATCGACTATGGCGTCACGCTGCGTGCAGAATTTGATATTGGCTCCGGCACCCTCACCTCGGTGTCCGCCATCCGCAAATACAAGCTTGCACAGCTGGAAGACGCGGACTTTTCCGGCGCGACCATCATGGATTTGGACGAGGCGTTCAACTCCAGCTTCAAGTCACAGGAACTCACCTATGGCGGCAAGCTCGATGGCGGGCTGAAGGCAGATTATGTCTTTGGTGCCTATTATTCGTCTGAAAAGCTGAACATGAGCCGCGATCTGCGCTGGGGCTCACAGGCGCAGACCTATTGGGACATTGTTTTTGGCGGCTCCGGCGTTCCGGCTGGCACCGCCAACGCAGCCCCCGGCCTGCTTGGTTCAGAGCGCATGGGCGGCACCGCGCGCTCGCTGGCGGCCTTCACGCACTGGAATATCGACCTGACGGACCAGTTCAGCCTGATTGCAGGGGCCCGCTACACCAATGAACGCAAGACGGGCTTCATGCGCGAATCCTATTTCCGCGATCCGCTGTTCGATCCGCTGGCGCTTGCCGGTGTGATGCCGGGCATCGGCTACAACCTGCGCACCACCAACAACGCCCTGAGCGGCACGCTTGGCGTGCAGTATAAGCCCAGCGACGATGCGATGATCTATTTTACCTATAATCGCGGCTTCAAGGCAGGCGGCGTCAACCTCGACGTGAACGCCGCCGGCATCCCCGGCAGCGTTGTCTTCGGGTCGGCAGGTATTGCCCAATCGCCCATCTATACGCCGGAAAAGATCAACGGTTTTGAGCTTGGTGCAAAAGTTGATTGGCTGGATGGCCGTGCACGCACCAATGTGGCCGCATTCTACAACAGCCTGACCAACCTTCAGGTCGCCCAGTTCCTTGGTCTTCAGTTCCAGATCATCAACGCCCCCAAGGCGAAGGTCTATGGCTTCGAGCTGGAACAGACGGTCAAGGTGTCTGACGTTGTGACGCTCAATGGCGGCCTCACCTGGCTGCCCAAGGCGACCTTTGGCAATGATGCCGCGCTGGTAAACCTTGCGGCCCGCCGCTTCTCAACCGCGCCCAAATTTGCAGCGAACGGCTCGGTAAACGTGGAATATCCGGTGAACGACAATGTGGCGATCACCGCACGTTTGCAGACGCTTTACACCAGCCAGGTCTTCACCAACCCGGTGAATGATTTGACGCAGAAGGGATTTGCGCTCGTGAACGCAAACCTTGGCCTCAAGTCTCTGTCCGCAGGCTGGCAGATTGAGGGCTTTGTCCAGAACCTGTTCAATCAGGACTATGTGACCTCGCACTTCAACACGCCGCTTCAGGGTGATGACCGCAACGCCTATCTTGGCGCACCGCGCACCTACGGCATCACGCTGCGCGGATCCTTCTAACCCCCCCGAACCTGCTGGAGGGGCCTGCCCCCTCCAGCATCTTTTCAATTGTCACCCAAGCTGACAATATCGAGCGCATCGCAGTCGATTTGTCGTCGCACTCAAAATCCGCCCAAGCCCATGAGACGAACCGGAGAGCTGCCATGAGATTTGTTGGAAAAGTCGCAATCGTAACGGGCGGCGCATCAGGCATTGGTGCGGCTTTTGCGCGCAGGCTTCACGGCGAAGGCGGATCGGTGATGATTGCCGATCTTGATGCGAAACAAGGGGCAGAACTGGCCAAATCGCTCGGCGAACGGGCAGCATTTCAACAGGTTGATGTGGCAGACCCAGCCGCACTGCAAGCCTTGGCCGAGGCCACGGTCAGCGCATTTGGCGGCATAGACATTCTCTATAACAATGCCGGAATTGGATGTTATGGCCTCACGCCCGATCTGGCGATTGAGGATTGGCGCCGTGTGATCGCGGTAAACCTTGATGCCGTCTTCTATGGCGGAAAGCCCGTGACCCCGCCTCTCAGGGCGGGGGGGGGCGGCGCCATCACCAACCCCGCCTCGGCCTCTGGCTTGCAGGCAGATTACGGCTTTACCGCCTATAACGCTGCCAAGGCAGGCGTCATAAATTACACCCGAAGCTTGGCGATTGACCATGCCCGTGATGCAATTCGCGCCAATGCGATTTGCCCCGGCCCGGTCGATACGCCCATTCTCACAACCGGCGTAGATGCCATTCAGGGGCTGCGCGCCGAGTGGGAGGGCGTTGTGCCCATGAAGCGGTTTGCGCAGGCAGACGAAATAGCCGCGGTTGCCGCATTTCTTGCCTCTGACGATGCAAGCTGCGTTACCGGCGTCGCCATTCCGGTTGATGGCGGGCTGACCGCGCATACCGGCCAGCCCGACCTGCGCGATCGCATGGGCGGCTGACGCGACCGGGCGCGCGCAACCGCCACAATAAAGCATAGATCCACAGGAGAACCGCCATGGCCACCGCCGCTGCAAGCCCCGAAAGCGAAACTCGCTTCGCCATATATCGCGCTGCCGATGCGCCTGATTTCAGCGAGTTGTCGATCATGGAAATGGCAGGCCTCACGCCGACGATACAGGCGGGTATCGAAGCCGCGCAGGCAGAAGGCGCGGCCGAGGGCGATATGGTGAAACTGCTCTTCGCCATGCCCGGCATGAGCCTGACCTACGCATGGTTCAAGAGCGGATACCCCCTGCCCCTTCATAGCCACAATGCCGATTGCCTATACTATATCATCGCGGGCACGCTGCGGCTGGGCACTGAAGAACTGGGCGCTGGCGACGGCTTTTTCGTCGGTTCAGACGTGCCTTATGCCTATACGCCCGGCCCAAATGGGGTGGAGGTTCTGGAGTTCAGAACGGCCGACAAGTTCGACATCCGCTTCATGGGCAAGACCAAGACCTTCTGGGACAAGACGGCAGACAGCGTGCGCCGCGAGCGCGCGAACTGGGCCGGGCAGTTGCCCCCCAGCCAATTGCATACAAGCCGCTGAAAAACCTGACTTCGCCTCGGTTGAAATGCCGCCGCGGCTTGGTGACACGCCGTTTCATTTACTTTAACAGGCGCACAGGCGATGCCCAGTGTGACGGTGAACAAGCAGGACAAGAAGCAACATGACAAATCTGGTGGAGCGGGTCGATGCGGATGGCATTGCGACGCTGACGATCAACCGGCCTGATAAACTGAACGCGCTGACGGTCGGCGTGTTTCGGGCTTTGCGCAGCCATGTTGAGGCGATCCGCAACGATGCCTCCATCAACTGCGTGGTGCTGCGTGGGGCGGGCAAATGCTTTTCCGCCGGGCATGATCTGGCGGACATCGCCACGGGCGAGCAAGTGCCGTCGCGCGGGTGGCACAGCGAAACGCTCCGTCTGATGGAAAAGCTGCCCCAGCCCGTGATCGCAGCCGTCCATGGACACTGCTATACCGGCGCGCTTGAAGTGGCGCTTGCCTGCGACTTCATTGTTGCCGCAGACAATGCCCGCTTTGGCGACACCCACGCCAAATGGGCGCTGACGCCGATTTGGGGGATGAGCCAGCGTCTGCCACGCCGCGTGGGCATCGCGACTGCCAAGCGGCTGATGTTCACGGCCGACATGATCGGCGCGGAAGAAGCCGTTCGCATCGGCCTTGCCGAATATATGGTGCCAGCCGCAAATTTTGATGCCGAGATTTCGGCGCTCGCCCACCGCATCACGGCAAATTCCCCCTTCAGCCACCGCGCCAACAAGCGCCTGCTCGATACAACGGATGCGATGCATCTCGATGCGGGTCTGCAATGGGAAGTGATGGAGTGCGAAGGCCATGGGCCGGATATGCACGCGCGCATCGCCGCTTTTACCGGCAAGCAGAAATAAACGAAAGCGCGCGCGCAATCCATAAGGCCATCGGCCGGGCCTGCCCTCAACTGGCAAGCCCGGTGAACGCATCATACCCTTTAGTGCATGGCCACTTCGTTACGCCCCACGACCATGTGGTGCACTTCATCCGGGCCATCGGCAAAGCGCAAATGGCGGACATCCGCGTAGAGTTCTGCCAGCGGCGTCCATTGCGACATACCCGTCGCCCCGTGGATCTGGATTGCCTGATCGATAATTTGGCAGGTTTTTTCCGGCACCATCGCCTTGACCATACTGACCCAGACGCGGGCTTCACGGTTGCCGAGCACGTCCATCGCCTTGGCGGCCTTCAGCACCATCAGGCGCATTGCTTCAATCTCGATGCGCGCGCGCGATACCAGCTCCAGATTCTTGCCGAGCATGATGAGCGAGCGCCCAAAGGCCTCGCGGGAATTGCCCCGCTTGACCATCAGGTCGAGCGCGATTTCTGCCTTGCCGATGGTGCGCATACAATGGTGGATGCGCCCCGGCCCAAGCCGAAGCTGGGAAATCTCAAAACCCCGACCCACGCCCAGCAGAATATTGTCCTTGGGGACACGCACATTGTTGAACCGCACGTGCATATGCCCGCGGGGCGCGTGATCTGCCCCAAATACGTGCATCGCGCCGAGAATTTCAACGCCGGGCGTGTCGGTCGGCACCAGAATCTGTGATTGCTGCTGCGAGGAAGGGCCGTCATCGCTGGTGCGCACCATCACGATCATGATTTTGCAGCGCGGGTCGCCTGCGCCTGAAATATAATATTTCTCGCCATTGATAACCCAGTCATCGCCATCCAGCACCGCACGGGTGCGGATGTTCTTGGCGTCAGATGACGCTACATCAGGCTCTGTCATCACATAGGCCGAGCGGATTTCCCCGGCGAGCAGCGGCTCAAGCCAGCGCTTCTTCTGCTCCGGCGTGCCAACGCGTTCGAGCACTTCCATATTGCCCGTATCGGGCGCTGAACAGTTGAGCGATTCCGACGCCAGCGGCGACTTGCCGAGTTCTGCAGCGATATACGCATAGTCGAGGTTGGAAAGCCCTTCACCATTTTCATCATCGGGCAGAAAGAAGTTCCAAAGCCCGGCGGCCTTTGCCTTATCCTTGGCGCCTTGCAGCAACTCAAGCTGGCCCGGCGCGAAGCTCCAGCGATCCGCACGGCCCTCCCCAAGTCGCTCATATTCTTGCGTAATGGGATCAACATTGTCGCGGATGTGGCGCTTCACGGCCTCAAAAAGAGGGCGCGCTTTTTCCGACATACGCAGATCATCAAGTTCTGGAATCGTGAAGATGTTGGACATTCTCTTATCCTGCTCCTGCTACCGGCTTGTCACCGATTTTAGACAGTGTTTCTGGTATATTCCGGCGACCATCGCGTCGATGGAAAAGTGATGTTCCGTCACAGTTGCGACGCGCATTACTTTTTCCGTGCCTAGCCGTTGGCCGCACAAGCGCCTATCAGCCATCTCATGCCCGTGATCCTGTTCAACAAACCCTATGGCGTTTTGTGTCAGTTCAGCCCCGAACGCACCGGACCCGTAAGGCCAACACTGGCCGACTATATCACGACGCCAGATGTTTACCCTGCGGGGCGACTTGATCTTGATAGCGAAGGGCTGTTGCTGCTGACGGATGATGGCCGTTTGCAGGCGCGCATTGCTGATCCACGCTACAAGCTGCCCAAAACCTATCTGGTGCAGGTGGAAGGTGTGCCGGATGAAGCCGCGCTTGCCGCATTGCGCCGGGGCATCACGCTGAAAGACGGCCCCACCCTGCCTGCTCAGGCAGACAATATCGACCCGCCCGAATTATGGCCCCGCACGCCGCCGGTGCGCGCCCGCAAGACCGTGCCTGATACATGGCTGCGGATCACCATCCGCGAGGGGCGCAACCGGCAGGTGCGTCGGATGACGGCAGCGATCGGCCACCCCACCTTGCGCCTTGTCCGCTGGCAAATCGGCGACTGGTCGCTGAATGGGCTTGCCTCTGGCGAATGGCGGCTGGGTTGAGCCTTGCCGCTCAACAACTCCAACCTCACTGCGATACCGCAAAACTACTAGGGTGCGTTTACACCATTTTGGCTTCATTGATGCCGCCACAATGGGGGTCGTATGAAAAAACTGTTCGTCTTTATCGTCAGCGACGCGCCCGAAGTGGCGGAAAGCCTCGCCATGTGCCTTGCCTTTACGGGACACAGGGCCGTCACTTTCTATTCGGTGCAAGAACTGCTGTCGGCGCATGAATTGCCCGACGTATGTGCTGTTATCTGCGATATGATGCAGCCCGGCGTGCATGAACGGCATCTGGCCACCAGCCTGCTCGACCATTCGCCGCATACGCCGCTCTACGTTATCGCCAACAACAGCGGAACGCACAGGAACATGGTCGATGCCCCCGCCAATGTTGCTGCCATTCTTGAAGGCCCCTGCGACCCGCGCAAGCTGGAAGCATTGATCGGCGACGTCTGCATCTGCGATGAGGCAATTGCGTCGGCGTAACCGCGAATTTGCCCGGAAGTTCCTTGCTGCACGGCCGAACATCTCCATCGGGGTCGCGCAATTTCAGGCGGATTTGTCTTATAATCGTGCGAGATGGGCCAAGGCGTCCGCCTCGCTGATGACTTCGGCATATTTGGCCTGAAGATCAAAGAGGCTGGCCTCATGCGGTGCGGCATGGCGATCCCCACAAGCATCCCGCACGACAAAGGGCACAAAGCCATGCTGACAGGCATCCAGCGCCGTCGCACGTACGCAGCCCGAAGTTGAAGTGCCGCAGATAAGCACCGTATCCACACCCAGCGCCGTGAGTGTGGGCGCCAGATGCGTGGCGAAGAAGGCCGATGCATATCGCTTGGTAATGACGACATCACGGTCCATCGGCGCAAGTGCTGCTGGAAACGCGCCGAGCGGCGAGCCCTTCTCAAACACCTTGAGCGCCGGAACCTTGCGGAAGAACACCCCGCCATCCGCCCCGCCCGGCTGATATTCAACATGAGTGAAGATGATGGGAATGTCTCCTTTGCGCGCTGCTGCTGTCAACCGCACTGCACTTTCAAGCGCGCTCTCGATGCCCGCATAAAGCGGCGATCCCGGTTGCAGATAGGCTTCAACAAGGTCGATCAGAACCAAGGCAGGGCGCTTGCCAAAGGGCAGCCGCCCATCGAATGTCCCGGCGTAATTGTCCAACAGATCAGCCTCGTCACGCCCCATCAGATCACACCCTTCGCCGCCATATCCGCAAGCTCATCCGCCGAAATGCCCAGCAAATCGCCATAAATTTCGGCATTGTGCTGGCCAATGGTGGACGGCGCAGGCCGACGGACGCCGCCCGGCGTCGCCGAGAATTTGGGAAAGCTCGACTGCATTTTAAGCGGGCCGAAACGCTCAGTTTCCACCTCGATAATCGCCTCGCGGGCCTTGAAGTGCGGGTCTTCCAGCATATCGGGCGCACGATAGACGCGGCCTGCGGGAATGGAATGTGCAATCATCAGCGCATCAACTTCATCCATCGTCAGCCCGCGCGTCCAGTCGTTGATGAGCGCGTCCAGCTCATCCTGATTTTCGCCGCGCGCCAGATGTGTGGCGTAGCGCGGATCATCGCCAAGGTCCGGCCGGTCCATGGCGACGGCAAGGCGCTTCCAGAGCGAGTCCTTGTTGGCGCCGATCATGAACTCGCCATCCTTGCAGGAATAGACGTTGGAAGGCGCGATACCTTTGAGGATCGAGCCCGAACGCTCACGGATCAGCCCCATGCGATCATATTCGGGCACAAGCCCTTCCATCACCTGAAGCACGCTTTCGTAAAGCGCGGTGTCTATAACCTGCCCCCGGCCGGTCTTTTCCTTCACATGAAGCGCGGCGAGCACACCCATGCAGCCATAAGTCGCCGTCAGCGTATCGCCGATCGAAACGCCCATGCGGCTTGGCGGACGATCCGGCTCACCCACAATATAGCGCCAGCCGCCCATCGCCTCACCAATGCCGCCAAAGCCCGCCCGGTCTGAATAAGGCCCCGTCTGCCCATAGCCCGACATACGCGCGATGATGAGGTGCGGGAACTCCGCCAGCAGAACCTCCGGCCCCAGCCCCCATTTTTCGAGCGTGCCGGGCTTGAAATTCTCAACCAGAACATCGGCATGGGCAATGAGACGCTTCACCAGCGCCTGCCCTTCGGGCACCCGCAGATTGGCGCTTACTGAACGCTTGTTGCGGGCGATGACTTCCCACTGCACCTTTTCTGCGCCCTGCCCCCATTCGCGCATCGGATCACCCGTTATCGGCGGCTCGACCTTGATGACATCTGCGCCCATATCACCGAGCAACTGACCGCAGAACGGCCCTGCAAGCAACTGTCCCAGCTCGACGACGCGAATATCTTTTAACGCTCCGTTGTTCACCGTATCACTCCGCCGCTTCAAGGTGCGGCCATTGCGGGGGCATGGGCGCTGCCAACCCGGTTTCCGCCAAACATTGCGCGCGCAGCGTCTCGACGCCGGGACCGGAATTGAACAGCGGCAGCGCACCCCGCCCGGCGCGCATCTTGTCACGAAGCGCGTCGGTCGCGGCTGCATCGACGAGGCCCGCCGCATCGGCAACAACGCCATAAGCGCGCGCGCCTTCAACCGTCACAAGACCCTGCACGATTTCCTTGCCAACCAACGCCGGATCACGCTCCAGCGGATCGCCCCAGCCGCCGCCACCCCACGTGATGAAGTGAAGTTGGTCTCCCGCCGCAACCTCGACATCCTCCACCTTGTTGCCGACGATGACCTGCGTGCCATCCGCCTTCTCAAGAATCTTGCGCGCGCGCTTGCCCGGCTCCCCGCCATTCACGCCCCAGGGCGGAACAAACCAGCGATCATCATGGATCGAGATCGTGCCTGCCGAAAGGAAACGGTAGGTCATGTGGATGCCGTTGCCACCACGGTGAAGCCCCGCGCCGCCAGAATCGGGTTCGGTCTCGTAACGCTCGATGAGCATCGGGAAATAGCGTTCGAGAAACTCGTTGGGCACGTTGGTAAAGCCCGGCCACAATGAGTGACCATCCGGCCCATCGCCCAGCGGACGGCCGGGAATACCGCCAAAGCCGATCTGAAAGAGCTGGAACCACGCATTGCCCTTGCCCGGCCGCGCATCATTGCCCGAATAGAATAGATGCGGTGAGGACGAGAAGCCGGCTGCGTTCAGAAACTCTGGTGTCTTCTGGCCCAGCAGGCCGCCCAGAATGTCGAAGATGCGGCCCAGCGCATGGGTGCGGCCCGAAAGTGCGGCCGGGAACTTCGGCTTCAGCAGCGATCCTTCCGGGATGCGCACGTCGATCAGATCATAAAAGCCATCGTTGAACAGGATCTGCGGATCGAAGACCATAATCATGTAGATGCCGAAGAACATCTTGAACATATTTTCGTTGAGGAAGAAGTTGATCGAGGCCGATGACTGCGGATCAGTGCCATCAAAATCGAGGATCACCCGCTCACCCTCGCGCCACATGGTGCACTTGATCCGATAGGGGCCATAGCCCATGCCATCATCGCAGATATAATCCTCAAAGCTCACCGGCTCTTCGCTCACGGCCTGCGCCAACAGCGTCTTCATCGCACGGTGGTTGCGCGCGAGCAGTTCCTGCGTGGCAGAGACGTAGACATCATCGCCAAAGCGTTCGGCCATTTCGATCACACGGCGGGCGGCGACCCGGCACGAGGCGATGAGCGCGTTCAGGTCCGCCGCGCACCAGTCCGGCTTGCGGGTCTGGTGCATGACGAGCTTCATGAGATCGTCATTATACTCGCCCTTCTTCCAGATCTTGACCGGAGGGATGCGCACGCCCTCTTCATAAATCGAACGCGCGTTGATCGGCATCGAGCCGACGACCTTGCCGCCAATGTCCGACTGATGGCCGAACATTGAGGTATAGCCGATGAGCCGCCCGTCCTTGAACACAGGCAGAAGCACCAGCCAGTCATTCGAGTGGCTGATTGCCCCATCGACCGAATAAGGATCGGACAGGAAGATCATATCGCCATCTTCAAGCGTGCCCTCAAAATTATTGAGAAAACCGCCGATGAAGCTGCCGAACTGGCCGACGATCATCTTGCCGGTGTGGTCGGCGATCAGCGGAAAGGCGTCTCCCTGCTCGCGAATGCCTGGCGACATGGCGGTACGAACGAGCGTCGCGTCCATTTCAACGCGGGCGTTGCGCAATGCATTTTCAATGATGTCGAGCGTGACCGGATCAATCGCGATCTTCTCGAAAGGCTTGGTGTTGGTCTGGACGATGGTAGCAGACATGATGTGTGGTCCTTTTCGTCAGGCCAGATTGATGAGGATGTTGCCAACCTTGTCGACGGTGGCGACACAGCCGGACTCGATGAGCGTGGTCGAGTCCATCTCGCACACAATGGCCGGGCCGGGGATGACATCGCCCGCCTTCAGCTTGGCGCGGTCATAGATGACGGCTGCCTGCTCGCGCCCGTTCATCCACAACACATGGTCGCGGATCTTGGCGGCAGACGGATCACCATTGCCCTGCTCCAGTTCGGCCGCGGGCAGATCGAGCGCGCGGCCCAGCGCGACCGCACGCAGGTTCACAATTTCGTGCGGTGTATCCATGTTGAAGGTGAAGAGCCGCTTATGCTCTTCATCGAAGCGCGCCAGCACCCCGGCGATGCCGTCGCCTGCAAGCTGTTCGGGCGTGATGGTCAGTGGCACTTCAAACGCCTGGCCGGCATAGCGCACATCAACCTCAAAGGCGGTCGTGATCTCGGCGTCGGGCACGCCATCGGAAAGAAGCTCGCCCTTCACCTGTCCGGCCATTTCCGCCAGCACCGCCACAAGGTCTTCAGCTTTGGTATCACGGGCAAGACGCGACCATGAACGCGCGGTTTCCGTCCGCATCCGCGTGGTCGCATCACCCAGCGCGCACAGCACGCCGGGGCTGACCGGCGAAACTGCGGGCCAGCTTCCCATCAGCCGCGCCACGGCGTTGACGTGAAGCGGACCTGCGCCGCCAAAGCCCATCAGCGCAAAATCGCGCGGGTCATAGCCCTGTTGGACCGAGATCATGCGGAGCGCGCCGAACATATTCTCGTTGACGATGTCGATAATGCCGCGTGCTGCCGCCATCAGATCAATGCCAAGCGCGTCGGCAATCGTCTGCACCGCCGCCTTTGCGCCGTCGCGATCCAGCTTGAAGGCGCCACCCAGCAGGTTTTCAGGCAGGTAGCCCAGCACGACATTGGCGTCGGTCACGGTCGGCGCTACGCCGCCCTTGCCATAGGCCACCGGCCCCGGCACCGCGCCCGCGCTTTGCGGGCCGACGCGCAGCGCCTTTGTCAGTTCGGGCACATAGGCAATCGAGCCACCGCCCGCGCCTACCGTCTTGACGTCAAGCGCCGAGGCGCGGACCGACAGATGGCCGACTTCCGTCGTCCGCTGGCGGCGCGGTTCGAGATTTTCAATGAGCGCAACGTCGGTGCTGGTGCCCCCCACGTCGAGCGTCAGGATATTCTTGATGCCCGCATTGCGGCCAACCCAGATTGCGCCGGTCACGCCACCGGCGGGGCCGGACACCCAGAGGGTGACGGCGGGTTCCTCTGCCTTGTCAGCACTCACAAAGTCGCCCTTCGTGCGGCGCAGCCGCCATTTTCCTGCACTTC
>CALMVA010000033.1 GCA_937873035.1 uncultured Sphingomonadaceae bacterium | reverse complement strand
ATATCGTGCCGCCGCATTCAAGCTGGTCGATCTTCATAATTTACTGTGCGATGTGAAATATGAATTCAACTCCGACAATCGCCGACTTTACGAGCCAGAAATGATCCTTGCCGAGGGCTCTGTTTAGCGCGCTCATTCCGCCGCGACCGCGCCTTCCTCGTCATCCTCGGCCTGCTGGCGCGCCCACATTTCGGCGTAGAGGCCGCCATGGCGCAGCAGCTCTGCATGGGTGCCGCGCTCGGCCACGCGGCCTGCGTCGAGCACGATGATCTGATCTGCATCGACGATGGTCGAGAGGCGGTGCGCGATGACGATGGTCGTGCGCCGCTCGGACACGCGTTCAAGCGTCGACTGGATTTCGGCCTCCGTCCGGCTGTCAAGCGCCGAGGTCGCCTCGTCGAGAATGAGGATCGGCGGGTCCTTGAGCAGCGTGCGGGCGATGGCCACGCGCTGTTTTTCACCGCCCGAAAGCTTCAGCCCGCGCTCGCCGACCTGCGTCTCATATTGCTGCGGCTGGGCTGCGATGAATGCATGGATCTGCGCCCCGCGCGCCGCCGCCTCGATCTCATCCTGCGAAGCACCCGCGCGGCCATAGCCGATATTATAGCCGATACTGTCGTTGAACAGCACGGTATCCTGCGGAACAATGCCGATGGCCGCGCGCAGCGAGGATTGCGTCACATCGCGCACGTCCTGCCCGTCAATCGTCACGCGCCCGCCGGTCACGTCGTAAAAGCGGTAGATGAGCCGCGCGAGTGTGGACTTGCCAGCCCCCGAAGGCCCGACGACAGCCAGCGTCCGCCCCGGAGGAATGGCAAAGCTGACGCCTTTCAGGATCGGCCGGTCCGCATCATAGGCAAAGCTCACATCCTCAAACGCAAGCGCACCGCCGTCGATGGCCAGCAGCGCCGCATTCGGGCGGTCCTTCACTTCGGTCTCGGTGTCGATCAGATCAAACATCGCAGCCATGTCGGTCAACCCCTGGCGCACGGTGCGATAGACCATGCCAAGCATATCGAGCGGGCGGAACAGCTGGGCGAGCAGCGTGTTGACCAGCACGACATCGCCGGTTGAATAGTCCCCGCGCGACCAGCCCCATACGGTATAGCCCATCGCGCCCGCCATCATCAGGTTGGTGATGAGCGACTGGCCGATATTGAGCCAGGCGAGCGAATTTTCAGACTTTACCGCCGCATCGGCATAGCGGCGCGCGACCTTGCCGTAATAATCGGCCTCGCGCTTTTCGGCGTTGAAATATTTGACCGTCTCATAGTTGAGCAGACTATCGACCGAGCGAGCGACGGTGGCGGTATCCAGCTCGTTCATCTCGGCGCGCAACTGGTTGCGCCAGTCAGTCACCTTCTGCGTAAAGAAGATGTAGCTGACCACCATGATCGCGGTCGCCGCAACGAGCCCAAGCGAGAATTTGGTGCCGAAAATAACCATCACCGCCGTCAACTCGATCACCGTTGGCGCGATGTTGAAGAGGAGGAAGTAGAGCATCACATCAATGCTCTTGGTGCCCCGCTCGATGACTTTGGTGACGGCGCCGGTGCGGCGCGACAAATGGAAGCGCAGGCTCAACTGATGGAGGTGCGCAAAAACGTGCTCCGCCAGTCGCCGCGTCGCATCCTGCCCGACGCGCTCGAACACCACATTGCGCAGATTGTCGAACAGCACGCCCGCAAAGCGCGCGCCCGCATAGGCCACGACCAGCCCGATGGCGAGTTGCGCGCCCGCTTCCAGCCCCGGCTTCATCTTGTCGATGGCAGCGCCATAAAGAAAGCCCATGCTGATCTGCACGCCCTTTGACACCAGCACGAGCAACAGCGCGATGATGATGCGGATGCGCAACCCCGGCGTGTCCCTGGGCCACAAATAGGGAATGAAGCGCCGCATCACGGCGAAATCGAGGTTGTTCGTGTCTGTGCTGACAGGGGCTTGGGGCGGCATGGAGCCTCCCTAGATCATATCGCGCGGCGATGGAAACAGACCCTGATGAAAACAGGCCCTGTCGTGTCAGGCGAAAAACGGCGCGGCAATCTCGTCGCGCACGCGCGCAATACGGCCCGAAGCACGGTCGATCATCGCCCAGGTCGTCTTCGCGCGCACCACGGCCTTTCCGGCGGCGTTCAGAAATTCCACATTGCGGTCAAAGCGCGCGCCTTTGGGCGGGTCGCTGATCCATGTCCGCGCGGTCACGCTTTCACCGGGGCTGACATTGCCGAGATAGTCGATCTCGTGCCGCACCACGACCCAGACATAGGCCGCAATGTCCTCCGCCCGCGCCACTGCCGACCAGTGCGCCGTCGCCACATCCTGCACCCAGCGCACCCAGACCGCGTTGTTGACATGGCCAAGTTCATCGAAATCTTCGGGGGCAGGCGCGATCGCGAGGGTGAATATCGGCGGCATCATGAAGGTGTACACCGCCTATTGACACCAGACAATGGTATATGCATTGTCGCCTGAGTGAAAATCGTTTCGATCCGCCACAAGGGTTTGGCCCGGTTCGTCGAGCGCAACGACATATCGCGGCTGGACCAGAGGCTGATCAACAAGCTGCGGATGCAAATAACCTTCCTCGAAGCGATGGAGCATAGCGACGAGTGCCGCAATCTGCTTTTCTGGAAGGCGCATCAGTTGAGCGATGATCGCTGGAGTTTTCATGTCACCGCGAATTGGCGGCTGACCTTTGAAGTGGACGACGCCATGCGCGAAATCCGCATACTCGATCTGGAGGACTATCACTGATGAGCGGCATCACCATGCACAGCCCCAGCCATATCGGCACATTTGTGCGTGAGATTGTGGAGGGCCACGGCCTCAACGCCTCGTCGGGCGCGCGTCATCTGGGCGTTACCCGTCAGACCTTGTCGACGCTGATGAATTGCCATGGCGGCCTCTCCCCTGAAATGGGGCTGCGTCTGGAAAAAGCCTTCGGCGTGAAGATGGACACATTGATGCGGATGCAAACCGCGTGGGAGATCGCCGAGGCAAGAAAGCGGCAGGATGAAGTGCGCGTGACGCGGTTTGCGGCGTAACGCTGGAGTCCGGCTTTGAGTCGATCAAAACCGGGCGCACTTTTTGATAGACTTGACGGTTGTTAATCTCGTCATCTTTCGCCCCCTATTCCACCATCCCCAATTGCCACAGGAAGAAGGCATATTCCTCGGCATCCTCGCGCAGCGATTCGAAGCGGCCGGATTTGCCGCCATGGCCGGCACCCATATTGGTCTTGAGCAGCAGGACATTGTCGTCGGTCTTGGTCGCACGCAGCTTGGCGGTCCATTTCGCGGGCTCCCAATAGGTGACGCGCGGGTCGGTAAGGCCCCCAGTGATGAAAAGCGGCGGATAAGCCTGTGGCACCACATTGTCGTAAGGGCTGTAGCTGCGGATCAGCTCGAACGCCGCCTTGTCGGTAATGGGGTTACCCCATTCGGGCCATTCGCCGGGCGTCAGCGGCAGGGTTTCATCCTGCATCGTGTTGAGCACATCGACAAAAGGCACGTGCGCGGCAACCGCACCCCAAAGCTCCGGGTTGGTGTTGACGACAACGCCCATCAGTTCGCCGCCTGCCGAGCCGCCCGCCGCGACGATGCGCCCCGGCCTGGCAAAGCCCAGATCGGCCAGCTCCCTGGCCACATCGACAAAATCGTTGAAGGTATTGGTGCGTTTGGTGAGCTTGCCATCAAGCTGCCATTGCTGGCCAAGATCATCGCCGCCGCGAATATGCGCCACGGCATAGGCAAAGCCCCGATCCAGCAGCGAAAGCCGCAGCGTCGAGAAGCTGGGCGGAATGGCATAGCCATAGGCGCCATAGGCATAGAGATAGAGCGGGCCATTGCCGTTCTTCTCGAAACCCTTTTTGTAGACGATCGACACCGGAACCTTCGTCCCGTCGCGCGCGGTGATCTCGACGCGCTCGGTGGCATATTGGCTCGCATCATAGCCGCTGGGGATTTCCTGCACCTTGAGCGTCGTCATCGCGCCCGTGGCGAGGTCATAATCCATCACCGTGTCGGGCGTGACCATCGATTCATAGGAAAGCCGCAGCACGCTAACCTTATATTCGGGGTTCTCATCAAGCCCGGCGGAATAGCTCGCTTCGGGGAAGGCAATCCGCCTGGGCGCGCCGCCTGCATAATCGTGGATCTCAACCTGATCCAGGCCGTTCTCGCGGCCTTCCACCACGAAGAAATCGGCAAAGGTCGTCACCGAGGTCATGTAGAAGCTGGGCGAGGGCGCGATCCGCTCGGTCCATTCGCCGGGCTTTGCCAGCGGTGCCGTCACCAGCCGGAACTGCGTGCTCGCATCATTGGTGTGGATGTAGAGCGTGTCGCCATGATCCTCGACATCATATTCAACGCCCCTGCAGCGCGGGCGCACCATGACGGGGTCTGCAAACACATTGTCGGCAGGGATCATCCGCACTTCGCTCGTCTCATTGTCGCCCGTCGCGACGATGATCCACTTGCGGCTCTGCGTCATGCCGACGCCTGCCTGAAAGCCCTGATCCGGCTCACGGTAGAGCGTCTTGTCGTCCGCCACGGGCGTGCCGATTTCGTGCACTAAAATCGTTTCGACGCGCCAGCTATCATTGACAAGGCCATAGAGCAGATGCCGGCCATCGGTTGAAAACACATAGTCGCCCAGCGTGCCGGGGATTTCATCGGGCAGCTCGGCCCCGGTTTCCAGATTGCGGAAGCGGATGGTGTAGCGTTCCGACCCGTCGGTGTCGGTCGAATAGGCCATCAGCCGGTCATCTTCGCTGATGGCAATTCCGCCCAACCGGAAATATTCAAGCCCCTCGGCCATCTTGGCTTCGTCGAGCATCACCTGCTCATCGCCGCCGGACACAGGGCTGCGCATCCACTGCTTATATTGCGCGCCTTTTTCAAAGCGACGCCAGTAGAGCCGGTCGCCATCCTTTTGCGGCACCGAACTATCGTCTTCCTTCAGCCGCCCCTTCATTTCCTGAAAAATCGTCTCGACGAGCGGCGCCAGCGGCTTCATCACCGCGTCGAAATAGGCGTTCTCGGCTTTCAGATAGTCCAGCACCTCGACATCATCGACGGTGGGATATTTCTCATCCTTCAGCCACGCATAGGGATCATCGATCCGGGTGCCGTGGCGTTCATAAGAGTGCGCGCGGGTGGCCGCGACGGGCGGCTTGGGGGAAGAATGGACCATCGGTGCGTTGTGGACGATAATGAGGCCAAAGCGCAACGCCCGACACGCGGGCAGGCCCGGTTATTTCTTCGTTCGCGCCTCGGCGATGGCGGCCTTGAGCGCATCATAGCCCACCGCGCCGACCAGAACCTTGTTGCCGACGACCCATGCGGGCGTGCCGGAAAGATCAAGATCGCGCTGGAGCTTGAGGTTGAGCGCCAACTGCTGGTCCACCTGCGGGTTGGAGATGGCGTTCTTGTCAACGCCTGCCTGCCGACGCGCGGCTTCCACATTGGAAACACTGGGCCGCCCTGCCTTGTAGAGCGGCTTGTGCATCGCATTGAACTTGCCCGCCATGGCCGCCGCCACCGACAGGCGGGCGGCGGCCAGACTGTCTTCACCCAGCACAGGCATATCGCGATAAACGACCTTGAGCTTCTTGTCTTCGGCCAGCAGCCGATCAACATCGGCAATCGAGGCGCGGCAATAGCCACAGGCGTAATCGAAGAACTCGACAAGCGTCACATCGGCATCGGCAGCGCCTTCCCAGGCGTCGCCCACGGGCGTTTCAATGGCCTTGCGGTTGGCCTCGACGATCTTCGCCATTTCCTTCGAGCGCAGATTTTCCATGGCCTGCGGCAAAATTTCCGGGTGCGTCAGAATATATTCGCGCACGATCGTCTCGATTGCGGCCCGGTCGCTCGTATTGACGGGTTCGGAAGAGGCCATGACCAACGCCGTGCCCCCGGCACCTGCCAGAGCTGCGGCGGCTGCGATCAGCATTGATTTCGTTCCTTCATTCATCGGCGTTTGTGCTTGCTGTTCTCAAGTTCTGCCCGCGACGCCATGGCAATATCTTGCGCGCGAATCCAGTCCGGCGTGCCACGCGGGATGCCGCCCATCGCCGCTTCGGCGCTGCGCAGGGCCAGATTGGCGCGGCCTTCAAGGCTATACCGCTCCGCCGTCGCCAGTTGGGCGCGCGGCACATCGCCCTCACGCTCATAGACGACGCCAAGCTGATACCAGGCAAAGGGATTATCATTGTCGCGCGAAACGGCGGCTTTCAGCACGCGCGTCGCCTCCGGCAGATTGGCGCGATCTTCGGTCGCGATGAGCGCATGGCCGAAAAGCGCTGCGATCAGCGGCTGCGCGCGCGTAATCTCGGTCGCCTGCCGCAGCACGGGCAGCGCGTCTGCCGGATGCCCCGATTCGAGCAGAATCTGGCCTTTCAGTTCCAGAAAATACGGGTCATTGGGCACCATGGTAAGCAGCGCATTGACCTCATCAAGCGCGCGATCAGGATAGGCGCTCTTATGCCAGGCATAGGCCCGCGCATAGCGCGCGGGGATGGACTTGTCCGTCACCGGATAGGCAATCAGCGTCTGTGGCGGGTCTGAAACAAAGCCCATGAGCTTGGCCTTCACGCGCTGGAAGCGGGCTTCGAGCGCAGGGTCTGATGGCTTGTTCCACGCCGGATCCTTGCCCACCACATCTTCCAGCGCGGCAATGCGCTCCCCCGTGAGCGGGTGCGTGCGGCCATAGCTGTCTTCCTGCGGAATGGCGTAACGGAACTCGACATTCTGGAGCGTCTTGAAAAAGCTGATGAGCCCCTTGCCGCTGATCCCGGCCTTGGAAAGATAGGATGCCGCCGCCGCATCCGCCGAGGCTTCCTGCGTGCGCGAAAAGGCAAGGAACTTGCCCATTGCCGCTTGTTGGCCGGCCGCCAACACGCCCATGCCCGCATCGCCCGCGCCCGCCGCAATCGCGGCTGCGCCCAATAACAGGCTCAACAGCGTGATGCCCGTTGCCGCCTTGATGCCTTCATCCATGCGGATGACGTGCCCGCCAACCACATGGCCCAGCTCATGCGCGATCACGCCCTGCACTTCGTTGACGTTTTTCGCCGCCGTAATCAGCCCGGAATGGACATAGACGATCTGCCCGCCCGCAACGAAGGCGTTGATCTCTTTATCTTGGAGCAGAACGATCTGGACGTGCCTGGGTTGCAACCCGCCCGCCTCGATGATCTTCGCCGACATTTCAGCGAACAGCGCCTCGGTTTCCGCGTCGCGCAGCACCGATTGCGCAAGGGCAGGCTGGATCGAAAGAACAAGCGCAAGCAGCAGGGCGACCAGACGGCCCAGGGGGGAAGCGATCCGCATGATCATGCTTCTCGGCGTCCCTCCCTGAACACGTGATGAAAGCAATGCCTTAAGATGCGTCGCCAAAGGTGCGCTGCCACCAGCCGCGACGCGGCGGCTCGGCAGGAGCGTCAGCGACCGCTTCCGGCCCCGCTTCAACCGCAGGTGCGGCTTCGGCGGCAGGTGCTTCGGCGGCGGGGGCGTCAGCAGCAGCCTCGTCAGCCACGGCATCCGCCTTCTTCTTGCGCGTGCGCTTCGGCTTGGCCGGAGCCTCCTCAGCGACCGGCGCGGCAGAAGCGGCTTCAGCTTCGGCAGCGGCCTCTTCAACCACGGCATCCGCCTTCTTCTTGCGGGTGCGCTTCGGCTTGGCGGGAGCTTCCTCGGCAACCGGCTCAGCAGGAGCGGCTTCAGTTTCAGCCGGAGCGGCCTCAACCTGTTCGGCAGCTTCGGCAGCCTTTGCCTTGGCGCTGCGGCGACGCGGCTTCTTGGGCGCCTCTTCCGCCGCCACTTCAGGAGCGGCCTCGGCAGGCGCATCGGCGTCGACAGCAGCTTCGGCATCCGCGAGAGCTTCACCCTCGCCTTCGCCCTCAGCGGTCACGCCGCCTTCTTCCTGCCTGCGACGACCACCGCGACGTCCGCGACGGCGGCGACGACGTCCACCTTCACGATCTTCGCGGTCTTCACGTTCCTCGCGTGATTCCGGCGCGCTATCTTCAGCGGCGGCCTCATCGCCCTCGCCTTCAGCCTCGTCCTCGGCACCCTCGGCGGCTTCGCCCCGATCATCACCCTCGCCACGACGACCGCGACGACCGCGGCGGCGGCGGCCACGGCGACCGCGACGACCTTCGCTATCACCCTCGCCACGCTCCTCAGCGTCGCGCGCCTCCTCTTCGAGGTCTTCCTCGTCCTCAATGTCCTCGATTTCAGGCTCATCGGCGACATCATCGACAATCGGCTCAAATTTCGGGCGGAAGGCGGGCGGCGGACCGCCGGCTTCCACCGTCATACGCGCGCCTTCCAGCTGGCCATCCGACTGAACGTCGATCATCACGCCATAGCGTTCCTCGATCTCGCCCAGTTCGCCCCGCTTGCGGTTGAGCACATAGAAAGCCGCTTCCTGGCTGGCGCGCAGTGTGAGCTGGCTGCCACGGCCACGCGCGGCTTCTTCTTCCAGCATACGCAGCGCCGAGAGCCCGGCGGAAGAAGCGGTGCGGACAAGGCCAGAGCCTTCGCAATGCGGGCAAACCCGCGTCGAGGCTTCCAGAACGCCGGTGCGCAGGCGCTGGCGGCTCATTTCAAGCAGGCCGAACTGGCTGATGCGGCCAACCTGAATCCGCGCGCGATCATTGGCAAGCGCGGCCTTCATCGCCTTTTCAACCTTGCGGACGTTGGAGTTGGACTCCATGTCGATAAAGTCGATGACGACAAGCCCGGCCATGTCGCGCAGGCGCAGTTGGCGCGCAATTTCCTGCGCGGCCTCAAGATTGGTGGCGACCGCCGTCTGCTCGATGCCATGCTCGCGCGTCGAGCGGCCAGAGTTGATGTCGATCGAAACAAGTGCTTCGGTTGGGTTGATGACAAGATAGCCGCCCGACTTCAGCTGGACGACCGGGTTATACATCGCCTCAAGCTGATCTTCCGCGCCGTAACGCTGGTAGAGCGGCACCGCGTCGGAATAGGCTTTCACCTTCTTCACATGGCTCGGCATCAGGAGCTTCATGAAGTCGCGCGCTTGCCTGTAGCCGCGCTCACCCTCCACGATCACCTCGTCGATGTCGCGATTATAGATGTCGCGGATCGCACGCTTGATGAGATCACTGTCCTCATTGACGAGTGCGGGCGCCTGGCTTTTGAGCGTGGTTTCCCGAATATCGTCCCACAGGCGGGCCAGATAATCAAAGTCACGCTTGATTTCGGTCTTGGTGCGCTGGAGGCCCGCCGTGCGGACGATGCAGCCCATCGTCGACGGCAGGTTCAGCTCCGACATGATGGTCTTCAGGCGCTTGCGGTCCGACGCGTTCGAGATCTTGCGGCTGATGCCCCCGCCGTGCGTGGTGTTGGGCATAAGAACGCAATAGCGGCCGGCCAGCGACAAATAGGTGGTCAGCGCCGCCCCCTTGTTGCCGCGCTCTTCCTTCACAACCTGAACGAGCAGCACCTGACGGCGATGGATAACATCCTGGATCTTGTAGCGACGGCGCAGCGCCATGCGGCGGCGGCGCAGGTCTTCTGCTGCATGATCGTCATGACCATTGCCACCCGCCGATTCCGGCGCGGGCGGCGCATCGCCATCCACATCGTCCTCAAGGTCCGAATCGGGACGGTCATGGTCCTGCCCGTCATCGTCATGATGACCGTCAATCGGTTCATCATCGCCCTCGGCGGCGCGCAATGCGGCTTCTTCTGCCGCGTGCTCAGCCTCTTCGCGGAGCAGCGCTTCGCGGTCTTCCTTGGGGATCTGATAGTAATCGGGGTGAATTTCAGAAAAGGCGAGGAAGCCGTGCCGGTTTCCGCCATAATCGACGAACGCCGCCTGAAGCGACGGCTCGACCCGCGTCACCTTGGCAAGATAGATATTGCCCTTGAGCTGACGGCGCTCCGCCGACTCGAAATCAAATTCCTCGATCCGGTTTCCCTTGACGACTGCAACCCGCGTTTCCTCCGGGTGGCGGGCGTCGATCAACATCCGCATTGTCATTATTGTATCTCCGTGCGCGTCCGGAGCCTCCCCAAAGAGAGACTGGCGCGTCAAATTTCCGGCGGAGCATCAGCTCTGCACCGATTGGTCTGGGTGTGTGTGCCTCTGCCGCAGATGCACGACCGGCGATATGCGCCGGATCGAAAACTCCTGCCCGCGCACCGCCGACAAGGGCGAATTGGCGCGAAACGGGACAACCATGCATCATGCGACGTCAACCTGGAACGACCGGCCTGCAATGAAGAGGCGCGGTCTGTGAACTGCCGGAGTAAATCTCCGAAGTGAAAAAGCTGCTAGCACTGCAAAGCAATCGCAGCAACTGCTTTGCGCCAGAGCCGACAGCTGAGTGCCCGGCCTGTCCTAAGATATTGTTAAGCCTCGCCCACCGCATTTTTCGGGGCCGCGCGACGCGCAGACACTGGACCTGAAGCAAATAATCAGGGCAAGAGAGCGCCATGGCGGCAGCATTTCTCGCTCTTGCAGCACTGGTCACGACAATGGAGGCCGCGCACCTCCAAGGCGCGGCTGAGACGCAGCGAGCCGCGCCGCTTGCTGCCCCGGTGCAAGCCGCCGCCTGGACGCCGCCGCCGCGCCGCAGCCGCTACAGCATCACGATCCCGCTCGATCCGGCAACGCAGGGCGCGCCGCCGCCGCGCGTTGAAGGCCCGGCAGGGCGCCCCCTCGTGGTGATCGACGCAGGGCATGGCGGGCACGATCCCGGCACCATCTCTCCCCATGACGGAACGCGCGAGAAAAATGTTACACTCGCCGTTGCCCGGCGCATCCGTGATGCGCTGCTCGCCTCTGGCCGCATCCGCGTCGCCCTCACCCGCGATGACGATCACTTCCTCGTGCTGCGTGAGCGCACCGCGATCGCCCGCAGCCTTGGCGCGCGGCTGTTCATTTCAATCCATGCCGATTCCGCAGGTGAAAATGCGGCGGGCGCCACCATCTACACGCTATCCGAAGTCGCATCCGACCGCGAGGCGCAGCAACTGGCGCAGCGCGAAAACAAGGCGGACATTTTGAACGGCGTCAATCTGGCCGGCGAGGACAATAAGGTGACCTCCATCCTCGTTGATCTGGCGCAACGTGAAACCATGGCCGCCTCGGTTGATTTCGCAAAGCTGCTGCGCCGTGAAAGCACGGGCGCTGTGCCCTTCCGCACGGGCGGACTGCGCATGGCGGGGCTGGCGGTGCTCAAGGCGCCCGATATGCCCGCGGTGCTGCTGGAGCTTGGCTATCTTTCCAACATTGAGGATGCGCGCCGCATCAAATCTGCCGAGGGCCAGCGCGCGATTGCAGCGGGGGTGCGACGCGCGGTTGAAATCCACTTCGCGCGTCAATTAACCGCGCGCTGAAGCCTGGCCATGCAAAAGCGGTTCCCACCCCCAATGTTTCAGGCTAGATGCGCGCCTCATGGCCGATGAAGTCCCAGCCGAAGCATCGCCTCTGCCGCTGCGACTCCGTCGCCAAGCCAGCAGTGCGCTTGCCTGGTTCCGCACCAATTACGAAAAGCCGCGCTTCCGGCTGGCCGTCCGTGCGCTTGGTGTATTGGTGCTCGGCTATGTCGCCATCTGGCTTGTTTTCGGACGCAACCTTCCCTCGGCAGAATCGCTGCTGACCTATCAGCCGCCGCTGCCCACCTATGTGCGCAGCCTCGATGGTGAGCCGGTGCACAGCTATGCCCGCGAACGCCGCGTGCAATTGCGCTATGATGAATATCCTCCGCTGCTGGTGGACGCCTTTCTGGCCGCAGAAGACAAGACCTTCTTTGAACATGGCGGCATCGACTTTCCGGGGCTTGCGGGGGCGGTGGTCGATTATGTGAGCAAGCTTGGCTCCGGCGAGCGTGCGCGTGGCGGCTCCACCATCACGCAACAGGTCGCCAAGAACCTGCTGCTCGGCAATGAATATTCGATCACGCGCAAGGTGAAGGAAGCCATCCTTGCCCGGCGCATCGAATCGGTGCTGACCAAGCAGCAGATTCTGGAGCTTTACCTCAACCAGATTCCGCTGGGGCGGAACAGCTTTGGCGTGCAGGCGGCGGCGCGCGCCTATTTCAACAAGGACGTGGCCGATCTCTCGCTGAGCGAAATGGCCTTCCTCGCCATTCTGCCCAAGGCGCCTGAAACCTATGGGCGAGACAAATATGCGGGCAAGGCGATGGCGCGCCGCAACTATGTGCTGGGCGAGATGCTCAAGAACGAGTTCATCTCAAGGGCGCAATATGACGCGGCAATGGCGGCGCCGCTGGGCCTTTTGCCGCGCGGCGCGGCTGGCCCCAATCTCAATATGGGCGGCTATTTTCTTGAGGAAGTCCGCCGCGAGCTGATCGAGAAATTTGGCGAAACGTCCAAGGCTGGCCCCTATTCGGTCTATGATGGCGGGCTCTGGGTGCGCACCTCGCTCAACCCCGATTACCAGCGTTATGCAGAACAGGCGCTGCGCGATGGGCTGGTGCGTTATGACAGCGGCAAGGGCTGGCGTGGCCCCGTGGCGACGATTGACCCCGGGCCCGGCTGGGCGCAGCGACTGGCCGCGCAGAATTTGGGCGCGGGCTACCCAGAATGGCGGATCGGGGTTGTGCTCGGTCGGGCGGGCGCGGAAGCGCGGCTGGGCTTTGCCGATGGATCGACAGGGGTTCTCCCCGCTTCGGGCGCGGCCATGCCCCGGCGCGGCACGGCGACAGCGGCCTTCAACCTGCTGAAAGCGGGCGACGTGATTGCGGTAAAGCGTGAGGGCAATGCCTATGTGCTGCGCTCCATCCCCGAAGTGTCGGGCGGCATGGTGGTGCAAGACCCGCACACAGGCCGCGTCATGGCGATGCAGGGTGGGTTTGACGTTCGCCTCGCCTCTTATAACCGCGCGACACAGGCCAAGCGCCAGCCGGGCTCCTCGTTCAAACCCTTTGTCTATGCCGCCGCCCTTGATGGCGGGATGACGCCTGCCGAAATCATCATCGACGGGCCTTTCTGCGTCTATCAGTCCGCCAAGCTGGGGCGGAAGTGCTTCCGCAACTTTGATGGCGGCGGCTCTGGCCCGCACACGATGCGCTGGGGGCTGGAGCAATCGCGCAATCTGATGACGGTGCGTGCCGCCTCGCAAACGGGCATGGAGCGCGTGGTGAAGATGGCGCAGGCCGTGGGCATCAGCGCGCCGGGCCAGACTTACCCGGCCGTGCTCTCGATTGCGCTGGGGGCTGGCGAAACCACCGTGCTCAACATGGTCAACGCCTATTCGATCCTTGCCTCAAACGGGCGGGAACGTCGCCCGACGCTCATCGACTTTGTGCAGGACCGTGACGGCAAGGTGCGCTTCCGCGCCGACAACCGCCGCTGCGATGGCTGCCGCGCGCCCGACTGGAACGGCCAGCCGATGCCGCGCCCGCCCGCCCGCACCAAGCAAGTCATGGACCCGCTGACGGCCTATCAGGTCGTCCATATGCTAGAAGGCGTCGTCCAGCGCGGCACCGCCGTTCAGTTGCGTGACATGAACCGGCCGCTGTTCGGCAAAACGGGCACCACAACAGGCCCGACCAATGTGTGGTTTGTTGGCGGCTCGCCCGATCTGGTCGCCGGGCTTTATATGGGCTTTGACCAGCCGCGCTCGATGGGCGGTTATGTGCAGGGCAGCACCTATGCCGTGCCGATCTTCAAGGCGTTCGCAACCAAAGCCATGGCGAATATGCCGATCACACCCTTCCGCGCGCCGCCGGGCATCCGCATGATCCGCATCGACCGCGCGTCAGGCAAGCGCGTTTATGGCGCATGGCCGACCAGCGACCCCAAAGCGCCCGTCATCTGGGAAGCCTTCAAGCCTGAAAGCGAGCCGCGCCGCACCATCCGCCGCGATGAGCTGGAAAAGGATGCGAAGAAGGACCAGAAGGCCGCAACAAGCACCAGCGACGCCCAGCGACGCCAGCGCGGCGATAGCGACTTCCTGCAAAGAGAAGGCGGGATTTACTAACCCGCCTTTTTCCGCGATTTAGACCCTTGATATTGAAATTGGAGAATTGAAATGCGCGCTGAAGCGCAGGCCCATGTCGACCAGATCAACCAGGCGGTTGCCCTCCTCCGGCGCTTTCTGGATTGGGACCGTGCGCTCAAGCGGCTCGACGAACTGAACGCCAAGGTAGAAGATCAGGCGCTCTGGAATGACCCCAAGGCCGCGCAGGACGTGATGCGCGAGCGCCGCCGCCTTGATGACGCGATCAGCGCGACCCGCGCCATCGAGCGCGAGCGCGACGACACTGTTGAACTCATCGAAATGGCCGAGGCCGAAGGCGATACCGCACTTGCCGACGAAGCCGTGGATAGCCTTGGCGAGCTTGCGGCTCGCGCCGAGACCGACAAGGTGGCAGCCCTTCTGGCAGGCGAAGCCGATGGCAACGACACCTATATTGAAATCAACGCAGGCGCTGGCGGCACCGAAAGCCAGGACTGGGCAGAAATGCTCCAGCGTATGTACACACGCTGGGCCGAGCGGCACAAAATGAAGGTCGAGCTGGTTGATTATCACGCCGGCGAACAGGCGGGCATCAAATCCGCCACGCTGATGATAAAAGGCGAGAACGCCTATGGCTATGCCAAGACCGAAAGCGGCGTCCACCGCCTTGTCCGCATCAGCCCCTATGATTCAAACGCGCGCCGCCACACCAGCTTTTCAAGCGTATGGGTCTATCCCGTGGTTGATGACGACATCGACATCGAGGTGAATGAAAGCGAGCTGCGCGTCGACACCTATCGCGCGTCGGGCGCGGGTGGCCAGCACGTCAACACGACTGACTCGGCCGTGCGCATCACGCATATCCCGACAGGCATCGTCGTTGCCTGCCAGAACCAGCGTTCGCAGCACAAGAACCGTGCCGAGGCGATGAAGCAGCTCAAAGCGCGCCTTTACGAAGCCGAATTGCAGAAGCGTGAAGCAGAGGCGAACGCCGTGCACGCCACCAAGACCGATATTGGCTGGGGTCACCAGATTCGTTCCTATGTTCTCCAGCCCTATCAGTTGGTGAAGGATCTTCGCACCGGCGTGACATCAACCGCGCCGGGCGATGTGCTGGATGGCGATCTCGACAAATTCATGGCGGCAGCCCTCTCGCAGCGCGTGACGGGTGAAAAGGTCGTCGTCGAGGATATTGACTGATCCCATGCATCGCACTGTCGCCCTTGCCCTTGCGCTTCTCCTGCTTGGGGGGTGCAACGGCGCGGCGCGCGAAGCGCAGCCCAAATTTCCACCTGCCGACCGTGCTGTCGCGCCCATCATTTCCAGCCGCTGGTCCAACGAGGAATCACGCGACCGGGTGGACGAGGCCGACAAGGTGATGGATCTTGCAGGGCTCGACCCCGGCATGACGGCTGCCGATATTGGCGCGGGCGAGGGCTATTACACCATTCGGCTCGCTGAGCGTGTGGGCAAGAAGGGCCGTGTGCTCGCGCAGGACATTGTGCCCGCGGTGCGCGATAAACTCGCCGAGCGCGTCAACCGCGAGCGGCTCGACAATGTGAGCGTCAAGCTCGGTGAGCCCGGCAACCCCATGCTCCCGCACAAGAGCTTTGACCGCGTTCTCATGATCCATATGTATCATGAGATTGCCTCGCCCTATGAGTTTTTGTGGCATTTGCACCCGGCATTGAAAGCGGGCGGGCGGGTCATCATTGTCGATGCAGACCGGCCGACGAGCGATCATGGCACGCCACCGCTGCTGCTCCAGTGTGAAATGCAGGCCGTGGGCTTCCGTCTTGTGGAATTTCAGCAGGCCGCCTTTGCAGGCGGTTATTTCGCAGCCTTTGATGCCGGTGCAAAACGCCCCGCGCCAGCAGCCATCCGACCCTGCGCGCTCGCCAAAAAACGCTAAAGCAGACCCAGCGCGCGAAAGCTCGTCACCTCTTCCCCCCCCGAAGATGAAATGATCGAGCAGCCGCACGTCGAGCGGGCGGACCGCCATGGCGAGCGACCGCGTGACATTCCGGTCTGACGCGCTGGGTGCCGCCCGCCCGGATGGATGGTTGTGCGCAAGCACGATCCCGGCGGCATCCATGTCCAGCACATCGCGAACCACCGCACGCATCGGAAAGGCGACAGCGCCCGGAGAACCTCCTCCTTCCAGCCGCAGCTTGAGCAGCGCACCATCCGCACCGAAATAGGCAATGGCCAGCCGCTCGTCCGCGCACACCGCCAGATGGGGCGCAAAAAGGGGCACGCAATCCGAATATAGGCGCGGCGATTGGAAGTCACGCAGGACAAGCATGGCGTTTTGCTGGCGCATTTCAGCAGCACGCGCCACAATAAATCAGTCCGCTTTCGTGCAAGTTCTGGCGAAAATGGAGGCGAGGCGCGGATTTCAATTGCACCTGCCCAAAGGCACGCCATAAGCAGTAGCCGATGCGCGCCTATCACGACCTCATGCAACGCATTCTCGACCATGGGGTCGAACAGCAGGACCGCACCGGCACCGGCACGCTGAGCGTATTCGGCCACCAGATGCGCTTTGACCTGTCCGAAGGCTTTCCGCTCGTCACCACCAAGAAGCTGCATTTGCGCTCGATCATCTACGAGCTTTTGTGGTTTCTGAACGGCGACACCAATGTGCGCTGGTTGCAGGACAACAAGGTCAGCATTTGGGATGAATGGGCGGATGACGAGGGCGATCTTGGCCCGGTTTACGGCAAGCAATGGCGTCGCTGGGAAACGGCGGACGGCAAGACGGTCGATCAGATTGCAGAGCTGGTGCAGCAGTTAAAGACCAACCCTGCCTCGCGCCGCCAGATCGTGACGGCTTGGAACCCCGGTGAAATCGGCCAGATGGCGCTTGCGCCCTGCCACTGCCTGTTCCAGACATGGGTCGGCGGCGGCAAGCTTTCGCTCCAGCTTTACCAGCGCAGCGCCGACGTGTTTCTGGGCGTGCCCTTCAACATCGCTTCTTATGCACTCCTCACGCATATGCTGGCGCAGCAGGCGGGGCTTGAGCCGGGCGAATTCATCTGGACCGGCGGTGATTGCCATCTGTATTCCAACCATCTGGAGCAGGCCCGCACACAGCTGGCGCGCGCGCCCAAGCCGCTTCCGCGCCTCACCATCACGCGGCATCCAGACGCGATTGATGGCTATGCCTATGAGGATTTCGTGATCGAGGGCTATGAGGCCCACCCCCATATCGCAGCACCGGTGGCCGTATGAATCATCCCGAAATCGTCTTGATCGTCGCGCGCGCTGACAACGGCGTGATCGGCGTGGACGGCAAGCTGCCCTGGTCACTGCCCGCCGATCTGCGGCGTTTCAAGCAGCTCACCATGGGCGTGCCGATGATTATGGGCCGCAAGACGTTTGACAGTCTGCCCGGCCTGCTGCCGGATCGTCGCCACATCGTGCTGACACGCGACGCCGACTGGGAAGAAGAGGGCGCCGAGGCGGTCCATGATCTGGATGAAGCGATGCGCGTTGCCAATGCGCCGCACGTCTCGGTGATTGGCGGGGCAGAAATCTACCGCCTGTTCCTGCCGCGCGCCGACCGCATCGAGATAACCGAAGTCCATATGGACGTTACGGGTGATACGCGGCTCGACCCCTTTGGCCCCGAATGGGCCGAGGTCGCGCGCGAAGCCCATCCGGCCGAGGGTGAACGCCCCGCTTATGATTTCGTGACGCTGAAACGGAGAGGGTAATGCGTCGTTTTCTGGGTGGCCTTGCGCTGCTGCTGGTTCTGGCAGCCGCTGCGTTTTTCCTGTTCTCGCCAAAGCTGGCGGAAGAATCGATGAACAGGCTGGTGCCAACCAGCCAGACGGTCGGCGCGCGGGCGCAAGCCTTGCACAAGACGCTGTTCATCGTCGATACGCATGGCGACACGCTGATGTGGAAGCGCAACCTGCTCGACAAGGCGGACCGCGGCCATATCGATCTGCCCCGGCTTGAGGCGGGCCATGTTGGCCTTCAGGTCTTCTCCTCCGTCACCAAAACGCCGCGTGGCCAGAATTATGACGCCAATAGCGCCGATACCGACAATATCACCGCCCTTGCCATCGGCCAGCTCCAGCCACCCCGCACATGGACCTCGCTGCTGGAACGTTCGCTGTGGCACGCAGCAAAGCTGAAACGCGCCGAAGCCGCCGGGCATGGCCGGCTGATGATCGTGCGCACAGGCGCAGACCTGGACAGGCTGGTGACCGCCCGCGCTGGCGGCAAGGCCGTGCCGGTGGGCGCGCTCCTTTCCATCGAAGGCTTGCAGAATCTGGAGGGCAAGCGCGCCAATCTGGATGTGCTCTACAAGGCAGGATTCCGCATGGCGGGCTTTGCGCACTTCTTTGACAATGAAGTCGCCGGCTCGATGCACGGCGAAAAGAAGGGCGGGTTGACGTCGCTTGGCCGCCAGATACTCGCCGACATGGAGGCCAGAGGCATGGTCGTCGACATCGCCCATTCCAGCCACAAGGCGGTCGCCGAGATACTGGCACGCGCCAGGCGCCCGGTCGTCTCCAGCCATGGCGGCGTGCAGGCAACGTGCAAGGTCAACCGCAACCTCACCGATGCCGAGATTCGCGGCGTCGCGCGCACCGGCGGCGTCATTGGCATTGGCTATTGGGATGCGGCGATCTGCTCCACCGATCCGCGCGCCATTGCGAAGGCCATTCGCCATGTCCGCGATCTTGTGGGCATCGATTATGTTGGCCTCGGCTCTGACTTTGATGGCGCAACGACAACCCCCTTCGATACGGCGGGGCTTGCCCATGTAACACAGGCGCTGATTGATGAAGGCTTTAGCGACGCGGAAATCCGCAAGGTGATGGGCCTCAACGCATTGCGGGTGCTCAAGGCGGTATTGCCGCCGCGCTAACCGCTCCATATAGCCAGCAGACCATGCAGCGTCTCAACGGCAACGCGCCGATCCCAGAGGCCTTTCGCGGCGGCATTGTCGCGCTGGGCAATTTTGACGGCGTTCACGCCGGGCATCAGGCCGTGATCGGGCGCGCGCTGGAGATTGCGCGCGCGCGCGGCGTGCCAACGCTCGTTGCCACCTTCGATCCGCATCCGGTGCGGCACTTCCAGCCCGATGCCGCCCCTTTCCGGCTGACGACGCTCGACCAGCGGCAACGCTATCTGGCCGAAATGGGCGTTGACGCGATGGTCGTCTTTTCCTTCGGCGCAGAGCTTGCAAGCGTGACCGCCGATGATTTCGTGACGCGCTGGCTGGGCGGGCATCTTGGCGTAACAGGCGTCGTCACAGGGGAGGACTTCACCTTTGGCAAAGGCCGGGGCGGCAACATTTCCGTGCTGCGCGCGCTTGGCACGGCGCTGGGCATCAGCTGCGAGGCAGTGGGGCCCGTGTGCGATGCGAATGGCGCGATTTCATCAAGCCGCATCCGCGAGGCCTTGCAGGCGGGCGATTGCGAAACGGCGACGCGCCTGCTGACACGGCCTTTCGCGGTGGAGGGGCCCGTAATGCATGGCGACAAGAACGGTCGCAAATTGGGTTTTCCCACCGCCAATATCGATATGGGCAGTTACTTGCGCCCACTTTACGGCATCTATGCGGTGCGCGGCCTTCTCCACGATGGCCGCCGGGTTGATGGCGCGGCAAACATCGGCATCCGTCCCAGCTTTGATCCGCCCAAGGAAATACTTGAGCCACATTTCTTTGATTTCAAAGAAGACCTTTACGGTAAGACTTTGGAAATCGAGTTTGTTCACTTTCTTCGCCCAGAGAAAAAGTTTGACAGTCTGGATGATTTGATAGAGCAGATCGCACGGGACTGCGAGGCTGCAAGGGTCATTCTGGGGATATGCCCATCTGGGGACTGATACGCTGGGCGCTTGCGCTTGGCATTATAGCATTATCTATGATGAATGCCTCGTGGATTGCGACTGCAACACCGGGGCAATTGACGCTTGTCGCCGCGGGCAACAGCCGGATACTTGCGCAAGGCGCGCAATGCACCCGCGCAACTGTGTTCAGCGCGATCGATAAAAGCTTTGCCGACCGTGCGGATCTGGTGCTGGTCACCGTGCGCCGCGCGGGCAATGATTTTCGCATCGCCACCCCCAATCTTTCCGGCTGCATTGAAAATGCCAATGCCGCGCCTTCAATTCCTGAACTGATCCGCCAATATCCCGCACGTCGATTTGTGTTCGACGTGGGCGGGGATGATCGCGCACTCGATGCTCTGCTCAATGCCTTTGACGCAGCCGACCGCCAGATGGACCGCCGATACGCCATTCTTGCAAGTGCAGACGTAGCGGCGCGCGCACGGGCGGCGGCACCTTCTGCATGGACGGTCGATATGGCCGCCGCCGAAACCCGTTTTGACGCTTATGTATGGCGGGGCTGGATGGGCGTGGTGCCGCCAGAATGTCGCAGCCGCACAATTGCCATTCCCATCGACAAGCAATGGATGGTGTGGGGCTGGCCCAACCGCTTCCTCTCGCGCATGGAGCAGGCGGGCACGCGCACCATCCTGACCGGCCCGGCCCAAAGCGGAGAAGGCGTAACCGTTGCCGAGCAGATCCCGCAGGTGCCACGCGCCTTCAAGGGTGCGCTCTGGGTGGAGAATATCGCCGCCATCGGCCCGGCGCTCCGGCAATAGGGCTGGAGTCTGGCCCGCGCTTGCCTTAAGGCCTCGGCCCCATGACTGACGCGCGCGATTACAAAGACACCGTCTTCCTGCCGAAGACCGATTTCCCCATGAAAGCCGGGCTGCCGCAAAAGGAGCCGGGCATTCTCGCGCGCTGGCAGGAAATGGATATTTACCGGCGGATGCGCGATGCCCGTGCGGGCCGCGAAAAGTTCATCCTGCATGATGGCCCGCCTTATGCGAACGGCGATATGCATATCGGCCATGCGCTCAACCATATCCTGAAAGACATGGTCGTCCGCACGCAGAACCTGCGGGGCTTGGATGCGCCCTATGTGCCCGGCTGGGATTGCCACGGCCTGCCCATCGAGTGGAAGGTCGAGGAAGAATACCGCAAGAAGAAGCGCAACAAGGACGAAGTTCCCGTTGAGGAATTCCGCGCCGAATGTCGCGCTTATGCGCAAAACTGGGTCAACCGCCAGCGCGAGCAGCTCAAGCGCCTTGGCGTCAATGGCGATTGGGACAATCCCTATCTCACCATGCATTTCGACGCCGAAGCGACCATCGTCGCCGAGTTGTTGAAGTTTGCCGAAAGCGGCCAGCTTTATCGCGGCGCCAAGCCGGTGATGTGGAGTCCGGTTGAAAAGACCGCGCTCGCCGAAGCCGAAGTCGAATATGAAGACATCGTCTCGACGCAGATCGATGTTGCCTTCGAAATCACCGAATCGCCCATCCCCGAACTGGTCGGCGCGCACGCCGTCATCTGGACGACGACGCCCTGGACGATCCCGGTCAATCAGGCTTTGGCCTATGGGCCGGAGGTTGAGTATGTGCTGGTTGATTGCTGGTTTGCTTCAGAGGACGATGGCCGAGAGCTTGATGGGCCAGCCGGAAAGGCAATGGCTGTGGCTGCGACTGCCCTTCCATGGCTCCGCGAAGGACCGCGCTTCTTGGTGGCCTCAGCGCTTTTGGACGAATTTGCAGCGCGCTTGAATTCGGGTCTTGCTGGCTTGGACTTCTCTGCATTTGAGGTTGGTAAGCCAAAATTCTCGCTTGAAGTGTTGCACACAATCAAAGGCGCCGACCTCGCAGGCACCCTCGCCCGTCACCCGATGCACGCGCTTGGCGGCTTCTTTGCCAAGCCGCGCCCGTTGCTCAGCGGTGATTTCGTCACGACCGAGAGCGGCACCGGCCTTGTCCATATGGCGCCCGACCATGGCGAGGATGACTTTGACCTGTGCAAGGCAAATGGCATCGACCCCGTGTTCGCAGTCACCGGCGATGGCAAATATCGTGAGGATTGGGCGTGGCTCGGCGGGCAAGGCTCGGTCATCAACCCCAAGTTCAACGCGCCGGATGGCCCGATTTGCGAGGCACTGCGTGAAACCGGCGCGCTGCTCGCAGCCTCTGCCGATTACAAGCACAGCTACCCGCATTCATGGCGCTCCAAGGCCAAGGTCATCTTCCGCTGCACGCCGCAATGGTTTGTGCCGATGGACAAGGTGATTGATCGTGACGCGCCGCGCTGCGCCGATGAGGCAGAAATCCGCGCGCGGCAGGGTGATGGCGAAACGCTGCGCCAGACCGCGATGCGCGCCATCGCCGCCACGCGTTTCGTGCCCGAAAAGGGCCGCAACCGCATCGGATCGATGGTGGAAGGCCGCCCGGACTGGGTGCTCTCCCGCCAGCGCGCATGGGGCGTGCCGATCACGCTCTTTGTCGATCGCAAGACCGGGCAGTATCTCAACGATCCGGCGGTCAACGCCCGCATCGTGGCGGGCGTGAAGGAACTGGGCGTCGATGCCTGGTCCGATGCGCGCGCGCAAGCCTATCTGGGCGATGCCTATAAGCTCGAAGATTATGAGCGCGTGACCGACATTCTCGACGTGTGGTTCGACAGCGGCTCAACGCACGCCTTTGTGCTCGAATCGGGCAAATGGCCTGATCTGATGCGCCCGGCAGGCTATGTCGGCCCGATTGCCGATATGTATCTTGAAGGGTCAGACCAGCATCGCGGCTGGTTCCAGTCGAGCCTGCTCGAAAGCTGCGGCACGCGCGGCCGTGCGCCCTATAAGACCGTGCTGACGCATGGCTTCACGATGGACCAGAAGGGCATGAAAATGTCCAAGAGCCTTGGCAACACCATCGACCCGCTGAAGGTGATGGAAAGCTATGGCGCGGACATCATCCGCCTTTGGGCGCTGTCGGTCGACTTCACCGAAGACCACCGCATCGGCGATGAAATCCTCAAAGGCGTGTCGGACCAGTATCGCAAGCTGCGCAATACCTTCCGCTACCTGCTGGGGGCCCTGGATGGGTTTACCGACGAAGAGCGCGTGACCGACACCAACGCAATGCCGGAGCTGGAACGCTATGTGCTCCACCTGCTCGCACAGATTGACGCGCAGCTGCGGCAGGCGGTCGATGATTACGACTTCAACACCTATGTCCGCGTGCTGTGCGATTTCGCCAATAACGATCTCTCGGCTTTCTTCTTCGACATCCGCAAGGACAGCCTTTATTGCGATGTCGGGTCTGCCCTGCCGCTCGGAACGGAAAAGCGGAAAGCCTATCGCACCGTGCTCGACACGCTGTTCCACGCGATGATCCGCTGGGCCGCGCCGGTCATCGTCTTCACGGCGGAAGAAGTGTGGCAGACGCGCTACCCGGACGCGAACAACTCGGTCCATTTCCTTGAATGGCCGGAGCTTCCCCTCACGCGTCATGCCAGCGAAGGCTGGCATCTCCCCGCCGACGCAGACCCCAGCCTTCGCTGGGGTGACGAGCTGGTGGAGAAGTGGAACGAAATTCGTTCACTGCGTCGCAAGGTAACAGAGGCCATTGAGCCGTTGCGGCGCGACAAAACTCTTGGGTCGAGCCTTGAAGCTGTTGTGACGATTCCTGATTCCGAAATGCCGGACCACCAATGGGACAATATTGCGGAAGATCCCGAAATTTTCATCTGCGGGCAAATCGCAGTTGATTTCAATTCACACGACATCGCGGTGACAAAGACCACCCACCACAAATGCGGTCGCTGCTGGCGGCATCTGCCGGAGGTTTCCGAAGATGGCGATCTTTGCGGGCGGTGTGACGAGGTTGTGAATGGCTGAGGCTTCGTCGCGGCGGCTGGGCTATGGTCTGGCGCTGCTCCTGTTCCTCGCCGATCAGGCGGTGAAGGCGGCAATGATCGGCCCGCTGGCGCTCCAGCAGGCCCACCAGATCTATCTGCTGCCTGTGCTCAACCTGACATGGGTTGAAAATTATGGCGTGGCACTGGGGATGTTCAAGGCAGGCGCCGACACCGAGCGCTGGGTGCTGGTGGGCGTAACCGGGCTGATTGCGGTGACGGTCGCCATCTGGGCGTGGCGTGAAAAGAACCGCGCCGACGTGGCCGGGCTGGGCCTTATTCTGGGTGGCGCGCTTGGCAATATCGTCGATCGCGTGCGCTTTGGCTATGTGGTCGACTTCATAGATTTTCACATCGGCGGATTCAGGCCCTTTTTGGTCTTCAATCTTGCCGATGCGGCGATTACCATCGGGGTATTGGTGCTTCTGGCCCGCGCCTTCTTTACGCGCGATGCCAAGGCAGAAACGGAGACAGATAATGCGTAAGGTTCTGGGTGTTGTGGCAGTCGGCGCGCTGCTTTCGGGCTGTGCGTCGGGCGGGCTTTTCAACCGCAAGTCGCCCGACGAGTTCCAGGTGACGCGCTTGGCGCCGCTGGTCGTTCCGCCCGATTTCGCGCTCGTGCCGCCAGCGGCCGGCAGCCCGCAGGCACAATCGGCAGACAGCTCCACACAGGCGCTGCAAGCCATGTTCGGCGGCCCTTCCGCGCGATCGGGCGCTGAAACCAACACGCTCTCGGCCGCAGGCGGCGCCCGTGCACAGCCCGGCATCCGCTCTAATGTGGGCGACCCCAAGACCGACGTGGTCGACAAGGGTGCGACCACGCGCGACATTATCGCAGCACCTGAAGGTGACGGCCAGAGCGCGCGCACCTCGACGCCGCAATAAGCCGTTTTACGGTCTCATGAAAAAGGGCGGGGCTGCCAATCGCAGCACCCGCCCTTTTCAGTTTCGCCCTCCAAATCCTGTCATGCCAGCGCAGGCTGGCATCTCTTGCCCCCTGAGCTTGAGACCCCAGCCTTCGCTGGGGTGACGATGAAAGTGGAGTTGCGCGACCACATATGAGGCCGGGCGAACCCGGCCCCGGATCAGTTTCAGAACGCGACGCCGATGGAGCCGAACACGCCGCCCTTGGCGATGTCCTTGCCCGTGGTGCTGACAATCGCGCCCGCGCCATAGCTGGTATCGACATAGGTCAGGCCGAATGTGACCGGGCCGGTGGTATAGGTCGCGCCGACCGACCAATCGGTATATTTGGAGCCGCCCGAAAGATAGCTTTTGGTGAAGGTGCGGCCAATGCCCGCGCTCAGGCCAACGCCCGTATCAGGGATGCTGCCCGACAGGCCCAGGTTCATGTAGAAATTGTCTTCCTTGCCAGCCCCCAGCGTGAGCGCGGCCTGCTTGGGCGCATAGTTGGCCACGAGCTTTGCCGTGACCGGACCCAGCGTGTGCGCGACCGAGCCGTAAAGCTCCAGAAAGTCAGAATTGGTCGGCACGATCTTCGACGAGCCGGGATAGTAATAATAGAGCCCGCCCATATCGACCGTGGTGCCGCCAAAGGTCTTTTTGAAGCCCGCAATCAGGTCAATTTCCTGATCGCTGCCCGCCGCGATATACTCATCGACCGACGAGCCCCAGACGCTGAGATAAACGCCCGATTCATGGCTGACCGTCATACCGCCCTGAAGCGCAAAATCCTTGTCGGTCTGCGAGATACCACGGAAGCGATAGTCACTGACAATGGTGGCCGAACCGCTGACGGTGATCGCCTTGGGTTCAGCATCCTGCGCAAAGGCAGGCGTTGCACAAAGAGCAAGAGCGAGGCTCAAAAAGGAGCGAAGGCCCGGAAACGAGCTATGGAACGTGCGCATGGGAAACCCCTTGATAGTTGACTGCGTCGTTCCGCCTGCGTTGCCGTCTTCAGCCTCTCTCCGACCGGAATCGGGGGGCGTCAGTCACGGCGACACGCAATACTTGCCGCTGGATGCTGCGCCGCACAACAGAAAAATGACCGCAATGTCACATGACCGCGCAAAGCGTTGCGCGGATGCAACAGTTAGCGCAGCGCCGCGCAGGCCTTTTGC
This sequence comes from uncultured Sphingomonadaceae bacterium, assembly GCA_937873035.1. Taxonomy (GTDB): domain Bacteria; phylum Pseudomonadota; class Alphaproteobacteria; order Sphingomonadales; family Sphingomonadaceae; genus Aquisediminimonas. Next base: position 11,489 of record CALMVA010000033.1, on the reverse strand, counting down.
ATCCGCGTGCACGCCTCGGTCAAAATCTCTTCCGACGTCGCGTAGGAGATGCGGAAACCGGGCGAGAGGCCAAAGGCCCCGCCATGCACCGCGGCCACCTGCACCTCATCGAGGAAATAGTCGATCAGGTCGGCATCGGTTTCGATGATCTTGCCGCCGGGCGTCGACTTGCCGATGAGGCCCGCAACATCGGGATAGACATAAAAGGCGCCTTCGGGCGTGGGGCAGTTCACGCCTTCAATCTCGTTGAGCATCTTCACGACAAGATCGCGACGCCCGCGGAATCGCTCATTGCGGTCCTTGAGGAAGGACTGGTCGCCATTGAGCGCCGCCGTGGCGGCTGCCTGCGCGATCGAGCAGGGGTTGGAGGTCGATTGCGACTGGAGCTTGGCCATCGCCTTGATGAGCCATTGGGGGCCGCCGGCAAAGCCGATGCGCCAGCCGGTCATCGAATAGGCCTTGGAGCAGCCATTGACCGTGAGCGTGCGATCATAAAGCTCCGGGCAGACCTGAAGGATCGTCGCAAAGGGTGTGTCGGCATACCAGACGTGCTCATACATATCGTCGGTGAGCACCATCACCTGCGGATGGCGGACGAGAACATCAGCCAGCGCCTTGAGCTCGGTTGCCGAATAGGCAGCGCCTGTGGGGTTGGAAGGCGAGTTGAGCAGCACCCAGCGCGTCTTCGCTGTAATCGCGGCTTCAAGCTGCGCAGGCGTGATCTTGTAATTCTGCGCGGCTGGCGCTTCGATGAAGATGGGCGTGCCGCCCGCAAAGGCGACGATATCGGGATAGCTGACCCAATAGGGCGCGGGGATGATGACTTCATCGCCCGTATCGATGGTTGCGACAAGCGCATTGAAGAGCGTGTGCTTGCCGCCCACATTCACGCTGATCTGGGCGGGCGTATAGTCCAGCCCGTTGTCGCGCTTGAACTTGGCCTGGATCGCCGCCTTGAGTTCAGCGGTGCCATCGACATTGGTGTATTTGGTCTGCCCGTTGCGGATCGCCGCGATGGCGGCTTCCTTCACGAAATCGGGCGTGTCGAAATCAGGTTCGCCCGCCGACAGCCCAATCACATTGACGCCCTTGGCTTTAAGGTCGAGCACGCGGCTCGTCATGGCGAGCGTTGCGGACGGCTGGATACGATCAAGTGCGGCGGATGTGGTGCGCATAATGGTGGCGCCTTCCCTGTCAGACAAACAATGTTTCAATGCGCCGCGCCTATAGGCAAGCGATGTATCAGGGGCAACCGCCCTGCCGACATTTTCAGCTCAACCGAGCCGGGCCGCCAGCAACCCGCGCAATTCATTGCCGATGAAGAAGCCGTCGCCAAGATCCTCGGCGCGCAGATCGGCCTCGATAGCGCGGCCGCCGTCCAGCAGTTCGCCGCGCAATGTGCCGGCAAGCAGCCCGCGCGAAAGAGGCGGCGTCAGCAGCGTGCCGCCCCGCTCGACAAAGATATTGGTGAAGCTGCCTTCGGTCAGGAAGCCCGCGCGATCTGCAAAGACGGTCTCGAAACGGCCCGCCGCCACGCGCGCTTCGTCGTAAAACGCCCGGTCGGTCGTCTTGTGGCGCAGCCGGAAGTCGTCAGGCTCAACCGGCAAGGGGACAATTGCAACGCGCACGGGCCCGTGCGGCGCGGGCGGAAGTTCAGCGATCTCGATGGCCACGCGCCCGCTCTTCGCCAGCAGCATCCGCACGCGCCGGGGATCGCGCAGGCGGAAGGTGGCGGCCTGAAGCTCGTTGCGCACCGCGTGCCGGTCAAACGCGAAGTCGAGCGCCGCCGCACTTGCGCGCATCCGGGCGATATGGCGCTCCAGATGCTCGATGCCGTGATCGGGATCGAACCGCATCGTCTCGATCAGATCAAAGCTGCGCTGGTCAGCCACGAAACGCCCCTTGGCAAGGCACTCTGCCCATTCTTCCCCCACCCGGCTGTCGGCGACGATGCCGCCGCCCAGCCCCAATGTCGCCGTCGTCGCGCCAGACTGTAGGTGAAGCGTGCGAATTGCAACGTTGAAGGCCGCATCGCCATTGGGATCGATGCGCCCGATACTGCCGGTATAAATGCCGCGCGGGGCCTGTTCTACCTCGTCGATAATTTCCATCGCGCGGATTTTGGGTGCGCCGGTGATGGACCCGCAGGGGTAGATGGCGCGCAGCAGGTCGGCCACGCCCTTGCCTTCATCCATCTGCGCCGTGACGGTCGAGATCATCTGGTGGACAGTGGGGTAGCTTTCAACCGTGAAGAGGTGCGGCACGCGGACCGACCCGGCCTCGGCCACGCGTGACAGATCGTTGCGGAGCAGATCGACGATCATCAGATTTTCGGCGCGCTGCTTGGGGTCTTGCTGCAACTGCGCGACGAGGACGGCGTCTTCCGCTGCATCTGCCCCGCGCGTCGCCGTGCCCTTCATCGGCTTGGTCGTGACCTTGCGGTCATGCAGCGCGAAGAACAATTCGGGCGACAAGGAAAGCAGCCAGTCATCCCCGGTCCAGATCACCCCGCCAAAGCCTGCCTGTGCCCGCGCGCGCAACCCGGCATAAAGCGCAAGCGGATGTCCCGCCGTCGACACATCGGCCCGGATGGTGAGGTTGGCCTGATAAATATCCCCCGCTGAAATCAAGGACTGCACACGCGCGTGCGCCGCATCATAATCGGCGCGGGCGATGCGCGGGCGCGGCGTGCCCAGCCAGCCGCCACCAGGTGCTGGAAGCTGGTCTGCCAACGCGTCGGCAGGGATCGCCTCATACCCCTCAAAGCGCGCGAACCACAGATGCGGCAGGCCCGATGGGCGGATGCGCGGGGCCAGCTTCGGCTCAAGCGCCAGCCCGGCCTCATAGCCCAGAAAGCCCGCCCAATGCCCCGGCACCGCACCGATATGCGCAATCAGCCGGGCGACCTCTGCCGGATCGTCGGTCGAGACGATTTCCACAGGATCCCGATAGAGCCGCGCGGGCGACGTGGCTCCGACGCGCGCATCGTCAAACAGGACGAACGGACTTGAGGGGAAGCGCGCTGCCATCGCGCGCCTATTGGCAGGGCCGCGGCGCATTGACCAGTGCCGTGCATCATTTTGACGCGCCCCACAGCGCCCATCGAAGCTGGCAGGCGCTTGGTCGAGCACACGCATTGAACCGCGCAACGCGCGCCGCTACCCCATCGCCTTGTTATATTCTGCAAGGGGATGATCGAGATGCGCAAATTCTTGGGAACGGCCGCTTTGGCTCTGATGGCGACGCCGGCCCTTGCCGATGTTCAAAAGCCCGCCGCGCTGGTCGTCGATGGCGTGCCCGCCGTGCCCGATGCGCTCGCCGCCAAAACCCGGCCCTATATGGAATATCGCACCGCGAACTTCGTCGGCTGGCATCCAACCGACCGCTCGATGCTGATTTCCACCCGCTTTGCCAATACGGCCCAAATCCACCGCGTCGCCACCGCCATGGGCACGCGCAAGCAGATCAGTTTTGAGAATGAGCCGGTGAGCACAGCCAGCTGGGCCCCAAAGCGCGGCGATGTGCTTGTGGTGGAAAAGGACACCGGCGGCACCGAATTCTACCAGCTTTACACGTTGAAGGACGGGCAGCTGACGCTCCTGACCGATGGCAAGAGCCGCAATGGCCTGTCTGCCTGGTCGAGCGATGGTGAGCTGATTGCCTATAGTTCCACCCGGCGCAACGGTGCGGACACCGACCTTTACGTCATGGACCCGCGCGATCCCAAAACCGACCGGATGGTGGCGCAGGTGCAGGGCGGCGGCTGGGCGATTGCGGCCTTTGCCCCCGACAAGAAGAGCGCCATCGTCGCCAATTACAAATCCGTGACCGATGTCGATCTGTTCCGGCTCGATTTCGCGTCGGGCAAGATGACGGCGATTGGCGATACGCGGAAGAATATCGCTTATGGCCATGTCGAATACGCCCCCGATGGCGCGCTGTGGGTGCTGAGCGATGAGGGCAGCGACTTCCAGCGGCTTGGCACGCTTGACCCGGCCAACGGCAAATTCACCCCGCGCGCGCCTGCGGAAAAATGGGATGTCGAAACCTTTGGCATTTCAGCCGATGGCGGCTTCATCGCCTATGTCGTCAACGAGGCAGGCGTCAGCCGCGTGCGCCTGCTCGACACCGCAACCGGCAAGGCGCGCACCGTGGACGCGCTCCCCGCAGGCGTCGTCGGCGCGCTGGAAGTGTCTGGCTGGGGCGATATTGGTCTCAGCCTCTCGTCAGCACGCAGCCCGTCCGACGCCTATAGCATTGATCCGCGCACGCTCGCCGTCACGCGCTGGACCGAGAGTGAAACCGGCGGACTTGATGCCGCCCGCAATGCCGAGCCGCAGCTCGTTGAAACCAAGAGCTTTGACGGCCTCAATGTCTCAGGCTTCCTCTACCGGCCCGATCCCGCGCGCTTCCCCGGCAAGCGCCCGATGCTCATGTGGGTGCATGGCGGGCCGGAAAGCCAAAGCCGCCCGGCCTTTCTGGGGGCCTATAACTATCTGGTGAACGAGCTGGGCATTGCCCTTTTCTACCCCAATGTCCGCGGCTCTTCCGGCTATGGCAAAACCTTTGTCGGGCTGGATGATGGCGCCTTCAAACGCGAGGATTCGGTAAAGGACATGGGCGCCTTCCTCGATGCGCTGGCGAAAGACCCCAGCCTTGACGCCGCGCGCTTCGCGCTCACCGGGCGCTCATATGGCGGTTATATGTGTTACGCCGCCGCCGTGTGGTTTGCCGACAAGCTGACGAGCACGCACTGCGTGGTCGCCATCTCCAACTTCGTGACCTTCCTTGAAACGACGCAGAGCTACCGGCGTGACCTGCGCCGCGTGGAATATGGCGATGAGCGTGACACCAAGCAGCGCGCAAAGCTGCTCGCCATTTCTCCGCTTGAGCGCGTGAAGGAAATGAAGAAGCCAATGTTCACCGTGACGGGGGGCAATGACCCGCGCGTGCCAGCGTCGGAAGCTGAGCAGGTGGTCAAGGCGATCCGCGCCAATGGCGGCGAGGTATGGCACCTGCTGGCGCAGAATGAAGGCCATGTCTGGGGCAAGAAGGAGAATATCGACTATGTCTTCTGGTCGGCGCTCCAGTTCTGGCAGAAGACGCTTCTGGAAAAATGAGGGGGTTAGCCCCCTATCCGTCATACCAGCGCAGGCTGGCATCTCTTGCGCTGACGACAGGAGACCCCAGCCTGCGCTGGGGTGACGAGGCGGGGGCTGACGGCAGGGGCATGACAGCAGGGCGCGATTTGCGCACACCCCGAAACCTCCCTATATCGCGGGTATGACCAACTACCAGATCGTGACCGATGACAGCGTGCCCGTGCGTTCGGGTGCCATCCGCCTCCATGGCCCTGACGCTTTTGAAGGGATGCGCAAGGCCGGGCGGCTTGCGGCTGAAATACTCGATGCGCTCGCGCCTTTCATCAAGCCGGGCGTAACGACGCAGGCGATTGACGATCTGGTGCGCACCATGACGCTTGATGCAGGCGCAGTGCCGGCAACGCTCAATTATCGCGGCTATACGCATAGCTGCTGCACCTCGATCAACCATGTCATCTGCCATGGCATCCCCGGCCCCAAGGCGCTGAAGGATGGCGATATTGTGAATGTCGATGTCACCCCCATCGTCGATGGCTGGCATGGTGACAGCAACCGCACCTATCTGGTCGGCAATGTGCCGTTGAAGGCGAAGCGCCTTGTCGAGACGACATATGAATCGCTGATGCTCGGCATTGAGCAGGCAAAGCCCGGCAATCATCTGGGCGACATTGCCCATGCCATTCAGGTTCATGCTGAAAAGCAGCGTTATGGCGTGGTCCGCGATTTTTGCGGGCACGGCATCGGCCGCCTGTTCCACGATGCGCCCGAAGTCGTCCATGTCGGTCGCCCCGGCACCGGGCCGGAGCTGAAGCCCGGTATGTTCTTCACCATCGAGCCGATGGTCAATATCGGTCGCGCCGACTGCAAGGTGCTGGACGATGGCTGGACGGCGGTAACGCGTGATCGCTCGCTCTCGGCCCAGTTTGAGCACACGATCGGCATTACCGATACTGGCTGCGAGGTCTTTACCAAGAGCCTTGCCGGGCTGGACCTGCCGCACCAGCCTTCCTGATCTTTTCGGCCCGCTGATTCGCCTGATTCGCAAGCCCGCCTGCGCGCTTGGCGCAACAATTTGCCGTGCGCGCCGGAGTCTGCCTAATTTTCAAGCACAAACTGCCTGAAAAAGAGGCTGGCAGACTCCAATCTGCCTGCTTTGTGCGCAGCCATGGCGCATAAAATCGCCTGCGCTTGCGCATTTCCAACTGGCACGATTATTGAAAGCTGAAGCGCAATATTAAGGGGCCCGCGACTGTCATGAAGAAGATCGAAGCGATCATCAAACCGTTCAAGCTCGACGATGTGAAGGAAGCGCTTCACGATGTCGGCGTGTCGGGCATCACTGTAACCGAAGCCAAGGGCTTTGGCCGCCAGAAGGGCCATACCGAGCTGTATCGCGGCGCTGAATATGTCGTCGACTTCCTGCCCAAGGTGAAGCTCGAAGTCGTGGTGGACGATGCGCTTGCGCCACGCGTGGTTGAAGCCATTGCCGCTGCCGCGCAAACCGGCCGCATCGGCGACGGCAAGATCTTCGTCTTGCCCGTCGAAAGCGCGCTGCGCATCCGCACCGGCGAGAAAGACAGCGACGCAATCTGAATTTAGCCATTCCACTGGCGGGAGAGGGGTTTCCTGCCGGACGGTCCGACATTTCACCCATATTCAATCCCCAAGGAAGGTATCAAAAAGATGGCCACTCCGGCAGATATTCTCAAGCAGATCAAGGATAACGAAATCGAGTGGGTCGATGTTCGCTTCACCGACCCCAAGGGCAAGTGGCAGCACCTCACCATGTGCGCTGGCGTCATGGGTGAAGACGAGCTGACCGACGGCCTGATGTTCGACGGTTCTTCGATTGAAGGCTGGAAGGCCATCAACGAGTCGGACATGATCCTGAAGCCCGATCTTGACGCCGTTTACATTGATCCGTTCTCGGCCACGCCGATGATGATTATCTTCTGCGACGTCGTCGAGCCGTCAACCGGCGAACTCTACGCCCGCGACCCGCGTTCGACCGCCAAGCGCGCCGAAGCCTATCTCAAGACCACCGGCATCGGCGACACCGTCTATGTCGGCCCCGAAGCCGAATTCTTCATGTTTGACGATGTGAAGTTCGAGAACAGCTACAATGCGAGCTATTATCGCCTCGACGATATTGAACTGCCGACCAACACGGCGACGCATTATGACAGCGGCAATCTGGGCCACCGTCCGCGCGCCAAGGGCGGCTACTTCCCCGTCGCGCCGGTTGACAGCGCGGTCGACATCCGTGGCGAAATGGTTTCGACCATGCTTGAAATGGGCCTGCCCTGCGACAAGCACCACCACGAAGTGGCGGCAGCCCAGCACGAACTGGGCCTGACCTTCGGCACGCTGACGCAAACGGCAGACCGGATGCAGATCTATAAATATGTCGTCCACATGGTCGCGCAGGCCTATGGCAAATCGGCCACCTTCATGCCCAAGCCGATCAAGGAAGATAACGGCTCAGGGATGCACACCCACTTCTCGATCTGGGAAAAGGGCCAGCCGCTCTTCGCTGGCAACGGCTATGCCGGTCTCTCGGAAACCTGCCTCTACTTCATCGGCGGCATCATCAAGCACGCCAAGGCCTGCAACGCCTTCACCAACCCGTCAACGAACAGCTACAAGCGCCTCGTTCCGGGTTATGAAGCCCCGGTTCTGCTCGCTTACTCGGCGCGCAACCGCTCGGCTTCGTGCCGCATCCCTTATGGCACGGGCGCCAAGGCCAAGCGCGTTGAAGTCCGCTTCCCGGATGCGCTCGCCAACCCCTATCTCGCTTATGCAGCACTGATGATGGCGGGCCTCGACGGCATCCAGAACAAGATCCACCCCGGCGACGCCATGGACAAGAACCTCTACGATCTTCCGCCGGAAGAATTGTCGCAGGTGCCGACGGTATGCGGCTCGCTGCGTGAGGCGCTTGAATCGCTCGAAGCCGATCACGCCTTCCTGCTCAAGGGCGACGTGTTCACCAAGGATCAGATCGACAGCTATATCGAGCTGAAGATGGAAGATGTTGCGCGTTGGGAAATGACGCCCTCGCCCGTCGAGTTCGATATGTATTACAGCGGCTAGAGCGATTTCGAGTGAGGTGGAAACACCGAACGGCTCGGAAGTCGCGGAAAAGAGACAATCTGGAGCGTAGTTTTGAGTCCGTCAAAACCACGCTCTAAGGCCAAACACTCCGCCTTGCGGACAGCGAAGCGCCCGGAGGAAAACCTCCGGGCGTTTTTGTTGCCGCCCCTATTTTGCGGCCAGAGCCTTGAGGAAGGCCGCATAATCGGGATCGAACCCAAGAAGGTCGATGGCGGCGAGAACCGCCTCAGCCCCGCGATTGCCATTGGTGAGGATAACAGCCCCCTCGCGCGTGTCGGGTGACCAATAGGCAAAGCTGAACTCGCCTGCGTCATTGCCCGTGTGCATCAGGAAGGTCTTGGCGCCGAGATGGATGACCTGCCAGCCAAGGCCAAAACCGGCAGACTCCGGGCAATGCGCGGGCATTGCCTTGTTGCACAGCTCATCGCCCTGACTTGCCTGTATCGTGCGCTGCTCGGCAGCAAGGTCGGGCGTCAACCCGCCGCTGCCCATCAACCAGACGAGAAAGCGCGCATAGTCCCGCGCCGTTGTGTGCACATTGTCGGCAGCAGACGGCTCATCCGGCAGCGTTGGCGGAATAAAGCCGCCATCGACTGCGGGGTGCGCCAGTCGGCCCTTGAACCAGCGTTGCGCGGTAAACGCTGTCTCGGTCATGCCGGCAGGCGTGAAGACCTGTGCCTGCGCCTCAACATCAAGCGCCTTGCCGGTGCGCGCGCGCAGCCAGTGCCTGAGATATTCATAACCCTCGCCCGAATAGCCATAGCCCTTGCCCGGCGTGAAGGCGAAGCCGAGCTTGCCGCCGGTCTGGTGCCGCCAGTTGGCAAAGCCCGTCTGGTGGCTGAGCATGATGCGCGGCGTCAGCAGGGCTGCGCGCGGATCATCGCGCACATCAGGGTCGGCCCATGTTTTTGACAAAGGCTCATCGAGCAAGAAGCGACCTTCCGAAGCCAGCCGCAACACGGTTTGCGCGGCGAGCGGCTTGGTGAGCGAGGCGACGTTGAATAACGTCGCAGCGGTCGCCGGGTGCGCGCCATCGCGCAGCCCATAGGCGGCGACAAGATCAACCCGTCCGCTGCGGATCCGTGCGATGGAGACTGCCGGAATGTGGAACCGCGCCAGCGTTTCAGGCATTGTGCGGTCCAGCGCGTCGTGCGCCTTCGCGACTTCGCTCTTCTCCGCAGCGCCCACTCTGCCGGGCATTGCCGCTACCGCAACCGACGCTGCCAAAACCAACCCCAAAGCGTGCCGCACACATTCTCTCCTCTAGTGTATTACTAATATATAACACACCCTCACTCACCGCAATCGCCGTATCTCCCGGCTTGTTTCGCCCGCCAATAACCGCCAAACCTGCGCCACGCACTTTCGGAGACTATGATGCACCTTCCCTCGCTGCGGGCTTCGGCCCTTGCCCTTGCCTTTTGCACGGCGACACCTGCGCTGGCTGCCCTGTCGCCCGCCGAAACCCGGATGATCGCAACCGTGGATGCCGAGCATGAACGCTCGGTCGCGCTGCTTGAACGGCTGGTGAACCAGAACTCCGGCTCGATGAACCTTGAGGGCGTCGAGCTGGTGGGCAAGATGATGCGCGCCGAACTGGAGCCGCTGGGCTTCAAGGTGGAATGGAAGCCGATGCTTGCCACCAAGCGCGCGGGCCATCTCATCGCCACGCATGATGGCCGCAAAGGCAACAAGCGGCTGTTGCTGATCGGCCATCTCGATACGGTGTTTGAAAAGGATTCGCCCTTCCAGCGTTTCGTGCGTCGCAAGGCGGAGGGCGTTGACGAGGCCGAGGGACCGGGCGCCGCTGATGACAAGGGCGGGCTGGTCGCCATCGTGGCGGCGGTCCGGGCGATGAAGGCGGCGGGCACGCTCAAGGATGCCAATATCGAAATCCACATGACGGGTGACGAAGAAGATTCGGGCGACCCGATTGAGCAGGCGCGCGCCGACCTGATCGCCGCGGGCAAGCGCGCCGACGCCGCACTCGATTTTGAAGGGCTGATCCGTGAGGATGGCCGCGACATGGGCTCGATCGCGCGACGCTCGTCAAACAGCTGGACGCTGCGCACCACCGGCAAATCCGGCCATAGCTCCGGCATTTTCAGCGCATCCGCAGGTGATGGCGCGATCTATGAAATGACGCGCATCATTGCGCGCTTCCGCACCGAGCTGCCAGAGCCGAACCTCACCTTCAACGTCGGGCTGATCGGCGGCGGACAGGAAACCGAGCTGGACAAGGATGGCGTGCGCATCTCCGCCAAGGGCAAGACCAACATCATCCCCGGCCTCGCCATTGCGCGTGGCGACTTCCGCACGCTTTCCGATGAGCAGACCGCCCGCGTCCGCGCGAAGATGGCCGCCATCGTCGCCGCGCACGCCCCGTTGACCGATGCCCAGATCAGCTTTGAGCAGGGCGGCTATCCCGCCATGGCCCCAACGCCCGGCAACAAGGCGCTGCTGGACCGGTTGAACGGCGTGAACCGCGACATGGGCCTGCCCGAAATGCCCGTGCTCGATCCGCTGAAACGCGGCGCGGGTGACATCTCTTTCGTCGCAAAGGATGTGGACAGCATCGCAGGCTTTGGCCCCTATAGCCGGGGCGACCACGCGCCGGGTGAAACGGTGGACCTTTTGAGCCTCAACACCCAAGCCAAGCGCGCTGCCATCATCATGTCACGCCTTGCACGTGAAAAGGGGCGTGTTGGTCATTGACGTTGGGCAAAAAAGTCCCAAATCAAAACTGGAAACAACAGCTATCGACTCGCTCAGTCCCAAGGAGAGGATTCACATGGACAGCTATCTGAAGAACTACATCAACGGCCAGTGGGTCGACAGCATCGGCGGCAAGCGCCATCAGGTCATCTCGCCCTCAACCGAAGAAGCCTGCACCGAAATCACGCTCGGCACCAAGGCCGATGTCGATGCCGCTGTTGCCGCCGCCAAAAAGGCGTTTGCAAGCTTCAGCCAGACGAGCGTTGCAGAACGCGTCGCGCTGATGGAGCGCATCATCGAAGAATATAAGAAGCGCGCAGGTGATCTTGCCGTTTCGATGTCGAAGGAAATGGGCGCGCCCTTGAGCTTCGCCTCGACCGCGCAGGTCGGTGCTGGCATTGGCGGCTTTGCAGGCACGCTTGAGGCGCTCAAGAACTTCCAGTTCACCGAACAGGCGGGCGCCCCCCAGGAGGGTTTCGCGCCCAAGGGCGGCCTTGGGCTCCTCACCCCGTGGCAATGGCCGCCCCACCAGATCGCGCTCAAGGGTGCGCCGGGCGT
>CALMVA010000032.1 GCA_937873035.1 uncultured Sphingomonadaceae bacterium | reverse complement strand
GCCGTTCGGTCATCGTGACCGGGCCGGAACTGAAGCTGCACCAGTGCGGCCTGCCCAAGAAGATGGCGCTCGAACTGTTCAAGCCGTTCATCTACTCGCGCCTCGACGCCAAGGGTATGTCGATGACGCTCAAGCAGGCGAAGAAGTGGGTTGAAAAGGAACGCAAGGAAGTCTGGGATATTCTGGACGAAGTGATCCGCGAGCACCCCGTCATGCTCAACCGCGCGCCGACGCTGCACCGCCTTGGTATTCAGGCGTTTGAGCCCGTGCTGATCGAAGGCAAGGCGATCCAGCTTCACCCGCTTGTCTGCTCGGCCTTCAACGCCGACTTTGACGGTGACCAGATGGCCGTTCACGTGCCGCTGAGCCTTGAAGCGCAGCTTGAAGCGCGTGTTCTGATGATGTCGACCAACAACATCCTCAGCCCCGCAAACGGCAAGCCGATCATCGTTCCGTCGCAGGACATGGTGCTTGGCCTCTATTATCTTTCGATGCTGAAGGAAGGCGAGCCGGGCGAGGGGATGCTCATCGGCAATATCGATGAAGTGCATCAGGCGCTCTTCGCCAAGGCCGTGACGCTGCACACCAAGATCATCGCGCGCGTGCCGCAGACCGATGAAGGCGGCAACACCATCATGAAGCGGTTTGAAACCACGCCGGGCCGTATGCTTCTGGGCGAATGTCTGCCCAAGAGCCACAAGGTGCCGTTCGACACGGTGAACCGCCTGCTGACCAAGAAGGAAATCGGCGACGTTATCGACGTTGTCTATCGCCACACGGGCCAGAAGGAGACGGTGCTGTTCGCCGACGCGATCATGGGTCTCGGCTTCCGTCACGCTTGCAACGCGGGCATCTCGTTTGGCAAGGACGACATGGTCATCCCGGCGGCCAAGGATAAGCTGGTGGAAGAAACGCGCGTTCTCGTGCGCGATTTCGAGCAGCAATATCAGGACGGCCTCATCACCCAGCAGGAAAAGTATAACAAGGTGATCGACGCCTGGAGCCGTTGCGGCGACCAGGTGGCCGGCGAAATGATGAAGGAAATCCAGGCCGTGAAGCGCGGCCCGGATGGACGTGAACTGCCCACCAACGCGATCTACATGATGGCGCACTCAGGGGCGCGTGGTTCGCAGGCGCAGATCAAGCAACTTGCCGGTATGCGTGGCCTTATGGCCAAGCCGTCGGGTGAAATCATCGAGACGCCGATTATCTCGAACTTCAAGGAAGGTCTGACCGTTCTTGAATACTTCAACTCAACCCACGGCGCCCGTAAGGGTCTGGCCGATACGGCGCTCAAGACGGCGAACTCAGGCTATCTGACCCGCCGTCTCGTCGACGTGTCGCAGGACTGCACCGTGATCGAGGAAGATTGCGGCACCGAGCGTGCGCTTGAAATGAAGGCGATCGTGCAGGGTGGTGCGGTCATCGCGTCGCTGGCCGAGCGTATTCTGGGCCGGACCTCGGCGGAAGACATCATCGATCCCAAGACCAAGGACATCGTGATCCCGACGGGCACGCTGCTCGATGAGCCGATGGTGGCCCGCATCGAAGATATCGGTATTCAGGCCGTCCGCATCCGCTCGCCGCTTATCTGCGAAACGCGCATGGGCGTGTGCGGCAAATGCTATGGTCGTGACCTTGCACGCGGCACGCCGGTGAACATTGGTGAAGCTGTTGGCGTTATCGCTGCCCAGTCGATCGGTGAACCGGGCACGCAGCTGACGATGCGCACCTTCCACATCGGCGGTGCAGCGCAGCTCAACCAGCAGTCGCACCTTGAAGCCGCGGTGGATGGCACGGTTCACTATCGTGAACTGCGCACCATCACCGACAAGAACAGCCGCAACGTTGCGCTTTCGCGCAATGGCGAAATCGTTCTGCTCGACGAAAATGGTCGCGAGCGCGCGGCTGACCGTCTGCCTTACGGCTCTTATGTGCTGTTTGCCGATGGCGCGAAGGTGAAGAAGGGCGAGCGGATTGCTGAATGGGATCCGTTCACCATGCCGGTCATCACCGAAATCCCCGGTGTCGTGAAGTATCAGGACCTTGTGGAAGGCCAGACGCTGACCGAACAGACCGACGAAGCGACGGGCATCGCCCAGAAGGTCGTCATCGAGTTCCGTCCGGGTCGTTCGAAGATCGATCTTCGTCCGCGGCTCACGCTGCTCGACAATGAATCGGGTGAAGCCGGCCGTTATATGCTCGCCGTCGGCGCGATGCTCTCGGTGGAGGATGGCGCGCAGGTGCAGGCGGGCGACGTGCTTGCCCGTGTCACGCGTGAAGCCGCCAAAACCCGCGACATTACGGGCGGTCTGCCGCGCGTTGCCGAACTGTTTGAAGCCCGCAAGCCCAAGGACGCCGCGATCATCGCGCCGGTTTCGGGCCGTGTTGTCTTCGGCAAGGATTATAAGGCCAAGCGCAAGATCGGCATCCAGCCCGAAGATGGCGATCTGGTTGAATTCCTGGTGCCGAAGTCGAAGGTTATCGACGTGCAGGAAGGCGATATTGTGAAGCGCGGTGACGTTCTGGTCGCTGGCTCGCTTGATCCGCATGACATTCTTGAAGCGATGGGCATCGAGCCGCTGGCCGAATATCTCGTTGCGGAAATTCAGGAAGTCTATCGCTTGCAGGGCGTTAAGATCAACGACAAGCACATCGAAACGATCGTTCGTCAGATGCTCCAGAAGGTTGAAATCACACACGCTGGCGACACCACGTTGCTGCCGGGCGAAGAAGTCGACCATGAGGAAATGCTTGAAATCAACGCCAAGGCTGCGGTCACCGGCGGTCAACCCGCGCAGGGCAAGCCCATCCTCCTCGGCATCACCAAGGCGTCGCTGCAGACCCGCAGCTTCGTGTCGGCAGCCTCCTTCCAGGAAACGACCCGCGTGCTCACGCAGGCCGCAGTGGAAGGCAAGCGCGACACGCTGATGGGCCTGAAGGAAAACGTCATCGTTGGCCGTCTCATCCCGGCAGGCACGGGCGCTGGCATGAACCGCCTGCGCGTGGCGGCTTCCAGCCGTGATGCAGCACTCCGTGTCCAGCAGCGTGCGTGGCAAGACAGCCTGATTGCGCCGCGCACGGCAGCAGAAGAACACGCAGCCGAACTACGCCAGCCTGTTGAAGCCGATACCGGCGACGATGCGCTGGCCGCCGTGATCCACACGCCGGAAACGGTTGAGGACATGGGCGGGGAATAAACCCTTCGGCCAAAAGGCCTGAAACAAGAACCCCGTCGGAGCGATCCGGCGGGGTTTCTTCATTTGTGCGTCAAAATGGCACGATGTGACGCTTTCCGCGGGATTCAATCGTCAAGCTTTAGATTGCTTCCTGCGGCGAATCACATTAACTTTAGGATAACCACAAGGTCGCACTCCGCCGTCAATGAATGGCTATGATGATTAATCAGGAGTGTTTTTATGCGCACGACATTAAAGGCTACGCTGGCAGCGGCATCCATGCTCGCTCTGCCCGTCACCGCAAACGCAGCGGTTGTTTCACTCAATTTTGAAGGCGTCAACGCAACCTACCCGTCTGGCTTTGCCAATATTCTCGGCTTCTACAATGGCGGAACCAGCAGCGATGGCACGAGCGGCACCAATTATGGCATCGACTTTGGCAGTAATGCGCTCGCGATTTGCCTCAATTCGCAGTCAGTGACGTGCAGCAACACGTCGCGCGGCGGCTTTGGCGATCCCAATTCGCAAAAGGGCGGGCTGTTCTTTCTGGATGGCAGTGAGACTTTTATGAACGTGGCCGCAGGCTTCACCACCGGCTTCTCGTTCAACTATGTCTCATACAGCTATTCGGGATCGGTTTCGGTCTATGACGGCATCAACGGGACGGGCAACCTGCTTGCCACTCTCAACCTTTCGCCCAACGCTGGCTCATGCCCTGGCTACAACGCCGGCTTCTGCCCGTTTTCGGCCGTTGGGGTGAACTTCGCCGGCACCGCAAAGTCGGTTTCCTTCGCGGGCGTTGCCAACCAGATCGTGTTTGACGATGTGACGTTTGGCAGCTCGACGCCGGGCAATGGCGGCGTGCCTGAGCCCGCTGCCTGGGCGATGATGCTGGCTGGCTTCGGCCTTGTTGGTGCCGCAATGCGTCGTCGTGAGAAGGTGGCTGTTACCTTCGCCTGATCCTTTCGATCAGCCTCGAACACAGAAACCCCGCCGGAGCGATCCGGCGGGGTTTTTCATTGCAGGGCAGGGGAAGTGTCGTTCGCACAAAAGAAAAGCCGGGCTGATGGTGCAGCCCGGCTTTTCAATGTCCTCCATCAGGAAAGGCGTCAGGCCGCCACAGCCTGATCTTCCGGGTCGCGCAGCACATAGCCGCGGCCCCAAACGGTTTCGATATAGTTTTCGCCACCGCAGGCCAGCGCCAGCTTCTTGCGCAGCTTGCAGATAAACACGTCGATGATCTTGAGTTCAGGCTCGTCCATGCCGCCATAAAGGTGGTTCAGGAACATTTCCTTGGTGAGCGTGGTGCCCTTGCGCAGCGAGAGCAGCTCAAGCATCGCATATTCCTTGCCGGTCAGGTGCACGCGGGCCCCATCGACTTCCACCGTCTTGGCGTCGAGATTGACCGAGAGCTTGCCGGTGCGGATAACCGATTGCGAATGGCCCTTGGAGCGGCGGACCACGGCGTGGATGCGCGCGACCAGCTCTTCG
Source organism: uncultured Sphingomonadaceae bacterium (assembly GCA_937873035.1). Lineage (GTDB taxonomy): Bacteria > Pseudomonadota > Alphaproteobacteria > Sphingomonadales > Sphingomonadaceae > Aquisediminimonas. Next base: position 17,584 of record CALMVA010000032.1, on the reverse strand, counting down.
CGGTGGAAAGGCTTGGTGACGTAATCGTCAGCGCCGATGCCGAAGCCGCGGATCTTGGAGTCCATCTCGTTGATGCCCGAAAGAATGAGCACCGGCGTTTGCACCTTGGCGCTGCGCAGCTTCTTCAGCACGTCATAGCCATGCATATCAGGCAGGTTGAGGTCGAGACAGATGATGTCGTAGTCGTAGAGCTTACCGAGATCGAGGCCTTCTTCGCCAAGGTCGGTTGAGTAAACGTTGAAGCCTTCATTGGTGAGCATCAACTCGATGGCTTTCGCCGTCGTCGGCTCGTCTTCGATCAGCAACACGCGCATTGGCACGCCCCCTTCTGCAGCCTACTAAGTCCCGCCGGAATGGTTGAAAGCGGGACGTGATCCATTAACCAAAAAACATATGAAGTTGAAAGGTTAATTTCGCGTAAACCCGCGTAAACGCGTTGTTTGCGGCTAATACGGAAGCTGGTAACGCATTGTTTTGCAATATTTTCCGTATTTATACGGAACCGGATTGGAGTGGTTTGGCTCCGCTGGCGTTAAGAGGAATGAACGAAAAATGTGCGTGTGGCGCGGCACGGCGCGCCTATTCCGCCTCGTCGAGCGCCAGTTGCTTTGGGGCTACCTTGCGCCCTTTGGCCAATAGCGGGGCAAGATAGGCACCGGTAAAGCTGCGGGGATTTTCCGCGACTTTTTCGGGCGTCCCTTCGGCGACGATCTCTCCGCCCTTTACGCCGCCTTCCGGCCCCAGATCGATGATCCAGTCAGCGGTTTTGATGACATCAAGGTTATGCTCGATCACGACCACGCTGTTGCCTTGCTCTACCAGTGCATGGAGAACTTCCAGCAGCTTGCGCACATCCTCGAAATGGAGGCCCGTGGTCGGCTCGTCGAGAATGTAGAGTGTGTTGCCCGTGGCGCGGCGGCTCAATTCCTTTGCCAGCTTCACGCGTTGCGCTTCCCCGCCCGAAAGTGTGGTGGCCTGCTGGCCGACCTTCACATAGCCAAGACCAACTTCGGCGAGCATCGCCATCTTGTCACGGATCGGCGGCACCGCCTTGAAGAACTCCACGGCATCCTCAACCGTCATGTCGAGCACGTCGGCGATAGATTTGCCCTTGAACTTCACTTCCAGCGTTTCGCGGTTGTAGCGCGCGCCCTTGCACTCCTCGCACGTCACATAGACATCGGGCAGGAAGTGCATCTCGATCTTGATGACGCCATCTCCCTGGCACGCTTCGCAGCGCCCGCCCTTGACGTTGAATGAGAAGCGCCCCGGCTTGTATCCGCGCGCCTGCGCTTCAGGCAGGCCGGCAAACCAGTCGCGAATATTGGTGAAGGCGCCGGTATAGGTCGCCGGGTTGGAGCGCGGCGTGCGGCCGATGGGCGATTGGTCAATATCAATGACCTTGTCGAGATATTGCAGCCCTTCAATCTTGTCGTGCTTGCCCGCCACGATGCGCGCGCCGTTCAGCTGGCGGGCAGCAGAGGCATAGAGCGTGTCTATGGTGAAGCTCGATTTGCCGGAGCCTGAAACACCCGTGATGCACGTAAAGGTGCCGAGCGGGATCGAGGCGGTCACATTACGCAGATTATTCTCGCGCGCGCCCTTCACGGTCAGCTTCTTGCCTGAGCCCTTGCGGCGAGTGGACGCGATGCTGATTTCGCGACGGCCCGTCAGATAATCCGCCGTCAGGCTGCCGTCGCTGGCTTCGATGTCCGCAAGCGTGCCTTGCGCCACGATCTGCCCGCCATGCACGCCGGCACCCGGCCCCATATCAATAATATGGTCGGCATGGCGGATCGCGTCTTCATCATGCTCAACGACGATGACTGTATTGCCAAGGTCACGCAGGCGGCGCAGCGTGACGAGGAGCATATCATTGTCGCGCTGGTGCAGGCCGATCGATGGTTCATCGAGCACATAGAGCACGCCCGACAGGCCCGAACCGATCTGCGAGGCGAGGCGGATGCGCTGGCTTTCCCCGCCTGAAAGCGTGCCCGATGTGCGGTTGAGGTTGAGATAGTCCAGCCCGACATTGTTGAGGAAGCCAAGCCGTTCGTTGATTTCCTTCAGGATCGCCTTGGCGATTTGCTGCTGCTGCGGGGTAAGCTTTTCTTCAAGCGCGCCAAACCATGCGACGGCATCGACGACTGAAAGCCGCGTTGCATCGCTGATCGTCGATTCCGCAATCTTCACGCACAGCGCCTCTGGCTTCAGGCGCGCGCCATCGCAGGTTTCGCAAGGGGCCGCGCTCTGGAACTTTGAAAGCTCCTCACGCATCCACGCGCTTTCGGTTTGCAGCAGGCGACGGTTGAGATTGCCGATCACGCCGTTGAACTGCTTGTGGACATCATAGGTCTTGCGCCCGTCCTGAAAAGTCAGGCGGATGATTTCCAGTCCAGCGCCATTGAGGATGATGTCGCGGGTCTGCTGGGGCAACTCGTTCCACGGGGTGGTGAGGCTGAATTCAAAGTGCCGGGCAACCGAGGCAAGCACCTGCATATAATAGGGGCTGGGCGGGTTTGATTTGGCCCAGGGGACAATCGCGCCGTCCTTGATCGAGAGCGCCTCATTGGGCACGACCAGTTCAGGATCGAAATATTGCCGCTCTCCCAACCCGTCACAGGCCGGGCAGGCACCTTGCGGTGCGTTGAACGAGAAGAGCCGCGGTTCGATTTCGGCGATGGTGAAGCCCGAAACGGGGCAGGCGAATTTCTCTGAAAAGACGATGCGGCCCGGCGGTGCGTTGTCGAGCTTGAAGCCGCTGCCTTCTTCCTCTCCGTCGGGCGACGGCGCTACAGGATCGGCAGGATCAATAAAGGCCAGCCCTTCCGCAAGCTTGAGCGCGGATTCAAAACTGTCGGCAAGGCGCGTTTCGATGCCGTCGCGCACGACAATGCGGTCCACCACCACCTCAATGTCGTGCTTGTATTTCTTGTCGAGCGCGGGGGCTTCGTCGATCTCGTAAAACTGGCCGTCGATGCGGACGCGGGTGAAGCCCGCCTTCTGCCACTCGGCAAGCTCCTTGCGATATTCGCCCTTGCGGCCACGCACCACGGGCGCGAGCAGATAGAGCCGGGTGCCTTCCGGCAGCGTCATTACGCGATCAACCATCTGGCTCACGGTTTGCGCGGAGATTGGCAGGCCCGTGGCTGGCGAATAGGGGATGCCAACACGCGCCCAAAGCAGGCGCATATAATCATAGATTTCGGTCACAGTGGCGACGGTCGAGCGCGGATTCTTGCTCGTCGTTTTCTGCTCGATGCTGATCGCGGGCGAGAGACCCTCGATATGCTCCACATCGGGCTTTTGCATCATCTCAAGAAACTGGCGCGCATAGGCCGAAAGCGACTCGACATAGCGGCGCTGGCCCTCGGCATAGATGGTGTCAAAGGCGAGGCTTGATTTGCCTGAGCCGGACAGGCCCGTGATGACGGTGAGCGTATCGCGCGGAATATCGACATCGACGCCCTTGAGATTGTGCTCGCGCGCGCCCCGAACCTGAATGTGAGTCAGCATGGGCTGGTATGTTCCATATTTGTTCAATCCGGGCAAGGGGCGAGCAGGAAATGACGTTGGTCCCGTGATGAGGGTCACGGACGCCGAGCCTTTGGACATATAAGGTTTTGGCAGGCCAAATGGGAGATGTGATCTATGCGTCGGACGTTGACGGGATTGATCGTTCTTGCCGCCTTGGCTGGCGATGGCGCGCACGCACAGTCGCGGCGTTTTGCCTATGTGACACTCGACAAGCTGACGGGCGAGGAAACGCTCTGGACGGCGGCGCTCGCGCCGGGCGGAACCGTCGCGCGGCCACCGGCGGCGCGCGCGCCTGCGGTATTGCAAAAACTGCCCGGCGCGATGGGGGCAGGGGGGCTTGCCCCTGAAACCTTTCAGGCGATTATCGTGGCGCGCGGCAATGCCCGGTTCGCTGCCTATTCCGAGCAAATCGCGCCGACCTTTCGGGATGCGAATGTTCGTGTGTTCGACATGGCGAGCGGCAACCAGTTGCTGTTCGTAAACGAACATCGCTTTTCGGCGGTCAACAAGGCGCTTTGCACGTCCGCCAAGTTCAATGCGTTTCTGGCGGCTCAGGCAGCCAGCGGCGTGCCCCCGGCGGAACTGGCTGCCCTCGACTTTCATGTTGATCCTGAAGACCCCAATTTCACGGGGCCAAGCATCGCGTGGGCCGCATCTGGCCGATTGCGCGTGACCTATGGTTTTCGCGTGCTGACAACGTGGGGGGACATTGGCGCTGAAGAGTTTACGCTGGAGTTTAATCCGGCAGTTGGCCCTGCAATTCTGGGTTGCAACCCGCCGCCCGTGGCCGCGGTGCTGGCAGGAAATGTTTGGAAGCTGGGCATCGGCGGCAGGGCGAGCCTGTGGCCGGGGCGCATCATGATCGAGCAATCATCACTCAAACTTTATCGCAAGGGGTTTCGCTGGGCTGCCACGGTTCCCGCCAAGCTGGTGGCCGGGCAAGTGTTTCGCGCACCGTTTGTTATTGGACCCTAGCGTTTGATCCACTCGCCTGATGAGCGATATTCCGGGCGAATATCGCTTTCGGGGAGCGCGCCCTGCACATAGCGATTGTCGTCTGCCGGGCGCTGCGCTGATTGCGGCGTCGACGCCGGGGCTTGGGCTGCGGGGTAGGGCACTGCGGGGATGGTGGTCGCTTCGAACGCCGTGGCTGCCGGTGTCGGCACAGGCCAGGGCGTCCTTCGCGGAAGCGGGCCGGGCGCAGGCTCGCCACCCACATAAAGATCCGCAAAAGCGCGCGGCGCGCCGATGGTGCCGGGCATCCGGTAGAAGATATGATTGCCGATGACCGCGGTGATCGAGAGCCGCCGGTTCCACGCCGGATTTACCTGCGGCGTGTGATAATAGGTCGCAAGGCCCACGGGTGCGTAGACATCGCCGGCAAGTGCCGCACGTGCGATGCGGCTCGCCCGTGCCCATCCTTCGCGGCTCGGCACGCGGACCATTGATCCGTCACAGGCATAGCTGAACTGGCAGCCGGGCATATCGGATGCCTGATAGACAACGCCGCACACGGTGTTGGGCCAGTTGGCGTGGCGGACCCGGTTGAGAATGACTTGTGCCACCGCACGCTGGCCATCATCCGATTCTGACGCCGCTTCATAATAGATAGCTGTTGTCAGGCAGATTGCCGCGCGCAGCGTATCGGAGGCTGAGCCTTTCGCAAACACATAGGGCGAGGCCGCCGGACCGGGATCAAAACGCCCGGAAAGCGAAAAGGGTTTGGCTGAAAAATCGTTCGTGGCCGGGGCTATCTGAAGCGGATTTCCCGCTGCATCTAGCGGCACTGGCATCGGCACGGGCGCATCAAGCGCCGCCGAGTCGGGCATCAGCGCAGTTGAGCCGCCTGCGAACATCGGCACCGGCTCATCCAGCACAATCGTGAGGTCGTGTCCGCGCACGCCAGGAATTTCGGAATAGCTAGCTGCCTGTAATCCAACGAAAGACATGGTTAAGGCTGCGCCCGCCGCCGCCCACCAGAGCGGCTTGCGCTTCCAGCGCATCAAAAGAGGATGGCGCATCTGCCAGCCGGACATGGGGGCGATAACTCATGCAAAATTGGATCGACTTTGGTCCTAAGCACAAAAACGCATCCAGATCGCCTGCAAATTTGGGGCTGTGCCGCAGTGAGACAGTCTTGCCGGCGAATGTGAACGCCTTGCCCGCATCCGCATTGCTGTCGCTGTGCAAAAGCCATTTCCCAAAAGCGGCTACTCCCCCTAAAGGCCGTCCCCGAATTGAAGAGTGGAGCAGACACATGGCGAATGCGTTGCGGGTCGCGCTGGCTGGACTGGGAACGGTCGGGGCAGGCGTCGTCAAGCTGATCGATACCAATCGTGACCTGATCGAGCGGCGCGCCGGGCGGCCTATCGAGATTGTCGCGGTGTCGGCGCGGGATCGCAATCGGGATCGCGGTGTCGATCTGTCGCGCTTTGAATGGGTTGATGATACGACGGCGCTTGCCGCGCATCCGGGCGTCGATGTCGTGGTTGAGCTAATCGGCGGGTCGGACGGCCCGGCACTCGTGCTCGCGCGCAATACAATCGCGGGTGGCCGTGCCTTTGTGACCGCCAATAAGGCGATGATCGCGCATCACGGGCTTGAACTGGCAGGCGATGCCGAACAGGCGGGCGTTGCCTTCAAATATGAAGCCGCCGTCGCGGGAGGGATTCCCGTCATCAAGGGCTTGCGCGAAGGCGCTGCCGCGAACGAGATCGCCGCAGTGTTCGGCATCCTGAACGGCACGTGCAACTACATCCTCTCGACGATGGAAAGTGAGGGTCGCGATTTCGCCGAAGTGCTGGGTGAAGCGCAGGCGCTGGGCTATGCCGAGGCTGATCCCAGCTTCGACATCGATGGCGTTGATGCCGCGCACAAGCTTTCCATTCTTGCGAGCCTTGCTTTTGGCACAGCGATTGATTTCGAGGGCGTCGACATCGGCGGAATTCGCCATGTGATCGCGGCAGACATTGTCGAGGCACAGGCGCTTGGCCATCGTATCCGTCTGGTCGGAATGGCCTCTGCCAATGGTGATGGGTTGTTCCAGCGCGTTCAGCCCTGCCTCGTTCCGCTCGCACATCCGCTGGCGCACGTCACGGGCTCGCTCAACGCCGTGGTCGCGGAAGGCAATTTCGTTGGCCGCCTGTTCCTTCAGGGGCGGGGTGCGGGCGAGGGGCCGACCGCTTCGGCGGTTGTTGCCGACCTTATCGACATTGCGCGCGGTGAAACCGGCCCGGCCTTCGCCATGCCCGTTGCAAGCCTGGCCAAAACAGGGCGTGCGCCTTCGGGCGAGCGCACGGGGCGCAGCTATATCCGCTTCATCGTCGCAGACCGGACAGGCGTTCTGGCAGAGATCACGGCGGCGATGCGTGATGCGGACGTGTCAATCGAGTCACTCAGCCAGCGCGGTGTGACGGCGGAAGGGGCGGCGGTTGTCGCCATGGTGACGCATGAGTGCCGCGAGGCGAACGTCACGCACGCGCTCAAGCTGCTTGAGGGTTCGGATGCGCTACAGGCACCGCCCGTGGTGATGCACATTCTCGACGTTTGAGCCGCGCTATTTCGCCAGCGGGCGATAGCGGATGCCTTCACGGCCAATCGTTGTTGAGACACTGACGCCCACCATGCCGCAGCCGATGAGATAAGGCCCGCGCTGCTGGCACGGCGTTGTCTTGTTCTGCAACCGCTCGCGCTGGCCCATCACGGTTTCGGTGCGCGGGTCGCCGGGGTCATGCTCGATCAGCGGAACGCGATAACGGTCAGCATCGCGCCTGCCGCACACCATGATCTCGTCGCCAACGGGCTGGCGGCAGCGGGGCTCCACGCTCGTCATTTGTCGATGCGCCTCAAGTGCGGCTTTTGTCGCGGTTTCGGAAGTTCCGATTTCGGCAAGCGCAGCCGACGATGACACCAGCATGACAGCCAGATTAAACACGCTCCATCGTCTCGACATCATACACGTCCTGTCCTACGGGCATCGCAAATTGTAACAACCGGGGATGATTGTCCAATGGTAACGGCCAGCAAGGTTCTTGATCGCGTTCTCGTTCTGGAAATGGTGCGCGTCACCGAAGCTGCGGCAATCAATGCCTCCACCCTGATTGGCCGTGGCGATGAAAAGGCGGCGGATGCGGCGGCTGTGGAAGCGATGCGCGCCGCGCTTAACGAACTCGCGATGGACGGCACGGTCGTCATCGGTGAAGGCGAGCGTGATGAAGCGCCGATGCTCTATATTGGTGAAAAGGTTGGTTCTGCCATCGGCTCAGGCCCGCGAATCGACATCGCGCTCGATCCGCTTGAAGGCACGACCATCACCGCCAAGGCTGGCCCCAATGCGCTTGCTGTTCTGGCGGTTGCCGAAGAAGGCAATCTTCTGAACGCGCCTGACGTGTATATGGACAAGCTGGCGGTCGGCCCCGGCTATCCCGAAGGCATTATCGATCTTGCGAAGTCGCCCACCGAAAACGTGCAGGCCGTGGCCAAGGCAAAGGGCGTGGAGCCGAATGAAATTATCGTCTGCGTGCTGGACCGCCCGCGCCACGAAAAGCTGATTGCAGAACTGCGTGGCATTGGCTGCGGCATCATGCTCATTCCCGATGGCGACGTGGCGGGCGTGATTGCGGTGACCAACCCGGAAACCACGATCGATATGTATATGGGCTCTGGCGGTGCGCCGGAAGGCGTGCTGGCCGCAGCCGCGCTGCGCTGCGTCGGTGGACAGTTCAAGGGTCGCCTGTTGTTCCGCAATGATGACGAGCGTGCCCGTGCCCGCAAATGGGGCATCACCGATCTCGACTATATTTATGACCTCAAGGAACTCGCCAAGGGGGACTGCATTTTCGCGGCCACCGGCGTGACCGATGGCTCGCTGCTTGATGGTGTAAAGCGCCTGCCGGGCGGCAAGATGACGACCGAAAGCGTCGTGATGCGCGCCAGCTCCGGCACGGTGCGCTGGGTGAAGGGCGAACACCGCAAGCACGGCTGAGCTGATGGGCAAGGGCGGCAGGCGCAGCAATGCCGATAGGGCATCGACCCTTTTCGCGTTGCTTCTTCTGGTCGCTTATGCCGGGCTTGTTATCGTCACGCGCCGCGCTGCAGAGCGCTGGGTCGGCGCAGACTATGGCCTCTACATCATGCACGCCCGCAATCTGGTGGAGGGGCTGCCTTACGCGCAGACGGGTTATGTTCCTAATCCAGCCAATGCGATTATCTCGCCTGCGGCCTACCCCTTTGGCTATCCGCTATTGCTGGCGGTGCCTTTCAGCCTTTGGGGGCTGGATCTTGGCCAGCTTGAATTGGTCGGCTGTGCGGCGCTTATCGCCATTGTCGCGGCAACCTATGCGCTTGCCCGCCACTGGCTCGATACCGGCTGGGCGCTTTTGGTGGCAGGTGCGACGGGCTTTGTGCCGCAACTTGTGTCGCTGCGTGATACGATCTCGTCTGATCTTGTTTTCACCGCCTGGGCCTTGCTTGCGCTCTGGCTGCATGACCGGGCCAGAAATCCGTCTGCACTTGCTGCGCTGACGGTTGCCGTCGGCATGGCGGAAGCGACGCGTTCAGCTGGGATCGCGCTGGCAGCAGCACTTGTTCTTGCCGATATTGCCTGTCGCGCACCCGGCTGGAAGTCGCGCATCGGCAGCGTGGCGCTTGGCATGGGATTTGCGGTCCTTGGCAACAAGCTGCTCCATGCCGATGCGTCGAGCACCTATCTTTCTTACCTTGACCGGATCGGCGAGGCACCCGTTGCTTACCTTGCCCATGCCGCGCGGGACTATCTTAAGGGGCTGAGCTATGCACTTGGCCTGAGCTTCGGGAAGAGCGGCAATCTGGCCTGCGCTCTGGTGTTTGTGGCTGCCGCGCTCCTCGGATGGGCTGTGGCAGCGCGGGAGCGAATTGGGGCCGCGCTGTTGTTTGTGCCGATCTATCTTGGCCTTCTCGTTCTCTTTCCGGTCCGGCTGGAGACGGCGCGCTACCTTGTGCCGCTGCTTCCCTTGCTGATGATATTCGCGGTGCGGGGTATCGCTGCGCTAAGATTTGGAGCGACGACTGCGATGGTCGGCACGCTCGCCTTTTTTGTGGCTTGCTTTGGGGCGAGCTATCGCGTGGACAATCCCTTTGAAGTCATGACCACGCGGCAAGTGGATGCGGCTGTTGGCCGGGAGCTGGCGGCCATTGGAACCATGATTCCCGATGGCGAAATCATCCTCGCCCGCAACCCGCGCGTTGTTGCTGTTTTCAGCGGAGACGAGGCTGGCATCTGGAACGAGCATCCCGCGGCACGCGACATTCGTGATCCTGAGCGGCGGCTAGGGGCGCGCTTCCTTCTGCTCGACCGGAGGCCATCTGACACTGATGAAGTGCGCGTCCTGGGCTATATCTCAGCCGAACCGGGCCTTGTCCGGCAGGTCGCGCAGACCGCGAATTTTACGCTCTACGCCTTTCGTTGATCCACCCATCAGCGCCGCTGTGTCCACGCTGGTCGAAATCTCTCTCGCGCTCGGCGTTCTACATGACTAATACAGGTGCAATGTCGGATCGCGCACAAGATACCCCGGCCGAAACGGACTGGGATGATGAAGAGTTTGAATATGATCAGGTGGATGCGCCCTCGCATCCCGGTGCAGCGCCCGCGCGCACGCTGTGGCAAAGGCGTTTTTTGTGGATCAAGCGTGGGCTGTGGGCTGCTCTGCTCCTGTTTCTTGCCATTTTCATATGGCTGGCCTTCACCGCGCCGCTGTCAAAGTCGCTTCAGCCGATTGCCCCGCCAGAGCTGACGCTGCTCACGTCCGACGGCCAGCCGATTGCACGTAATGGCGCGAATATCGACGCGCCGGTAAAGGCAGCTGACCTGCCGGACCATGTGAAGCAGGCCTTTATCGCCATTGAGGACCGGCGCTTCCTGTCTCACTGGGGCGTAGATCCGCGCGGGGTGGCGCGCGCGTTCGTCAACAATCTGGGAGATGGCGGCACGCAGGGCGGCAGCACGATCACGCAGCAATTGGCCAAGATCACGTTCCTGACGCCAGAGCGCAGCTTGAGCCGCAAGGCACGCGAGATGCTCATCGCCTTCTGGCTGGAGGCGTGGCTCACCAAGGACGAGATTCTCGAACGCTATCTCTCCAACGTCTATTTCGGTGACAATGCCTATGGGCTGCGTGCCGCCTCGATGCATTATTTCCACCGCCAGCCAGAAAAGCTCTCGCTGTCGCAGGCCGCTTTGCTCGCCGGGCTGGTGCAGGCACCCTCACGCCTTGCGCCAACCAAGAACCTGAAAGGCGCGCAGGCGCGCGCGCAAAAGGTGCTGCAAGCAATGGTTGCAGCCGGGTTTATCGCCCAGAATGAGGCAGATGCTGCGCAACCGGCGCGGCTTGATGTGCGGCCGGAGGCGGGGCCGCCCTCTGGCACCTATTTTGCCGATTGGGCGATTCCGCAGGCGCGCGCGCAGGCCGAAGATGCCTATGGGCAGGGTGAGGTAAAGACGACGCTTGATGCGCGGCTCCAGCGTATCGCCCGCAATGTCGTTGCCCGTGCTCCGCTGGGTGGCGCACAGGTCGCGCTTGTCGCTATGCGCCCCAATGGTGAGGTCGTCGCGATGATCGGCGGCAAGAGCTACAAGGACTCGCCGTTCAACCGCGCGACGCAGGCCAGGCGTCAGCCGGGCTCTACCTTCAAGCTGTTCGTCTATCTGGCGGCGATGCGCAGCGGACTGACGCCCGACACGCTGATTGAAGATACCGAGATTACCGAAGGCGGATACCGCCCCAAAAATTCCGGCGGCAGCTATCGTGGTGAGATCACGCTCAAACAGGCGTTCGCCAAATCCAGCAACGTCGCGGCCGTCCGGCTTTACAAGAAACTGGGCGACAAGGCCGTTATTCAGGCGGCGCGCGATCTTGGCATCAAAAGCCCCTTGTCGGCAGACCCCAGCCTTGCGCTCGGCACCTCTGGCGTGACGCTGCTTGAGTTGACCTCCGCCTATGCTGCCATTGCGGCGGATAGCTATCCGGTGGACCCCCATGCCATCGCCACAGACACACCGGGGCTTCTGGACCGACTTCTCAGCCCACAGCGCAGCCTTGGCGGCAAGGTGCACAAGGAAATGCTCGATCTGCTGCGCGCGACGATCATTCAGGGCACGGGGCGCTCGGCGGGGCTCTCCATCCCCGCTTATGGCAAAACCGGCACCTCGCAAGACAATCGCGACGCGTTGTTTGTTGGTTTTGCGGGAGATCTTGTCGTCGGCGTCTGGGTGGGGCGTGATGACAATCAACCACTGGGTGGCGGTGTTCATGGTGGCGGGCTGCCTGCGCGCATCTGGCGAGACTTTATGGCGCAGGCGATTTCAGGTGCCGTCCAGTCGGAAGCGCCCAAGGAAGAGCCGCTTCCCGAAGAGCCGCTTGGTAACGACATTATCGAGGCGCTGCCGCCGGTTGAGATCAAGGGCGCCGATGTCGATCTCGGCCAGAATCCGTCGGTCAGGCTGAATACCGATATTGGCGGAGTGAATGTGGATGTGAATATAGGCCGGGATGGCGTGGCGGTGGATGCCACGCCGCCCGCGCCACCCAAATCTTCCCCGCCCAAATAGCGCCCTGCGCTTGCCGCCCCGGCGCGTGCGCGGCTATGCGCTAAGGTTATGACACTTCCGCGATCTTTTGATGCCTCCATCACTGGCCATGCCTGGCGCTGGCGCGGCGCGGGCGGCGAGGCTGATGACCTGGTAACGCAGCTCCTTCTTGCGCGCGGCGCGCCATTTGAAGAACTGGAGGCCTATCGCAACCCCACGATCCGCGCCTTCATGCCTGATCCGTCGATCTTCCGCGATATGGACCGCGCGGCAGAGCGGCTGGCCGATGCCGTTGTCTCTGGGGAGAGGGTGACAGTCTTTGGCGATTATGACGTGGATGGCGCAACGTCTGCTGCACTCCTCATCCGTCTGCTGCGCCAATTGGGGCTCGCGGCGGGCTATTATATTCCTGATCGGCTGCTTGAGGGTTATGGCCCCTCTGGCGATGCGCTGGTGCGGCTGGCCGAGGCTGGCTCCACGCTGGTGGTTACGGTTGATTGCGGTGCGCAAGCTTTTGAGGCGTTGGCAATGGCCAAGGCGGCCGGGCTGGATGTTATCGTCGTCGATCACCACAAATGCGCAAGCGCGCTTCCTGTGGCGCAGGCGCTCGTCAATCCCAACCGGCTCGATGAAGATGAAGGTGCGGCCCATGGCCATCTGGCGGCGGTCGGCGTGGCATGGCTGCTGGGGGCTGCCCTGCTGCGGACATTGCGCGCGCGCGGCTATTTTGAGAGCCGCGACGAACCGAAGCTGCTTGATCTGCTCGACATCGTGGCGCTTGGCACCGTAGCGGATGTGGCGCAACTGCGCGGGCTGAACCGCGCCTTCGTGGCGCAGGGACTCAAGGTCATGGCAGGTCGGCGCAATGCCGGGCTGGATGCGCTTATCACCATATCGCGCCTCACGCGCGCGCCAATCTGTTCAGACCTTGGCTTTGCGCTGGGGCCGCGGATCAATGCGGGCGGGCGGGTCGGCAAGTCAGACCTTGGGGTGCGCCTGTTGACGACCGAAGACCCGGATGAAGCCCGCGAGATCGCCGAAGAGCTGGATCTGCTCAATAATGAGCGCCGGGCTATCGAGGCCGCCGTGCAGGAAGAAGCCGATGCGCTGATCGCGCGGCAGGGCAATCGTGCTGTCGCGCTGGTTTCAGGCGAGGGGTGGCACCCCGGCGTCATCGGCATTGTTGCGGGGCGGCTGAAGGAAAAGCTGGGCAAACCCGCTATCGTCGTCGCGGTGGATGGAGAGGGCGTCGGCAAAGGCTCTGGGCGCTCCATCTCCGGTGTTGATCTGGGTGCTGCGATTCTCGCGGCGAAAGACTTGGGGCTGCTTGTGGCAGGGGGCGGGCACGCCATGGCAGCGGGGCTGACGGTTGATGCAGGCAAGATCGATGCACTTGCCGAATTTCTGGATGAGCGACTGGCCGATGATGTGGCCAAGGCGAGCGAGAGCCGTTCTCTGCTGATTGATGCCGTCGTGGCACCCGGTGGGGTGACGCCGGCCTTGGCCGAGGCGCTGGAGCAGGGCGGACCCTATGGCATGGGCTGGCCCGCGCCGCGCATTGCAGCGGGGCCAATGCGTGTGGTGAAGGCCGATGTCGTCGGCAAGGACCATGTTCGTGCGATTCTGGCAGGCGATGACGGGCGTTCTTTCAAGGCCGTCGCTTTCCGTCAGGCCGAGAGTGAACTGGGTCAGGCGATCCTCCACGGCGCGCGCGGGCGACGGCTTTGGGTGGTCGGCAGGGTCAAGGTTGATGAGTGGTCAGGGCGTGCTTCTGCGGAACTTCACATGGAAGATGCAACTTGGTGCGATTGAGGTGTTGACGCCCGCCTCGCGAATCCCTAATGGCGGCGCTCCATCACTGATGGCCCCTTCGTCTAGCGGTTAGGACGCGGCCCTTTCACGGCTGAAACACGGGTTCGATTCCCGTAGGGGTCACCATATTGGTGGAGATAAAAGGCGCTCTTCGGAGCGCCTTTTTTCGTTGGACCTCAGCTGTGCTTCTGCCCGATTGGCATTGCCGCGCGGATTTCTTGCAGCTCCTTCGTCAGCTCGTTGAAGATTTCATGATTGGCGGTCAGCTTGAACACCATCTGCTCGCCCGCCCGCTTTACCGTGCGGTTGAGTTCGTTGATGAGAATTCCGATCCAGCAGATCAGGCCGAATAGCGCCAGGAGTTGCAGCGCGACGAGAGTCTGGAAAAATTGCAGGTCAGACATCTTCTCTCCCCAAGGCTTGATGCAGCTTTGTCCGCCATTTTTAGCTTAGGTGCGCAACATACCATAAAATATGCATATCTTCGAATGCAATTTGCGGAGCGGGTGGCGCGCACAGAGCTGGATTCGCCGATAGACTACGCTAGAACGCGGTCATGAAAATCATGGAGAGGGTGAGAGGACTTGCGCGCGAACCGCTGGCGCACTTCCTGATCGCAGGGGCATTGGTGTTTCTGGTCGCAAGCTGGCGCGGGTCGGCGGTTGATCCGGCAGACCGCACGATCACCATCGACGAGGCGAAGGTCACCTGGCTTGCCCGCCAGTTCGAACAAACATGGCAGCGCACGCCTACGCCTGCCGAGATTGACCAGCTCATCCGCGATTATGTGAAGGAAGAGGTCTATTATCGCGAGGCGCTGCGCATGGGGCTGGATCAGGATGATCCGATCGTCCGGCGGCGACTGCGCTCCAAGATGGAGTTTCTCGCTTCATCCGAGGTCGAAAACACCGTGCCAGACAATGTCGAGTTGCAGGCGCTGCTGGACAAGAACCCCGCTCGCTATGCCACTCAGGCGCGCTTCAGCTTCGATCAGGTCTATCTAGGAGACGCCAGCGACGATGCTGTGCGAGATGCGGCGTCGGGCGTTCTCGCGCAGCTCAAGCGCGGTGAAAATCCGGCCCGGCTGTCCCGTGCCATCTCATTGCCGCCCAGCCTTGAGGATGCCGATGCGAATAGCGTGACACGCCGCTTTGGAGATGACTTTGCTCCAGCTCTTGCCAAAGCGCCCATCGGCACATGGATCGGCCCGGTTGCATCGGGCTATGGCCTCCATCTCGTGCGCGTCAGGAAGGCGGAGGCAGGCGTAAAGCCCAAGCTTGCCGATGTGCGCCAGCGCGTGGAGAATGACTGGCGCGCCGAAACGCTCGAAACGCGCACCGCGCGCGCCTATCAGGCGCTGCTCGATGGCTATCGCGTGAAGATCGAAAAGCCGGAATGACACGCGCCTTGCTCGGTTGGCTGGTCGCGCTGCTCTGCGCCTGCATCGCGGTTCCAGCGCAGGCGGATGAATTGCGGCCCGGTTATCTGGAGTTGACTCAGCTTTCCCAAAACCAGTGGCGCATGACATGGAAGGCGCCGTTGCGCACCGGCCTTGTCAGCCGCGCATCGCCAGCTGCGCCGGAGAATTGCACGCTCGGCACGCCTTCGCGCAAGTTGGAGGCGAACGCGCTGATCGCTGTCTGGCCACTTGAGTGCCGGGGCACGATTGCCGGTCAGGCGCTGGGCATCAACGGCCTTGATACGACAATAACGGACGCGCTCGTCCGCATCGCGCCGCTCGGCCAGCCGATCCAGACCGCGCGCCTCACACCCGATGCGCCCAGCTTCACTGTGCAGAAGCGCGCGGACCGATGGGAGGTTGCGCGGACCTATCTGGTCATTGGCGTCGAACACATCTTGTTCGGCTTCGACCATCTCTTCTTTGTGATTTCGCTTGTGCTGCTGCTCCAGCGCGGATGGGTGGTCGCGCGTGCCGTGACGGCCTTCACCGTTTCGCACTCGATCACGCTTGTCGGCACTACGCTTGGCTTTTTGGGATTGCCGCAGAATCCGGTGGAAAGCGTGATTGCGTTATCGATCATGTTCCTTGCGGTTGAGATCGTGAAGTCGAAGCCCGGTGAGGTGCGCTTCTCGCAGCGCGTGCCGTGGCTTGTCGCCTTCCTGTTCGGGCTGCTGCACGGCTTCGGCTTTGCAGGCGCCTTGAAGGAAATCGGGCTGCCGCAGGGTGAAGTGCCGATGGCGCTGCTGACCTTCAATATCGGCGTCGAGGCAGGGCAGTTGATCGTGGTGCTGGCGACGCTTGGCGTGATCGCGCTTGTCCGGCGCATCGCCCCGCTGGCGCTGCGGCCGGTGACGCTGACTGCGACCTATTTTATCGGCAGTGTCGCAAGCTACTGGTTCATCGAGCGGACTTTCGCCTGAAGTCACCTTGCCGTCATCCCGAACTTGTTTCGGGATCCATTGCCTTCAAGGGACGAGCGAATGGATGCTGAATCAAGTTCAGCATGACGGCAGGGATCGCGGCGTCTAGAAGCCCCGGCTTATGCCTGAGCAAGCAGCCCCCCAAGCAACGCCATGGCGCGACGAGTTTCGCGCGACGATGGCGCTTGCCTGGCCGTTGATCCTTGCCAATCTCGCAGGCTCGCTGATCCATGCGACTGATGTCGTGCTGCTGGGCCGTCTTGGCCCGCAAGTGCTGGCGGCGGGTGCGCTGGCCACCAATCTCGTCATGTCGATCTCGATCTTCGGCATGGGGCTGATGATCGCGACCTCGCCGATGATTGCCTCGGAAATCGGCCGCAAGCGCAATTCGGTGCGCGAGGTGCGGCGCACGGTGCGGCAGGGGCTGTGGATGGTCGTCAGCTTTTGCGTGCCGGTATGGGGCGTGCTTGCCTTTGCCGAGGAGATTTATCGCGCGCTCGGGCAGCAGCCTGAGCTTGCCCGCGATGCGGCCTCGATGGTCCACACGCTCATGTGGAGCATGGCGCCCTTTTTGGGGATGACGGTGCTCCGCTCCTTCCTCTCGGCGAAGGAAAAGACGATCTGGACGCTCTATGTCACGCTCTTTGGCGTCATCGCCAATGGCGTGCTCAATTACGGGTTGATCCTCGGGCATTTCGGCCTGCCGAAAATGGGGCTGGTGGGCGCTGGCATGGGGAGCAGCATCATCAATGCGCTGATGTTTGCGATCATGGTCGCGATCATTCTCATTCACCCCGATTTCCGGCGCTATCACCTGTTCGGGCGCTTCTGGCGGGCGGATTGGCCGCGCTATCGTGCGCTCTTCCGCCTTGGCCTGCCGATTGGCTTCACCATGGGGTTTGAGGCGTCGGTGTTCAGCGCGGCGGTGTTCCTGATGGGGCTCATCAGCACGGCCTCGGTCGCCGCGCACGCGGTTGCGCTCCAGATTGCCTCGCTCACCTTCATGGTGCCCCTGGGGCTGGCACAGGCGACCACGGTGCGCGTTGGCATGGGGCATGGACGACGTGATGCAGACGCCATCCGCCGCAGCGGCTGGGCAGGCTTTGCGCTGGGCGAGAGCTTCATGGCCTTCACCGCGATCATGATGTGGGTTTTCCCGCGTCCGCTGATCGCCCTGTTCGTGGATGCGGGCACGCCTTCGGGCATGGACGTGACGACGCTGGCCGTCTCCTTCCTGTCAGTCGCCGCGATCTTCCAGATCGTCGATGGCGCGCAGGTGATGGGGGC